>JAEZJK010000079.1 GCA_023415835.1 Bacillota bacterium
GCATTTCGATCATAAAGGAATGGTGGTAATTTTGTGGAATTATTTGGGTAACAATTGGCAGAATTGAAGAATTGAATGTAGGGTATCAAGCGAATAACTAAAGCCACCGCGATAGCGGTTTAGTTCATCACGGCACTTACGCTTTCGGTTGCGGTAAAGGTAAATCATGATGTTGGTTTGAAGAAGAGTATTCATGGTGTAGGCCGCAACACAGCCAAAAAACTAAGTAGAGCGTCGTCACTAAGTTTCTTGGCCGTCGGAAGTGCCAAGACGATATTGGCAATCCGGCAATGACGCCCGCATCGTGCGGGCTAGGTTTAATAAAGAAGTTAAATTGGAGGTTTTTAAATGGAAAAAAAGCTATGCTTGATTACAGGGGCAAACTCGGGGATCGGTAAAGCTGCTGCTATACAAATTGCACAAAAAGACCTTAAGGTGCTGGTTGGTTCTAGGAACAGGGAAAGAGGTTTGGCCGCTTTAGAAGAAATCCGCAAAAGAAGCGGTAATAATGATGTTGAATTAATAATAATTGATATGAGTTCGCAAAATTCAATCAAAGAAGCGGTTGATGAAATCAATGCAACATATGACAGACTTGATGTTTTAATTCATAATGCTGCTGATTTTGATATAAGTAGAAAAAAACCTATATTTTCAAATGATAATATTGAAACTGTTTGGGCCACAAACCATATTGGTCCAGTTCTATTAACAAATCTATTGTTGGATAAAATTAAGCAGAGTGAACAAGGGCGTATAATAACTATTGCTTCCCAAGGTCTAATGTTACATCCATTTATTAAAATTGACCTGGATGATCCGGAATTTAGAAAGAGTTCATTTAGTGTAGAGAAAGCTTATTATCAATCGAAACTTGCACAAGTCATGTATACTTATTGGCTATCGGAAGAATTGAAAAATACTGGAATAACAGTTAATTGTATTCGTGTCACCAATGTAAAAATTGATATCAGGCGTTATCCAAATTTATCTAAATTAATGAAATTCATGTATTCGATAAAGAGCAGGTTTTCCATATCACCGGATGAAATGGCGAAAATATATACATATTTGGCAATTTCTCAAGAAACAAGTACTGTTACTGGTAGGTATTTTGACGAAAAAGGTAAAATTGTTTCCTCCTCTGCTTATAGTAGAAATAAAAATAATATAAGTAATCTCATGAGTGTTACAACGAAATATATCAAATAGCACAAAAATGTTTATTCTATAGGAGGGGTTATCCAGATTATGGAGGTTGCCATCCTTGGACAACCTTCAACTGAGGGCGCCGGACAGCCAATAACACATAGGAGTGTTCCCGAAATTGAGCGAGCAAAAAAGCCCCAAATGCCTCGTGACATTTGGAGCAAATAGAGTTTATCTGCGCTCAATTTTGGGAAAACCTTATCAATGAAGCAGACATCCTGGCGTTTTCATAATTTTGATTATTATATGGTTATTATGAAAACGCTTAGATGAAGAAGTATTTGAACTCCTAAACCACGCCAACTCCTTTTCCGGGTTGCTTTTTTCCTCCAATCCCGGGAATTTCACCAGGCTGGTAATCACGTCGACCAAGGCCGGCCGGTCGCCCGCTATTAAGCGCCTCTCTCAAAACAGCTTCCAAATCCCCGGGCTGCTTCACCCTGTACCCCATTCCGCCACAGGCCTCGGCGAACTTGGCAAAATCCGGATTGTTCACCGTTGTTACCGATGGATCCATCATTTTCATTTCCATCTTATCTTTTTCCATCCCCAAATAACCATTGTTCACTACTATAACCGTAATTGGGAGTTGGTAGCGGACCGCGGTTAAAAACTCGCCCAAGAACATCGCCAGTGAACCATATCCGACCAAAGCGATGACTTGGAGTTCCGGCTTAGCCAGTTTGGCGCTGATAGCGGCGGGAATCCCGAATCCCATAGTCCGCCAGGAACCGGATACAAGTATCTCTTGAACACTGCCACTGAAATTCGGTTAAACCAAACAGTATGGTCGCCAGCGTCAAGAGCAATCGCCGCCTCTTGAGCTATCCTTCTATAGGTTTTGATTAGATATCCCGGACTGACCTGAGTCCCATCGGAAACAATCTACTTATTATCCGATCTAACCATTGTCCCCTGAGGGTGTGATTTGTCCCAACGCTTTTAATCGGGAATATCTTCCCCGATTTAGGTTACCTTAAAGAGTTGAGAGTATAGTTAATAATAGACAAATAGGGAGGATTAATTATGGCAAATCTGGATCAAAGATTTGACATTGTCGGAAAGATAACCAATGCCGACCAAGATGGTATAATGAGGATTGTGGGAGCTTTGGACGGGGTCAACCACGTCAAGGTCGATCCTGAGGCCAAAAAAGTTCTGGTAAGTTATACCCCTGGTATTGTTAACATCCAAAATATTAAAGAAGCCATTGAAAGTCAGGGTGTAGACGTATCCGATCGGGGCGACGACTAATCTTGAGTAAAATAAAAACCCATTCCATAAATAACGGCCTTTTTAAGGCCGTTAACACATATTCGAGGTCTTGGTTTTAGACGTCAATCCCCATGGTTTTGCTTATTTAAGGTAAGAGTTAACACCCCTTCACTTAATTCTAGTTCATAATCATTACTCTCTACTGGTTGAACCAAACTGACTTCCCTTTCCTCAAACCTAGAAACCTCTGTTTGTACCATAAAACTATCTTCAATAGGTTTAAGTAAGGGATATTTGACTTTGATAACCAGGGTGCTATTATCTTTAAACCTGACCTTAATGTTTTGCTTATCCTTAATACCGGCCACTAAAGCCATAAGATATAAATGTTTTTTGTTCTCCCAAATCTCAATTGGAATAGCCCCACTGGGCTTCCCTTTTACCAGTTTGTTAACCCTTGCGATACTTTCCCAAAAATCATCGTTAAAAGTATCATTAAACTGATTTACCATGTTTTTGATCTGAAGCATATTTTCCGGAGAGAACAACAGGCTTAGCGGCGTTAACATATCTTTATTTATCAATTGTACGTCAGCCTCCGCATTAATCAATATAAGTTGAATTAAATTTTCTCCTATACATCATGTCCCTAAAGCCGGATAGGACGCATAGGCGAGCAGGAAGCGGAGCTTCCGACCAGCCCGGTAATGGAAAAATTTACAAATTTTATTCAACTTATTTCAGATAATAGGATGAAGTAAATTCGGATTTGATGCCATTTGCATTCGGCTTTAGGAATGCAAATCTCGTATAAGAAATTTACTTCATCCTATATTCGTGCCTTAGTCTAGTATATTCAAAGCACTGTTTTTAGGGGAACCTTATTAGCCGTTTTTAAGCGCCAAATTGATTTTTTGTGCCAAAATCCGAAAAGCTAAGTATACCAGGTATATATTTAATAGGTTTCCTATTATGTAGTAATTAAGTATTTTCTCCCATGCCTGTTTGATGAGAGGAACCACCCCGGTTCGCATTGAATGATGAGGCAAGGGGGAGAACTTAATTGCTTAAAACGTTAAAGATTTTTTTGATTATCAACCTTCTAATTCTTCTGTCAGGGCAAGACTGTTTCGCAATTACCCAACCCCCCCTCTCAACCGTTTTTTTGGTTGATCGCGGACTTAGCCCGCGAGTGAAATTTATCAAGCAAAACAGTACTTTATACATAAACCATCTTTTTTTAGAAGAAATTTTTAAAACTAAAGCCGAATGGAAAATTAGTAAAGGAACCATCAAAATCAACTTTGCCAACTTTGAAACCGAATTCCAAACCGGAAATTCGTTGTTGATCTTGGGTGAAAAAAAGTACCCTTTAAGTAATCTCCCTTTTGAACAGGGTGAAGATTTATGGTTTCCCTTAGAATTTTACAAAATATTGGGCATCGTCGAATCCAGTTGTAATGATCAGCAATTGAGGTTAACTTGGGGGGAAAACTACCTTTTAAACCTAGATGTTATTCAATTTCAGGGCCGCCCTGCGCTGGAATTGGTCTTAACCGGAACCGCCGAGTTTAAAAACTTTCTCTTAACCAAGCCCGACCGGTTGGTTTGTCAATTCCCAGCCTCAAAAGTCCATCCGGTAATTACCTCCAAAATAACTAACCTTCGAAATGCCCTTATCAAAAGAGCCCGTTTTAACACTGATGAAACTGGCCTTTTGACACTGGCCTTCGATCTTTCCAAATCAACCGGATATCAAGTCATTAACGACCCTGACCTTCCCGAACGTTTCTTAATTACCTTCAACTATTACCTAGAGGGGATATCCCTATTCCGCCAAGGAACGGAGACCAAAGTCAATATTAAAACTTCAGCCCCGGCAAGCTTTAAAGTGGTTAATAATGATTCTCAATGTTTAATCGTTCACTTTTACAGCGCTACATTTAAAACCCGCCAAAAAATTATTTCCGGAGACAGCGATTTAATTAAGGAAATTTTTGTCGAACAAATAAACCCTGATACTGTTCAGTTAAGCCTTACCCTATTGAGAACGGAAGAATTATTTGTCACTCAATCCCGAGATAACCCTAATTTAGTCCAAATTAGAAAAATCCAATTAATAACCGGATTAGAATGGACAAGCTCTGAACAAGGCAGTCAGTTGCTAATTACTGGCGATGGCGAGTTGTTAGCAAAAACCCACAAGGTTAAAAACGCCAGGCAGATCCAGCTGGATTTTGATTATGCCCAGTTTCAAACTGGCCTAACCGCCCCTGATTTAAACGGCGCTCAAGGAAAGTCAATCAAACTAACCAGGTTGAACTCTGCCCAAGTCCGGCTAGAGATCGGCCTCAATTATTTACTCAATTATGATATTGAAATCTCATCCAATCAACGTCAATTGATAGTTTCTTTCCATCCTTCCCCTTTGTTTAATAAGGCCATCGTCATTGATCCCGGTCACGGAGGTCCGGATAATGGCGCTTCCGGTAAGAAAGGGACCCTTGAAAAGGAAATTAATCTGGGAGTCTCCCTCCGTCTTAAGGATCTTTTGGAAGAGGCCGGGGCTAATGTGGTTTTAACCAGGTTTGACGATACTTTCATCAGCCTTTACGAACGGGCTTTTTGTGCCAATTTTTTAATGGCCGACTTCTTTATAAGCATTCACACTAACAGCCATCCCAAACCTGAGATTCAAGGAATTGAGATTTTTTACTACCCGAACCATCCACAGTCTTGGCCCTTGGCCACTAAAATATTGGAAGCCATAGTTCAGCTGACAGGGTTAAAAAAACTAGCAGTGAAAACTGAAAACTTTGTCGTAATCCGTGAGACCCAAATGGCCGGAGTTTTATTAGAATTAGGGTTTCTTAGTAACCTTCAAGAAGAGCAGATACTCCGTTCGGATCACTTTAAAGATAATGCGGCTCAAGGCGTTTTTCAAGGTATAATCGATTTCTTTAATTAATCTTTACTTGGTTCGAACTACCAGTAAACGTCTTTATAGGCAAAAAAGCATTCCTCCTTTCCGAGTGGCATCTGTTTCCGGGCGTAATTAGGTTCATTCCGGAAAAAATAGCATCGCAAACTTGTAAAAAGGAGGGTTGGTTTTGAATAATTTTATGAAGAATTTTTTGAGCCAAAATAAACGGAACAATTTTGAGATCGGTAGTTTTGAAGACTACCGGGTCTCCTGGAACCCCGCTCCGGCCAGTCCTGGGGATACGGTTCAGATAAACTATCATGGTTTGCTAAAAGAGTCGGGCGCTGATTCCGTATTCCTCCATTATTCCTTTGATAGCTGGAGAACTCCTGCGAACACCGTTAAAATGGAGCGAGTTGGGGATCGGTTTTCATCCGAGGTTAAGGCTAGCGGTAATCATGAATTAAATTTTTGTTTTAAAGACAGTGCGGCTAACTGGGATAACAACAGCGGCGCAAACTGGACTATGCATTTAAACTAACGGCTTCATTCAATCTCTTCAAAACCCGGAATTTATAAATCCGGGTTTTTTTATTGATCTTTTTTTCTTTAAAAAGGAAATTGGTCTTTTTTATCGAACTAATAATAAAATACTTTTGAAAAGTTTTTTTAAAAGTGAGTTTAACTTTTCAAATCATGCCGGAGAATATGAATGAAAAAAGCCATCAACCATCAGATAATGCGTTCCAACAATAAGAGGCAAATTTTGGAGCTAATCCGCAAAAATGAGTCGCTAACCAAAAGGGAGATCGCCCAAAAATTAGGTGTCAGTATTACCACGGTAGCAACTTTTATTACTGAACTAATAAACGAAAACCGGATCATAGCTTTTGGAAATGCCGCATCCAGCGGCGGTCGGAAATCGGAATTATATCACCTTAACCCTGATTCATCATATGTAATCGGAGTTGACCTGCAGGTTGATCGCTTAATTATGCTCTTAGTCAATCTTCAGGGGCAAATTCTAAGAACCGAAGAGGTAAAATACACCGGAACCGATGAATGGCAGATCGCTTCAACCTTATACCAAACCATGCTTAAGATCTGTGATTCAACTACAACGCCTTTTTCCAAGATAGCCGGGTTGGGAGTCGGTGTTCCTGGAATAGTCAACCATCAAACCGGGATTATCGAGTTCACTCCTAATTTGGGTTGGAAAAATGTCAATCTCGCCTCGCTTCTACCCGTTGATTTACCGGTTATTGTCGAAAATGAAGCTAAAGCTGCGGCGGTTGGTGAATCGAACTTCGGATCAGCTAAAGGAAAGGCTAACGTGGTTTATGTTTCGGTGGGTTTAGGAATCGGTACCGGTTTAATCATCAATAACGAATTATTTTACGGTCATAATTATTTGGCCGGTGAATTCGGCCACATGACCATTGCACCCGATGGCCACCCTTGCCGGTGCGGTAAAAAAGGATGCTGGGAAGTATATGCGTCCAATAGCGCCGCCTTAAATCTTTATCGTCAGTATTCTGAAACAAGCCTTAACTCATTTGAAGAATTATTAAACGGCTTTTTTGAAAACCATCCGGTCGCAACCAAAGTTATCAACGAAATCACCGATTATTTGGGACTAGGCGTCGCGAATCTGATCAATGGCTTAAATCCGGAAATGGTTATTATCGGCGGTAAGATCGCCGAGGCTAGCAATTTAATCCAATATCGTCTCCTCAAAGAAATAAAAGACCATTGCCTGGAATATTCCTATCGTGGGGTAGAACTTCAATTTTCTAACTTAAAAAACCAAGCTACTGCTTTAGGAGCCGGCAGTTTAATGATTGACAGGTTATTTAATCAATTGTACTAAATTGGGTAAAGTGGAAAGGGGCTGAAAAATTGGGCTATCTACTAGGGTTTGATATCGGGAGTTCCTCAATTAAAGCGTCCGTAGTGGAGATCGATTCCGGAAAAACCGTCGCTTCAACTGTATCCCCCTCGGAAGAAATGGAAATTCACGCTCCCCAACCGGGTTGGGCCGAACAAGATCCGGAAGAATGGTGGAAACATATCAAGCTGGCCACCGCAATAATCCAGAGCAAATCCGGTATTGATCTTAAAGAGGTTAAAGCGATTGGCATTTCCTATCAAATGCATGGATTGGTAATTGTAGACCGGAATCTTCAGCTGTTACGCCCATCGATCATTTGGTGCGACAGCCGCGCCGTAAAAATCGGGGAGGAAGCTTTTGAGTCAATAGGAAAAGAAAACTGCCTGAAATCTTTACTTAATTCACCCGGAAACTTTACTGCTTCCAAATTAAAGTGGGTCCAGGAAAATGAACCCGAAGTTTACACCCAGATCTATAAGGCGATGTTGCCCGGCGAATATATCGCCCTGCGCTTGACCGGAGAAACCAAAACTACGCCCTCCGGTTTATCGGAAGGGATTCTTTGGGATTATCCCAACCAAAAGATCGCCGATTTAGTGCTAAATCACTATCGGATCTCTCCCGACCTTTTCCCGGAGATCGGGCCGGTTTTCTCGGTCCAGGGTGAGTTAACCGTGGATGCGGCGGCGGAATTGGGGTTGAAAAAAGGGACGCCGGTTTCATACCGCGCCGGCGACCAGCCCAACAACGCCTTGTCGTTAAAGGTTTTGGAGCCTGGCGAAATTGCCGCTACCGCTGGTACCAGCGGCGTGGTTTACGGCGTTGGCGACCAGCCGAATTATGATCCGAAATCCCGGGTTAATACCTTCGTCCATGTAAACCATACTCCGGCAAATCCTCGTTATGGGACACTTCTTTGCATTAATGGCACCGCCATTTTATACCGTTGGTTAAAGAATAACATGATGAATAACTTGAGTTATCGCGAGATGGATCAAATGTCGGCCGGAGTTCCGGTCGGCGCTTGCGGATTAAGCATCTTGCCTTATGGCAACGGCGCGGAGCGAACCTTGGAGAACATTAAAACCGGAGCGGTAATTCACGGGTTAGACTTTAATATTCACAACCGACAACACCTGGCCCGGGCCGCCCAGGAAGGAATCGTCTATTCTTTGAATTACGGCATTGAAATCATGCGCCAAATGGGAATCGACATTTCAACCATCAAAGCCGGTTTTGCCAACATGTTTTTAAGCCCGGTCTTTAGCGAAACATTTGCTACTATTAGCGGCGCTCAAGTCGAACTATACAATACCGACGGTTCCCAAGGAGCTGCCCGGGGCGCCGGGATCGGCGCCGGTATTTATCAAAATTACCAACAAG
>JAEZJK010000089.1 GCA_023415835.1 Bacillota bacterium
ACTTGAGCGAGTTTCATAATTACAAAAATTTATCTTCGCATGCAATATATAGTGTAGGTTTTATTTTAGTCTATCAATATATTGTATGCGAAGCCGGAAAAAAGGAATTATGAAACCGCCTAACTTAGAAAATGCTACCGCTGCTTGTCGATCCACGTCAGCCCCATTTTCATAATTTCATTTGGGTCAACAGTAGCTGACGTGGCCGACTATCCGAGAACAACAATTAGAAAGTGACAAAATGACAAAAAGCCTTACTTTAACCAATGAGCAAGCCCGCAGGTTCATGGTTCTCAAGCATGGACTGATTGGCAGTTACAAATTCTCGGGCAAACAGGGCGTGCTTGATTTTCTCCGTCAGGCGGGATGTATTCAATTTGACCCGATTGATGTATGCGGAAAGAACTCTGAGCTTGTTTTGCAGTCGAGGGTTGATGGTTTTACAAAGCAATGGTTAGATTCACTTTTATACGAAGATAGAATACTCCTCGACTATTTCGATAAAAACCTTGCGATTATCAAAACCACGGACTGGCCTTATTTCCGGCGGTATCGCGAAGCATATCAAACCGGCGGCAGAAGTCGCGACGAGGTCAATGCAGTATGCGAGGAAATTAAGAAAATTATCCGTAACAAGGGTGCTGTTTCCTCGGCAGATCTTGGGTTTAATGATACGGTCAAATGGTATTGGAGTGATACGAAGCTTTCTCGGGCCGCACTTGAAACCATGTATTTCCGTGGCGATTTGGTGATACACCACAAAAAAGGCTTAATCAAGTATTACGACCTGGCGGAGAATTGGATCGCTGTTGAACTATTAAACGCGCCGGAGCCGTATCCCGATGAACTTGACCACCAAAAATGGCGCGTGTTGCGCCGAATCGGAGCAGTGGGACTGTTGTGGAACAAACCTTCCGACGCATGGCTGAATATCAGGGGATTGAAATCCGCAGAGCGGAACGAAAGTTTTAAACAGATGCTTACGGAAGGGAAAATCCTTGAAATTACGGTTGATGGCATTAAGGACAAGCTGTATTGCCTTTCGACCGACCAGGATTTACTTGAGACAGTTTTGGGGAAAAACGAATTAAAAGCCCGCTGTGAGCTGATCGCTCCGCTTGACAATATGCTTTGGGACAGGCGGCTTATTAAGGCATTGTTTGATTTTGACTACAAATGGGAGATTTACATGCCCGCGGCACAGCGTAAATACGGCTATTATGTCCTGCCGTTGCTGTACGGTGACCGTTTTATCGGCAGAGTTGAGGCCGTATGTGACCGTAAGGCGAAAACGTTGGTTGTGAAAAATATCTGGTATGAAAAAGGTGTAAAACAGACAAAGAAGCTGACGACAGCCATTGATAAGCGCATATACAAATTTGCAGAATTTAATCAATGCGAAGATGTGATTCTACCAGAAAGTATTGGGAAGAACAGGTCAAGTTTGAGAACCGGTTTTATTAATATTTGAAGCTATAGCCATCTTTTGAAAAGCCCCCAGCCAAACCAAGCAGCCGATACAGATGGTTAAGATTCCAATCGAGATTAAATAGATCAAAGCAGGATTTGATCTATAAAGATAACCGGAGGCCAATCCCATCCCGGCGCTGGAGATGGAGACGGCGGTATTGTGGATCGCATAGATCCCGGCTCGCTCCTTGCCTTGAGTAACCTCGGCCAAGACCGAATCGTTAAAGGGCTTTACCACTCCAAAACCGAGGGCGAACAGGAGCACCGGGATGCCGGCCAGCCAAAACTTGGCCGTGGGAAGGGTAACAAACATGATCAAGGCGGAAATCTGAAAGGCCAATCCTACAGCCATGTGAAAAAAGCGTTTTTCATGGGAGAGCCGCGGTGTCAGCAAGGCGAAGACGAAGAGCATCGCCATTGCGTTAAGTCCACCCAGGATGGAGATGGCCGATTTATCAAGCTTTAAAACTTCCGTCAGGAACGGGGCATAGTAAAGGCTTTGAAAAGTGCCGATGGGGATATAAGCGTTAAAAAGGACGCTTAAGGTTAAAGCTATGACTACCACCGGTTTTCCCTTCAAAGCCTTGAAAAGGCTCAGATCGAGTTTCCTTTCCTTTGTCAGTTGCTGCTTACGGTGGTTTCTGCGTTCATCCAAGATCTCCCGGCCTACTTTGGTTTCCCGGAAATAGTGGTCCCGAAATAGAATCATCGCAGCCATACTAATCACCGCAAAACCTAGCAGGAATTTTTCACCGTTGATAATTCCCAAGTTTTTAACTAAGATTCCGGCGAGGGGGGTGAAGATTCCTACCGAGATATTAATGGCATTGCTCAGGTTATAAGCGGCCACCTGTTCCTGGACTTCGGCGTCTTCAACCACCATTAGGTTCCAGGAAACAGCGGTAATTCTGGATGTGCCGTTAATGATCTGGGCTAAGGCGAACATCCAAAAACTATTGGATATCATATAGATGAACACTGAGACCGGCCAGGCCAGTAAGTCGAAGATGAGGGTGGTTTTTTTCCGGCCAAGCCGGTCGGTGATAAACCCGCCGCACATTGAAAAGATGATGCTGGCCAGAAACCCGATGGAAATCAAATATCCGAGTTGGGTATCGGTAATGCCTTGTCCCTTCATGTATAAACTCAGATAAAATGTATACAGGACATAAGGGATTCCCCAAAGCGGCTCAAAGATTACCGAAACACGGCTATTTCCCCGCAGGGTTTTAAAAGACTGAATAATATGGGTAGTTTTAAGCTCCGAGGCCATTATCGGTATCCCCTTCCGGTACGATTATCAATCCGTTTCCGATTCGTTCTTTTAGTTTCAAGCGGGTCTCCCCTCCGATATCTCCGTCGGTAATCAGTAGATAGCCCGATTGAAGAGAACCTACTTTAGCCAATGAGCGTTGTCCGAACTTGCTGCTGCTAGCGAGAATAATTACTTCCCGTCCGGCATTGATCATTGCTTTTTTAAGCTCTGCCTCATCAAAGGTGGTACTCCATAGTTCGAGCTCCGATGAGATACTGCAAGGAGCGATAAACGCTTTATCTACTGTTATGTTTTGGACTGATTTTAAACTCTCGATGCTGGTGGTGTTGGCTCTGTCCGGATCGACCACGCCCCCGATGATAAACAGGTTGCTTTGATGGAGAGTATTCATGGTATCATAAGCAATGGTCACCGAGTTTGTAATAATCGTTAATCCGGGAACCCTTTCTAACCAAGGCAGTATCCCGGCAATAGTGGACGAGGCGTCCAACATGATCGTATCACCCTTATGTATCAAAGAAGCGGCAGCCTTCGCCAATGCCGCTTTAGCACTCGGAAGGATTCCTTCGCGTTCTTGGAAACGTGAAAACTCCCCTACTTTATTGGGGAGGATTGCTTCCCCGTAGGTTCGTTTTACCAAACCTTTCTCTTCCATCAACCGGAGATCGCGGCGAGCCGAATCCTCCGAGATTTGAAAGGCCTTACTAAGCTCGGCCACTTCCACCCGGCCTTTTTCCCTGATTAACGATAGAATATGGCGATGCCGTTCTTCGATAAACAATGGAAGCAGTCAGTCCTTTCGTTGCGTTAATGTTTATTCACAATTGTTCACGTTTGTTTATATTTTAGTTGACCTACTGGTAATTGTCAAGGTAGATGATGGCTGGATAAGGAAATAGATGAATTAAACGTAAACATATGCAGTATTCCCAAGCTTTTCTTTGAGGAAGCCGAGTGGGGATATCCCGCCAAACAAGACAAGAAACCTCACGAAAGGCTCTATGGACAAGAATCAACCATTGACTTCCGGGCCAAGGCCGAAATGGTTTTTAGAAGATAATCTCCGAATTTCCGAATGATAAAAAAATTACGGTTATTTATCATGGCTGAATGATCGCCAAACTGTTTCGGGCTTTCTTAAAACTGCCGGTTATTGCCGAGGTAAGTTTGACCAAGCGATACGGTGGTGCATTTATGAGAAGTGGATGGGAAAAAGGGACTCATTTTTACGGGGAAAAGTGACCATTTGAATGGTTTAACTCAATAAGCGCGGTTTTATTATAAAATTATCCTTTTTAGGCAGGATTTCTTGGTATTCCAGAGAATAACGGGATTAATTAAAGTATGAATATATTGTTTATAATAAAGTGTTACAGTTGCTTGAGTTAATCATTGCCGCCGTTGGTTTTTCAATAAGTCTGAAATGATTGATTGAACAATTGTTGTTATAAATTTTAAAAATTTCAAAGCAATGGTAATATAAGGGGTATTGGATCCAAATGGCTGATAGATTTGAAGAAAAGGTTCTTTCGGTAACAAAAGCATTGACGATACTGGAAGTCTTATCTATTGAAACAAACGGAATCAGTCTCAATGATTTATCAATCGAGACGAAAATGAATAAAACTACGGTTTATCGGTTGCTCACGTCATTGATGGAGCGTAATTTCGTGGAGCAAGACGGGGCAACCAGTAAATATTATTTGGGTACAAAAATATTATCACTGGCCTCCTCGTTTTTTAAGGAAAATGATATTCGGACCATAGTACAAAAACAAGTGGCCAAGGTTTTTTTTGGCATACCTTTTAACATATTTCTGAGTAAGCTAATTAACCACAAATTAACGGTGATTGATTGTAAACGGGGGGGAGACGGCGCGTCTTCATCCATCCAAATCGGACAAGCTATTCCCTTTCACTGTACGGCAATGGGTAAAATATACCTTGTCTATTCACCGGATAATTTTATTTTGAACGCCTTGGGCCAATCCAACCTAACAGCTTATACCGAACATACCATCACTTCATTTGGTAAACTGAAAGATAATTTGAAAATAGTGCCGATTCAATGCTTTGCAACTGACAATGGAGAGTATGATGAGAATGTTAGTTCGATTGCGGTTCCGATTTTTGATTATTCTAAAAATATTATAGCGTCACTGGGTATTAGTTTTCGTTCAAAGTCTTTAACGGAGCAGGAAGAAGCGGATGTCACACTTAAGATGTTAGAACTTTCACAAAAAATATCCTCAAAATTAGGATATAACGTTATGTAAGATTCTGAAAAATTAGTTTTAAGAGGCGGTTCAAAATAACCTAAAAGCCGTATCGGGTCGAGTGTATTCCTGATCGGCTTTTTTATTTTCTGCTAATTAGGATGATGCGAATTAAACGGAGTTAATGTTTTTCGCGTAATTAAACCCTTTGTAACAGCACAAGCGCCTTTTTGGAAGAAAAAATTGCTTGAATAAGAAAAATAGCTATGTTAAAATAACGTTAAAGGCATTTCGCATTGCGCAACGGTATTTCGATTTTAAATTCGCCAAAGTGCACGTTGGTGAATTTGAATATAAAACGAATAACCAAAATATCTAAGGAGGGGTAATAATGACATTGGCATCCGGTTTAATCCTAGTCGCATTTCTGGTTATCGTGGCCCTTATGATCTTTGACAAGCTGAATGCAGTAGTAGCATTACCATTGATGGCAATTGTGATGGCGTTGGTAGCAGGAGTATCGATGAATGCGGTAGTAAACGATATCGTCGGGAAAGGTTTCGGCGTTCTGGCTTCCGCAATTTACTCTACGCTAATCGCGGCGATCTTGGGTGAACTGATCAAAAAGACGGGTATCGCCGAAAAAATGATTCGCGGCGCGGCGGAACTGGGCGGAGATAATCCTTATTTAGTCGCAACTCTTTGTTTTTTTGCGGTAGGGTTCAGCTTCATCGGTTTGGTTGGCGGCGGCGCAAGAATTATGATGGGCCTAATCATTTTCCCAATTATGCTGTCAGTTGGCGTGCCTAAAGTGGTTGCAGGCAGTGTGTTATTAGCTAGCAGTTTTCTTGGTTATTTTCTTAATGTTGCCAGATGGAAATTCATTCAATCGTTGGTTGCCACAGATATTGAATTAATTAAAAACGTTGCGATAGTTCTTTTAATTCCCGGTACTATCATCGGATTGATTGCAATCCTTATCGGTATTAAAGTAAAAGGTCCCATATTCTCATGGGCGGCGGAAGCTGAAACAGTCAAAACCGAAAAATTTGTACCAGTCTATTCCATGCTTACTCCGCTGATCCCCCTCATCCTTGTGCTTGGGCTTAAATGGGATGTTAATGCCGCCTTTATCGCAGCAATCTTTTACGGTATTGTTACAACACAATGGAAATGCAAATTTAACGGCACCTTTGATATGCTGAACAAGTCGATCTTCGATGGATTCTCAAACGTAGCTGTTACCATCGTGCTGATGTTTGGCATTGGCATGGTTATTACAGCGGCCAAACATGAACTTTTGATAGGACCTATTACAGCGTTGATTAAAAATGTAATCCCCACAACTCCGATTGCGGTAATATTTATATTTGGCCTACTTGGTCCGTTACTTACCTTATATAGGGGACCGCTTAACCCCTGGGGCCTCGGCGCTGCATTGGCAGGCATCCTTGCCACAAGCAATTTGCCTGCGGGTATTTTAGTAACAATGTTCTGGCTATATGATTATTTTGTAGGTGTAAACGATCCTACAGCTTCTCAGGTGGTTTGGACAACGGGATATCTCCAAACATCCACGGGGAAATATACCAAAGGGACTATCGGGTTTAACCTCTTGTTTGTTTTGGTTGGCATGATTATCGCAGTAATCCGTTTTATGTAATAGTAGCTTATTTAGTTCCTTTTACGGGTAGAAACAATTGATATAAAATTACGCGGCCTGAGCATTGGTGGTAAGTGGTTATAAACACCAAGATTTACTTGAGATTTCGGACAGACATCATTGAGGAACGTTGCTTGTGTTCAAATCAACAACATAGAGCAATCAAACAAAAACTTATCATACATATGTAAAGGCCGCGTATTAAATTTTTACCGGATCGTTAATTTGCAATTTTATGAATTTCACTGACCATCCTAGTTGGACTGTTTCAGGTTTTATTTTATAGGCTAACAGCCAAGATGGACACCGGTCATTGGTACATCCGGGGCGCTGACGCAATGGGCGAGTTGTTAAGGATATATTAATAGGAAACGTTTAAATAGCAACCTAAGAGTTCTTGATTTTTGGAGGTAAATATGGAAAGAAAGATTAGGATTGGTATCGATGTGGGCGGTACTTTTACCGATGCCATAGCATTGGATAATAGCACTTATGAAATTATCGGTTTTAAGAAAATGCCCACAACCCACTCGGCCCCAGAAGGAATTACCCGGGGTGTAATTGATGTGCTTTACGGTTTGTTGGAAGAGATTAAGGTCTCCCCCAATTGTATAGTCTTCATTGCCCACGGCACAACGCAAGCGACCAATGCGTTACTCGAAGGCGATGTGGCTAATGTCGGAATTATCGGAATGGCAAATGGTTTGGGAATGATTAAAGCTAAAAAAGATACCCAAATTGGGGTCATTATATTAAATGAAGACAAGAAAATCGAAACTAAGTATGCATTTATCAACACCAAAAATGGTGTGGATAAAAAGCAGATTGAGGATGCAGTCAATTCTTTTTTAAATAATGGTTTAAACGTTGCAGTGTGTTCGGAAGCATTTTCGGTTGATGACCCGAAAAATGAAATCGAAGCAAATGATATTACCACCGGAATGGGAATGATTGCTACCTCCAGTCATGAAATTTCAAAACTATATGGATTGCGCGCCAGGACTAAAACGGCAGTTATTAATGCCAGTATTTTACCTAAAATGATGCAAACGGCTAATATGACGAGCAATGCGGTAAAGAATGCACAGATTCAAGCGCCGCTTATGATTATGCGCAGTGATGGCGGTGTCATGCAGGTAGACGAGATGAAAAAACGTCCGATCCTTACGGTGCTTTCGGGGCCTGCGGCAGGCGTGGCTGGGGCTTTGATGTATGAGAAAATTTCCGATGGGATCTTTTTGGAAGTCGGCGGCACAAGTACCGATATTTCCGCGATTCAAAACGGCAAAGTCATTACAAAATATGCAAAAATCGGCAAGCATAGCACTTATGTCACATCACTCGATATCAACACCATCGGGATTGCAGGCGGTAGTATGGTGCGGGTTAAGGATTTGAAAATAGCCGATGTTGGTCCGAGGAGTGCCCATATTGCAGGTTTGGGTTATGCGATTTATGCGGATACTGAAGAACTAAAAACCGCTAAAGTAATTAGTGTAAAGTCCTTCCAGACGGATAATATTGATTATCTTGCGGTGGAAACTAATAAAAGAAAGTATGCTGTTACCACAACCTGCGCGGCTAATTATCTTGGTTTTGTGTCCCCTGAAGATTATGCCTGTGCAAAGCCTGAAAACGGAGAGATATTGTTCAGCATTATTTCCAAAACATTCGGACGTTCCGGAAAAGAAATCGCCCAAGAGATAATGGACATTGCAGTGTCGAAGGTAGTGCCCGCAGTGGAAGATTTTATTAAAGAATATCATCTAAACCGAAATTATCTTGTTCTCACCGGGGGCGGCGGTGGCGCCAGCGTTATTGTGCCCGCCTTGGCAAAGAAAATGGATATGAAGTATAAAATCGCAAAAAATGCGCCTGTTATATCTACTATTGGCGCGGCCCTTGCCATGGTGCGCGATTCCGTAGAGAGAACCATTGTTAATCCAACCAAAGAGGATATATTGAAGATACGCGCTGAGGCGGAACAAGCTGCCATGAAAGCGGGAGCAGCGCGTGAAACAATACAGGTAACAATTGATATCGACTCAACTAAGAGTATTGTAAAGGCAACTGCTGTAGGCGCGACTGTTTTAAGCGCCCACCAAAATATCGGCCAGCAACTGGACGTTAAGCAATTGCAACAGATTGTGGCTCAAACAATTGGGGACGGTAATCCGGAAGATGTTTCGATGCTGTTCGGAAATGAGATGTTAAATGTATTTAGTGTAAATAAAAAAGTGAAACAACTGTTTGGCTTGTTCAAAACAAAGCGGAAATTCGTTTGTATTATGGATCGTCAGGGAGTAATTAAGTTAAATTCGGAAAACCCGTCCAGTTACATTTTTTCAGTAAACAAATTACAAGCCACCTTGAAAGCAGTTATAGAAGAGAATGCTGTTTATGACGAATCCGGACAATGTTTGCCCAATATATTTTTGATTATAAGTGGAAAGATAGTTGACTTATCTGGGTTGGATGAGGTTGAACAGATTGTGTCCCTTGCTGTATTGGAAACAGAAGGGCTCGATGAAAATTATAAAGTTTTCGCACTGGCGAAAAAGCGGGGTAAAAGCTGATTGGAACACTAGGGAAAGGGACATTTGCGATGGATATGCCGAAGTATGAAAAGATCACAGCACCAGAATTAGCACGAAAAATTTTTGCCTCTTTTTCCTATACCAAGGAATTGCCCGAAGAACAGGTTAATAATTTGATTATTGAAGGGATAGGGCTTGGAAATCGCCTGGCGCAAGAGATAAAAGCGCGTTATCCCGGCCTTGTCCCATCGCAAATCGCCTCCAAATGTGGTGTAAAGGTATTGTATGACGATAGTGAAAAGAACAACCCTCGCTATGTCAAATTTGCGGAATATCATGTCAAAAAAAACGAAATCCATTTGAACGGCAATGTCATCCGCTTTCTGGATAAACTGTTGCAGACGGATGATACTGCTGAAATTATCATCGCCCATGAACTATTTCACTATTACGAGATGGCCGAATTCGGGTTAATTAGTAAAAAATACAGTTTCAAAAGAAAAATATTCGGATTTCTTGAAATCATCCAATCCTTGCTGCCAATGAGCGAGATTGCGGCGAGCTCATTCTCCAAGGTCCTGGCGGGAATATCTTTTGAACCAAAAATCCTTGAAAAAATGTACTTTGATAATATTACGGCCGAAGCGCCAACGGTTCCGAAAAAGAAAGGCTTGCTGCGTTAAACGGTTTATACGGTAAGAGAGGGCTATTGTAAAGATTTATAAAAACCGGGGAGGGAATGTGATGAAACAATTTGAATTTACAACCGAAATACCAGTCAGTCGCGATGTTGACGTCCTGGTTGTCGGTGGGGGACCAGCGGGTATTGCGGCTGCTGTTGCAGCTGGTCGTACCGGCGCGGTTACGATGTTGGTTGAAAATAACGGATACCTTGGGGGAATGGCTACTGCCGGACTAGTAGGCCCTTTTATGACCTCTTATAGCCCGGATGCTTCAAGACAGATTACAAAAGGTATTTTTGAAGAATTTGTTAATAGAATGGTTAACAAAGGCGGCGCCATTCATCCGTCCCAATGCCAACCGGGAACCAGTTATTCTTCCTATATCGGCAGGGGCCATGCCCATGTTGGCCCGTTCGATTCGGAGATATTCAAATTGGAAGCGGAGGCAATGTGTATTGAAGCCGGTGTGGAGCTGTTATACCACGCTATGTTCGTCAAAACAATAATGAACGAGGACAATAGCCGAATTACCGGCGCTATTTTCGCGACTAAAGCGGGATTGATGATGATTACCGCTAAAATATTCATTGATTGTACAGGGGATGGAGATGTTGCCGCATCTTCTCGCGTTGAAATGAAACAAGGACGTGAGCAGGATGGGCTAACCCAGCCATGTACCTTGTTTTTCCAGGTGTTTAATATCGATAAGCAAAAATTGGAAGAACACCGAAAGAACCATCCCGAGCCTGATGGGAAGCAATTCAGCACTGAGGTGGAATTGGCACGGGCTAATGGGGATTTCCCAATCAACCGTGAGAAGCTGGGCATGTATGAAAGCTGTACTAACGGTTATTGGCGGGTTAACACGACCAGAATAACCAATGTTGACGCTACCGACCCCTTTGAGGTTACCAAGGCCGAGATTGAAGGGAGAAAACAGGTTCAAATTGTAATGAACTTTTTGCATAAATATATCCCTGGCGCCGAACAGGCTTGCCTGGCAGATTCCGCTCCCCAACTTGGAGTCAGGGAGTCTCGGAGAATTGTGGGCGAGTATATTTTAGAAGCTGACGACTTAAACAATTCTAGGATTTTCGAGGACTCAATCGGCCTAGGCGGGTTTGCCATCGATATTCACCAACCGGATGGAAAATCGGGTAGATTTGAGTTGATCAAGTCTGGAAAAGCTTATTCGATTCCATATCGAAGCTTATTACCTAAATCAGTAAACAACCTGCTGGTGGCGGGACGGTGCATTTCCGCGACGCACGAAGCCTTGGGCGCTGTCCGGGTTATGCCCCCATGTTTTGTAACTGGGGAAGCAGCAGGAACAGCGGCGGCCATTGCAGTTAAGGAAGATATTTCTCCGAAACAGGTTGAGTATGCAAAGTTACGCCAAGTTTTGATAGCTAACAACGTTATGGTCGATTGAAATTTTATGGAAAGATGGCATGTTAAACGCAATAAACAAGGCAAACGAGTTTGTTGCCTTGTTTATTGCTTTACAGATAACAGGATGCCTCACGGAGACGACGGAGGGTTGAGATGGATTATCTGCTACGAGGGGGTCAAATTGTCGATGGCACCGGGGCAAGGCCGTATCAAGCGGATGTTTTAATAAAAGATGGTAAAATCGCAAATATTGGCGAGACCGGTAATTCGGACGGCGCTTTAGTCTTAGAGGCGGAAGGCAAGTGCGTTACCCCCGGCTTTATTGATATCCATAGACATTGTGACCTGGCCGCGCTGGAACGGGATTTTGGGGAAATTGAGCTAAGGCAGGGAATTACTACAATATTTACGGGAAACTGCGGTATGTCACCATATCCGTCAGCCCCCGAAAACCGAAAAGGCCTGTTCCAAGCGTTATCACCCTGCTTAGGGGGTACCTCAGAAAGCTATTTTCGGGACTGCCGGTCTTATACGGAACGGCTCGCCCGGACTCCACTGCCTGTAAATATGGGCGGATTGATTGGGGCGGGCACTGTCAAAATTGCGGTCAAAGGGTTTTCCGATACGCCGTTCAGCTCTGAAGAACAGGGAATGGCAAGGGATTATTTTATTGATGCCCTGGAAAACGGGGTGTTTGGAATATCTCTGGGTATTATGTATGTTCCGGAATGTTATACCACATTGCGGGAATATGTCGCACTGTTAAAACCCTGCGCTCCAAGATGCAATCTTATAACCGTACATATTCGGGCAGAGGGTGACCATTTGGTGGACGCGGTAAATGAAGCGCTGAGTATCGGCCACGAAACCGGTATCCCGGTACATATCAGTCACTTTAAATCTTGTGGTTTATCTAACTGGGGGCGCCAAATATTTAAGGCGATAGAACGGATTGAGGCGGCGCAGGCCTCCGGGCAGGACGTTAGCGTCGACTTTTACCCGTATAATGCAGGTTCAACGACTCTGTTGACCATGCTACCTCCGTCTTTTATAGGAGGCGATCTTTCAGCAGCAATCGCCAGCCTTAATACGGCTAACGGTGTTGAACGGCTCCGGAGTCAACTGAGTAATAAATATGAGGATTGGGATAATTACCCGCTTTCGCTCGGGTGGGGCAGGATTATCATTTCTTCGGTTACCCAAAGCGAAAATTTAAAGTATCTAGGCAAGTCCGTACTGGAAAATGCCGAAACTAACGGATTTTTGGATAGTGTCTCTTTTGTCGCCCATCTTCTCGTCAGTGAGCAGGGGCAAGCGGGTATTATTGTACAAAGTATGTGCGCCGAGGATATTGACTGTATTGCCAGGCGCCCATATTCGATTGTGATATCCGACGCGCTGTACGGTAAAAGCGATACTCCACATCCAAGGCTCTACGGCGCTTTTCCAAAGATTATCCGGGAATATGTTAAAGAACGCAAAGTGCTTTCCTTGGAACAAGCGGTCTATAAAATGTCAGGGTCGCCTGCAAAGAGGATGGGACTGAAGGGAAAAGGAATGATCCGGAAGGGATATGACGCCGATTTGTTAGTTTTTGATCCGGTTAGGTTTTGCGATCATGCAAACTACTCTGTTCCCAAACAGTTTGCGACCGGGTTAGATTATTGCTTCGTCAATGGGAAAATGGCACTTAATGACGATCGGGCATTGCTTAAGGACGCGGGGCTATTTCTGAAAAATGGATAAGAGGTGTAAAATGTTTATTTGTTGAAATAAAGCAAATTAGATTGTTAAGTTGGAGAATAATTAAAGAGGTGAAGAGGAAATGGACATCTATCGGAGGCTAGAAGAATTACAGATTACACTCCCGCAGGCCCCGGGAAAAGGTGGAATCTATTCCCAGATAAAAGAGTTTGGCGAAAAACTGGTTTATGTGTCGGGATGCGGTCCCCAACATAATGGCCAGTGCGAGTTCCTCGGGAAGGTTGGAAAAGAGGTCTCCTTCGAGCAGGGACGGCAAGCTGCGCGAAATTGTATGCTAAACATTTTGGCGGTGTTACATTCCAAACTCGGGGATTTAAACCGGATTAAGGGTTTTGTCAAGATCCTGGCATTTGTAGCTAGCGATAATAGTTTTACCCAACAGCCGCAGGTTGTTAATGCGGCGTCGGAACTACTGCTTGCCATATTTGGCGAAGAAGCGGGTTCTCCGGCGCGCTCGGCAATCGGAGTCAATGTTTTACCCGGTGACATTCCGGTTGAGATTGAAGTCCTACTGGAGCTGAAATAAAGAAACCGGGAACCGGAGGGTATTTTAAAAGAGTGGGAACTTTAGAATTCACGGTAAATCTTTTGCAGGAATTGATCGGCTTTAATACGGAAAACCCCCCGGGCAACGAACTGCCCCTTGCCGAGCATATTGTGAGTATACTTAGGGCTTTGGGAGCGGAGTCCCGGGTGGAACCGGTCGGGAAAGGCCGCGCCAATGTAATCGCACATATTAAAGGCCGGGGAGATGGGAAAAGCCTGCTGCTGAACGGACATCTGGATGTGGTCCCCGCAGATGGAAATTGGAGCAGTGAACCATTTCAGGCGAGGATTAACGACGGAAAGGTATACGGACGCGGTAGTTCGGATATGAAGGGCGCAATAGCCTGTATGATAGGAGCCGTCAAAGAGTATTTGGATCAAGGCCGGACTTTGGCGGGCGATTTGTACCTGTTGTTTTCAGCGGATGAAGAATGTGACAATATAGGCACTAAAGCTTTTTTATCCAATACTCCCCATATTGATTATGCTATTATCGGGGAACCGACCATGCTTGGCCTTTGTATCGGGCACCGGGGCGTTTCCCGCCATAGAATCACCGTTAATGGCAAGAGTTGTCATGCCGGCAATCCGCAGGAGGGTGTCAATGCGGTAGAGAAAATGGCAAAAATCGTGGCCGAGATAACTAAATTGAATCAAAACCTGAACAGTACCGCTTGCGCTGGTTTTCCGGCCCCATCAATTGTGGTGAGTACTGTCCGGGGGGGCAACAAGCATAATATTATTCCCGATGTTTGTGAAATTGTCACCGATCGCCGCACTATTCCGGGAGAGACGTCCCAATCCACCATGGAGGAACTGGAAGACATACTGAAAACTATTCTCAGTACCGACCCGTCCTTCAGCTATCGGATCGAACCGATAATTTATTTGGCTAGTTCAAATATTGATTTAGGCGATGAACTGGTAGAGCTAGTAAGGCGTTCCCATCATAAGGCGTTTCAAAAGGAGATTAAGGTTTCCCATTTTAATGCCTGTTGTGAACAAGGATTGTTTATGGACAAGGGCATTAAAACCGTTATTTGTGGGCCCGGAGACATCAAACAGGCGCATACGGTGGATGAATTCATAGAGATTAGCCAGATAAACAAAGCAATAATATTGTATAAAAATATTTTAGAGGAATTATTCGGCTAAATTAGGGGGCGGAGACATTGTACCAAGAATATCCAACACCGGCGGTCGTAGTCGAACTCAATATTGCGGAACGCAATGTAAAAAAACTAATAGAAGAGAACAGGAAGTATAATATTGCCCATCGGCCACATATCAAACCACATAAGAGTATTTTCTTCGCTAAGATGCAACTTGCCGCAGGAGCGCAGGGTATTACCTGCGCAAAGCTTGGCGAAGCTGAGGTAATGGCTCGCGGCGGAATCCGTGATATCCTGATCGCGTTTCCGCTGATTGGGGAGGATAAACTCAACCGATTGGGTGAGTTGACCAAAATATGCAAGGTGAAAACGATTGTCAATAGTGTCGAAGGCGCCAAGGGATTGTCCGCCTTAGGGGAGAAGCTAGGGAAAAAGCTGGAGACGTTGATTGAAGTTGACAGTGGAATCAACCGTGGCGGAGTAAAGCCTTTCGAAGACACCCTCGCGTTTGCGGAAAAAATACGGGGCTTAAGCGGGATTAACATTATTGGCCTCTTGTATTACGGGGGTAATATTTATGGGGAGAACACCAAAGAGGGTATAATTAAAATCTGTCAACAGGAACATGATGAAGTAGTCGGTACGGCGGAGTTGCTTAGGCAGCATGGTTTCAACCTTACAATGTTAAGCGCCGGTTCTTCCTTTTCCGCAAAATTCTGCGAGTATCTCGAAGGTATTACTGAGGTCCGCTCCGGCAATTATATCTTCAACGATTGCGCCCAACTTTCCGTCAATCTGATCACCGAAGAGGACTGTGCGTTACGGATCGTTTCGACAGTGGTGAGCCGTCCCGATCAGCAAACCGCCATCATTGACGCGGGCAGTAAGACGCTTACCACTGATTTGTGCAAATTTGGCACAGGTTACGGTTATATTATGGGGCGCCCTGATATTACCATATATAAGCTAAACGAAGAACACGGTTTTCTCAGGAGCGATAAGGCGATTAATCTCAATATTGGCGATAAAATCGCAATCATCCCAAACCACGCCTGTGTTATTCCGAACCTGGCCGAAGAGATATACGGGCTCCGGGACGGACAATTTGAGCAGATGATACCGGTTGAGGCCCGTGGCAAAAACGTTTAGTTAAAAAGCGATTTTCTCGGTTGAACCGGGTCAAAAAAAGCTTCTGGATTTCTATGTGGGTCTATGATTATGATGTTATAACGGTTTACTGGAAGACCGGCAGCCTAAATCGGCTGGCCGGTTATATTTTAATATCGTGTAGCAATAAATGTTTTCAATTAAAGCTGGACACATAGATGTAACTTTTATTTCTTTAAATACCATGATAACATATTACATATTACTATAAAATTACATTTTGCTATTATGTCTGAAGGATCTATAAATGGAGAAAATCCTGGTGGGAAAGTTTCTTAATAATTTGTCGGAAAAACGGCGCTCAACAGGTGGGAAGCAGAGTGAGATTTAAACCGGATTTTAATATCCTGGAAAATGACTTTCCAAACGGATATTATTTTTTGTTTTATAATGGCGAACTTTTAATCAATGGGGAAGATGGCGAAGATCGGATTCCGGTTATCTCCGATTTTAAAAAAATAGGATTTGAACCGGATCAGATCATAAAGATCGGATCTTTTGAAGCTAAAGGATGTTATGCTGCCAACTTAGTGAATAGTGCTATACCGGATGGTTTTAATTTTATACATTTACGACAGCTATATGGTATCATCGACGAAGAATTGTTCTGGATTGCCTGCCGCGGGCTCCATTTATTAAACTGGGTGGGAAAGAACAAGTTTTGTGGTTGCTGCGGGTCGCCCCTGGTTGGATTGGCTGAAGAACATGCTTTAAAATGCGCCGCTTGCGGCCAGATTACCTACCCGCGTATTTCTCCGGCGGTGATCGTCGCTGTTATCAAAGACAATCAAATTCTTTTGGCGCGTTCCGGTCGGTTTACATCAGCTATGTATAGCGTACTGGTGGGATTTGTCGAACCCGGAGAGTCGCTGGAGGACTGCGTTAAGCGGGAGATCCGCGAGGAAGTCGGTATTGAAGTCCAGGATATTGAGTATTTCTCCAGCCAGCCTTGGCCCTTTCCGGATTCGTTGATGGTTGGCTTTACGGCTCGGTATGCGGCAGGGGAGATTGCCATCGATCATAAGGAAATTATGGAGGCGGCCTGGTTCACGGCGGACAATCTTCCGGAGCTTCCCGGTAAAGTTAGTATTGCCAGAAAGTTGATTGATTGGTTTGTTCAAGGGAATTAACAAAGACCATGTCATATGGAGCAATCTTTGCATAGCGTGCGCCGCCTTCCCACTGGGGAGGCGGCGCACAATGTACTTGATAATCTTTAATACTTCAAAACCTTGGCGGCTAGTTCATCCAAAACGCCGATTTCGTCAGCGGTTTTAAAGATGGTATAACGGTTGCGGTAATCCTTCGCACAAAACAGGGTATCCTCTAGTAAGGAATCATCGATCCCGATTTCAGCGGCGGTTATCGGGGAACCGAGCCGTTGAAAAATCGCCTTCACCTCGGGCCAGGACGGAACCAAGGCCACCTCTTTCTTGATAAGATCGAAATTATTGATGAAAGCGTCGATTCTACGTTCTTGCTCTTCCCAGGTAAGAAAGTCGTCTGGGTTCTCCTTGATAATCGCCGCCCCAAACTTCGGCCCGTATTTTTCGAAAATCAGTTTTTCCCGGGCTTCCCTTGTCAACCGCTTCTGCTTAATCTCCGCCTTGTTTAAGGTGGCGGGGTCTAACTTTAAAAACTCCTCATAGAATTTAGCTGCATATCCGGTAGCTACCCCAACTGCGGTTCCGTGGCTGGGGGCGTCTTCTTTGCGGAGTAATTTCATCATTTCCCAGTAATGGGCCATGTTGTGTTCGACCGAGGCCACCGGCCGGGTATTGCCGATGATTAAAATCGTCATTCCGGCCAATATCAAGGCTTCAATCAAACTTTGGACTCCTGCCTCAGTCTGCGCTTTAATACCATCGATATTGTCCACGCATTTTCGAACCGCTTGATCGACAATATTCACCGCTACCGGGCAATAGGTTTCGTTATTGATAATCCGGCCAACTCGCCAATCGGCGATGGCGATGTATTTGCCTAGCACGTCCCCGAAACCGGAAATAAGCATCGGATAGGGGGCGTTGCGCATGATGTCCAAATCGCAGATTAATACTCTGGGACAAACTGCAGGTTTGTTCACTTTTAAGCCCCGGTTTAATAAAGGCGCCACTACTGAAGTATATCCATCCATGGAAGGCGCAGTGCCCACGCTGACAAAAGGCTTTTGAGTATTGACCGCAATGTACCGGGTCAAGTCGTTGATCGACCCGGAGCCCACCGCGATCAGGAAGTCGGTCTGTTTCTCCATGGCGTACAAGATTTCTCCCAGGGCCGACTCGTCCGGTTCCAATTCCTTTTCCCGTTCTAATAAACATAAGGAGATGGAATAGCCAGCCCGTTGTAAAAGTTCTTCTACCCTTTTACCAGCGATTTTATAGGTGATCTGATCAGCCACCAACACGGCGTTTTTGCCGAAGTTTCGGGAACCGATATAGCCGACGCAATTATCGATAATATTCGATCCGATATAAATATCAATATCAGGCTTCTCATGGGGCATTCCACAATCACATTCAAGCTCCGGGAGAACTAGCTGATGATGGTCATATTCAATTTTGACAGGCATGTACTCCTCCTTTTGACTTACAAATCACTAAAAATGAAAAAAAGATCAAAACAAGCGCCTCTTCAACACCGGATTGATCTAGTTTCACTTTAAGACCTAAATATTTAATAATATATTAATTTAAAAAGGAGCCCATTGTCAAGTAATCGGTACAAATACCTGAAGGTAAAGAAATTATTATCCTTTAACCGCTCGGGCGGCAAATAACAGACTCAAATTAAAAGGTCTATGCCATATGCAGGAAATCCAAGTAATTTATTAGAAATATAATATAAACCATCTGTTGTAACTATTACTTATATTTAGGAAATTTATAATATGCAAATAACCGGCTATCACGCTAAATATTTCGCTTAAGATTAACGAATACCGAAAAAGGGAGACTACCTTGAAGAAAACGGTAGAAAAAACTGGTTATTTTTTTGTGGATGAATCGGGGGATACCACATTTTATGATAAAACCGGTAATTTCATTGTTAATACAGCAGGTTGTTCTCCAATATTAATCATGGGGTTTGTTAGTTGCGAAGACCCCCAAATAATTAGGGGGAAATTGAAGGAACTAAGGAACCAATTGATAAATGATCCTTATTTGCAAGGTATTAACTCAATGGAAAAGACAAAGATTGCTTTTCATGCAAAAGATGATTGCTCTGAAGTAAGGCAAGCAGTTTTTAAGTTGCTTTCCGTAATGGATATCAAGGCTCAAATTGTAGTGGCGCGTAAGACGGTCTCGGTATTTAAAAAATTTGACGGCAACGCCAACAAACTTTATGATCATCTGATAACGGTGCTTTTCAAAAATAAACTTCATACTTCGAGTGATAATCGGATTTATTTTGCGACGCGTGGTAATAGAAAACGGCAGAAACCGCTGGAAGAGGCCATCCAAAAATCGCGCCAGGCTTTTGAAGATAAATGGAAAACACAAGTCAAAAGTGAAATCCGCATCTTTGCGCAAACGCCTTCGGATGAACCATGTTTACAAGTGGTCGATTATTTGAATTGGTCGGTTTACAGGGCGTATACTACAGGTGAAATGCGGTATTTTAACGCGATTCGGGATAAAATCAGCTTGTTGGTTGATTTATATGATACCGCAAAACCCCGATGGGGCAATTTTTATAACCGTAGGAATGAATTCGAAATAAATAAAACAAGCCCTTTGCAGCTAGGGACGTGATGTCCGCACGGCATGAAGCCGACTTTCGCATACAAAGGACTCATTAATTTTATATCTATTTTCCCCCTTAGTATACACCAATTTGGTGCATACATCAATAATTAAATCAACTTGAGAGAAGGAGCTGGACGTTATGCCAAATAAACTCGAACTTACCTGGATTGGTAAAGACCAGCAACCACGGCTTGAACCTCGTATTCTCATCGAAGACCCGTCGAAATCTTACGGAGATAAAAACTCCGAAAATATGCTGATTTATGGGGGTAATCTGTTGGCTTTAAAAGCTTTGGAGCAGGATTTTGCGCCGGGTAGAGGCCGGGAGAGGGGTGATTTTAGACCCAAGAGCCGGTTTTAACCGGGTTGACAAAAAACGGAGCCGTGGGGTTTCAGCCCCGTGGCTCTCTGCTATTCCAAACTCACAAGTTCTTCAATTCTTCCAAACAATTCAGACAAACTTTCTTCCCATGGACATTTTTCAAACCTTCGGCATTTCCACAAAACAAACAGTCGGGTAGGTATTTTTTAAGGACAATTTCATTGCCGTCCACAAAAACTTCTAGAGGAACGCCTTTATCGATACTCATAGTATAGCGAAACTCCGTTGGTAAATTTATTTTTCCCCATTCATCAAGATGTCTTGTTATTCCTATTGATTGTTCATAGTCTTAACCTCTCTTAAATGATAACTTACTTATAAACTGATTTTACCAAACCCCCAAATTAATTCCAACTTTTTATTTATTTCTGCAGGAATAGGTTAACATATCTAGAAAATTATATTTATTCTTTTTTCCGCAAAATTCTAGTGAAGGAGGTGAAAACATGTTTTCTGCTCTTTCATCCAGAATCCACAAAACCGGACCCTTTCTACCAATAATCCTCATCTTGTTGTTAACCTTGGCCTCCGCCGCTGGGTAAGGCATCATCAAAGTGAAGGCGGAAATGGCGATCAATGCGGCGCTGGCGGTGTTGGTAAAAGCGATCAAAGCGGTCGCGTAGAGAGGGAATTGGGATTGGTAAAAGGATTAATTGAAATTAAACTGCTTCATTGAAAAAATGTAAAGGTTAGATTCGAAAATTTAAAGGTTAGATTTTTAAAATGTAAAGGTTAGATTTCAAAATTTCTTTGGCTCAATTTTGGGCGGCGGGGAGGCTCTCCGAAAAGGATGTTTTATCGACAACCACCTCGCCCGGTTCCCAAAATGAATAATTATCAAAGGAGGATTTTAATATGGCAAAAAAAATTCAAGCATGGGTGGAGTTTGGACCGCGTCTGGAAGCGACCGTTCCGATGAAGAACGAAGAACTGATCGAGAACATCGTCGCCGCCACTAATCAGAGCCGTGGCAGCGTGCTGGCGGTCCTATCCGAATTGGACGTGCAGATTGAGGCCGCGCTCAAGGCCGGGCGGATCGTCCACTTGCCCAACGGCACCCATTACAAAGCCACTGGCAAGAAAGACGGTTCCATTAATATTGACGTACGCGTCAACCCCGATCTGGACAAGCGGATCAACTCCGACTTTCGCGGCAAATGGGTCAACTCCGCCAATATCGGCAAGAGCGAGGCCGAGATCATCTCGTTCTGGAACGAAGCGCACCCTGACGATCCGGTCGAAGTATAATACGGTAGGGGCTGCCTAAAAGGGCAGCCTTTTTCGCCTCACCCCTTCATCGACTATTGGGGTTTGATGGAACCCGGTTGCCGCTCCCCTCTCCATGCTGTTGGTTTTTCCGGATGTTTTGGAGAGGGGAAGTATGGTCGATTCGGGTTTCCGTTTTTTATTTTTGATAGGCCATAATGGAAAGTTCCTAAAACCACCGGAAAATCATGCTCCCCCTCTCCAAACATTCAAAAACGGCAATCGTTAATGGAGAGGGGAGCGGCATTATAATAACTAAGGCTGCTCAGGTATCTGGCGAGGTGAGGCGGTTTTTGGCATCGTTATCTGGAGCCGATGATTTATTGCCCGATAAAAACTTTCCAGAGTAATACTTCATTGCCATTTGGGAAACCCTTTATATTGAGGAGGAATCTCGTTTGGTAATGAAAAAGAAGGCAGCAATTATTATTTTGGGGATGGCTTTTTCACTGATAATCTCACAATCCGGTCTTGCTTTTTCAATTGACGCCAGGGCCGCTGTGCTAATGGATCCTGCCTCGGGAAAAGTCCTTTTTGAACAGAATAAAGACCGGCGTTGGCCTCCGGCTAGTGTGACCAAAGTGATGACAATGTTGTTGATCATGGAGGCTATTGATTCGGAAAGGGCCGGATGGTCCGATCCCATCCGCACCTCGGCGGTAGCCGCCGGAATGGGAGGTTCGCAGGTCTATCTGAAAGAAGGGGAAGAATTCCCATTATCGGAAATGTTTAAAGCGATCGCGGTGGTTTCGGCAAATGACGCCAGCACAGCGGTGGCGGAACATCTTTACGGGTCGGACAGGGATTTTATCGAGGCTATGAACGAGCGGGCCAAAAAATTGGGTTTAAAAAATACTCACTTCGCCAATGAAACCGGCCTCCCCAACCCGGATCATTATAGCAGCGCTTATGATTTGGCGGCCATCTCCCGGGAATTGTTAAAATACCCGGAAGTTCTAAAATACACTTCGATATGGGTGGATACTTTTCGCAATGGCGAATTTCAATTACGGAATACCAATGAATTAATAAGGGTTTATCGAGGGGCGGACGGGATAAAGACCGGGCATACCGAGGAAGCTAAATTTTGCCTTTCCGCCACTGCTAAAAAGGGCAATTTCCGTTTATTAAGCGTAATTTTAGGCGCAGCCAGCGACGCCAAACGGGTCGCTGAAACCCGCCGCTTACTGGATTATGGTTATCGAAACTATCAATGGAAACCGATTAAAAACGCTGGTAAAGAGCTTGGAAAGGTTTATTTAAAACCGGCCCGTCCCGAAATGGTCCCGGTCAAGCTCAACGAGGACTTCGGTGTAATAGTGGAACGGGGCAGGGACAATTTGGTTGAAACAGAATTGGTTCCACTGGCTAATCTAACATTTCCAATTAAAGCCGGGGGAAAAGTCGGCCTATTAAAAGCTATTTATCAGGGTGAAGTTCTGGCAGAGGCGCCGGTTTTTACAACAGAGGAGGTAAAACAAGCTAACATTGTAGTTCGCGGTTGGAGATGGCTTCGTGATTTAATTCGGGGGTTCTTGAAGCGTAAAGGCGGGCAAAGTATAATATACTGAAAATTTTCATCTTTCACCTGACTCAGCAAGACTGGGGCGGGGAGAATTTTGAAATAGCCTGGACATATTTTGAGGGAGGCATCAAAATGAAAAAACCGATTAAGTTCAAAATAATAGTTATTTTCTTATTTGCACTATTGACGCTTGGTTTTTTTACCTCGGGTGTAAACGCAATGGGTTTACTCTTAGCCGGTTCCAAAGGGATCCGAGTAGCGGAGGTTCAAAAATACTTATTTCAGCTAAATTATTTAAGGGCAAGGCCTACCGGTTTTTATGGCAAATCAACCAAGGAAGCGGTTAAAGTTTTCCAAATCGAACATAACCTGACCGTTGACGGGGTGGTAGGGCCGATAACAATGAACGCCCTCCAGGAGGCGATTAGCGAACATAATAAGTTAGTTGAATATACAGTAATACCTGGGGACGAATTAGAAGGAATCGCAGTTCAATATAAAACGGACGTAGCGTTAATTATGGCCCGTAACAACCTTCCGGACAAGCAGATTGTTGAAGGCCAGAAACTCTGGATCCCATCCGGAAAAAGTCAAGGGGTCAATCAAAATTCCCGTAACCGTCCCGGAGGAATTCAGGCTATACCTTGGTCGATAGTAAATCAATTATGGAGAAACGGAGAAATCGCCCAAATCCTTGACCTCGAAACCGGTAAATCTTTTCAAGCCAAGCGTCTCTATGGCTATTACCACGCCGATGTGGAGCCTTTAACCAAAGAGGATACTAAAATTATGAAAGAAATTTATGGCGGTAAATGGAGTTGGGATCGGAGGGCGGTAGTGGTGCATGTGAGGAACCTCTACATTGCTGCTTCAATTAATGGTATGCCCCATGGGGGAGAGTCGATTTATAATAATGATTTTCAGGGGCAATTTTGCGCGCATTTTTTAGGGAGCAGGATTCACCAAACCGGTGGACTGGATCAGCTTCATCAAAAGATGATTGAACGGGCGAATGGCGCATCCTTGTTTTTAAACGATGAGGTAAAGCTAGAGGTAGCCCCGGCATTAGTTAATCAGGCAGAGAAGTGATCATTCATCCCAGATTTTTAGATTATATCGGATTGCCTCAGTTTTAACAGCTTGTTGAAAAGACTCGGATCGCTTTTTGAGTTCCATTTTTTGTTGGGCATGGGCGGCAGTGATCAATTTTTTGATGGTATCGATCTCGAAATAGAGGAACGAGAGGCAGAAGAAACTCCGCATTCGGGTATTGGTAAAATACGGCAAAGCTTCCTCAAGTAACGCCTGCTTATCCATTTGTTCAGTAAACCACTGTTCAATTCCAATCTCCTTAATCCGGTTTAAGTTGTCAAGCCATTTTTTACGGGTGTTAAACCCTACCCAGTCGGCTTGACGGAACAGTCTTTCGCAAGGGGAGACCGCACATTCGGCACAAGTTTCATAATTGTGTTTTTCTGTGCAACACTTAAAAGTGGAGCAAGACTCACGATTTGAACTAAGGCCACATCCGGGGCATTTCGATCTTGATTGGGAGTGAAAGCGCGGACAAAGGGCGCAAGACATTCCGCAACAACCTACTAATGCATATTGTTTAGTTTTCAATTGCTAACCCCCTAGATAGCCGTCCGCGTTAATTTCCATTTTACCTAGGCAAATAAAAAATGATTGATTGCAGTAATAGATGAAATAAATACGAAATTGATTCTATTTGCATTCGGCTTTAGGAATGCAAACCTTGGTTAAGAAATTTATATGTCTTCTTGGTATTTCGTTCGTTTTTTTTCCACTATTTCCTGCCGTATCAGAAAAGTTAGGTTTAAATCTCATTGCTAAGAAAGGATGACACCCGTTAATGCCGAAATTTATCGATGGGAATATCGGTTGAGGAGTGGTTGAAATGCGTAGAAATGTAGGGGTTATCGACCGGGTTATTAGAATTACTATTGGGTTAGGAATGTTAAGCCTATTATTTTGGGCGCAAGGCGCAGAACGGTTATGGGGTTTGCTAGGATTAATCCCACTATTAACCGGAATAATGGGATTATGTCCTTTTTATGCTTTAATTGGTTCTCAAACATGCCCGCTAAAGGATAAATGATGTACAATCCAGAGTTTTCTTTAATCTATATATGTTTGAAAAAAGTTTTGAGTAAAACATTCACATCCCAAATACCGGATGTGAATGGCGAAATTATTGGGCTTTTTTCAACACATGAATAAAGGAAAATATGTCGCAATAATCCGCGCTTATCCAAGAAACTTATTGCGACATCTATATATGTTTGAAAAAAGTTTTGAGTAAAACATTCACATCCCAAATACCGGATGTGAATAACGAGATTATTGGGCTTTTTTCAACATATGAATCAAGGAAAATATGTCGCAATAATCCACGCTTATCCAAGAAACTTATTGCGACATCTATATAATAAAAAGCATGTAAAATGGTATTACCGTAATAGCTAAAGCTAAGATAAGAATTGCCCAAAACCCGGCTACATTTTTTTCACGGAGGTTTTCGATGGCGAACAAGATGGTGTAAAAGGCAATGATTAACGAAATCCCAAAGGCCAGATAGTTTAGCACTTTTTACGCCTCCTTCGTTAAAACTTAACGGATTTCCGGTGGCTGGAACTGAACTCCCACCCTACGAATCGTTACTTTAACTTGGGTTTGAATTTTAGCTTCCTTAAATTTATCGGGCCAATGATATTTTTCATATTTGGAAGAAGTGATAAAGGCATTTCTGACTTTTTTGCCGAAACCGAAGACGTCGGAGTCATACTCTTGCTGGGCCTTTTTAACCGCTTTATCAACCCGGTTTTTTATTTCCTTGGCTATCGCCCGGCCTAGGAAGGCTTCGAGTTTTGGCTGGGTATAGTCGATCCTGCTTTGAATACTTATTAGCTCCGCTTCTAGGCTTAATTTGACCTTAAACCGATCAACGTTATTTCGGCGCTGATATTGGATCTGGACCGGAGAGGTAGCGAGCAACCTGAAGACAAGATAATTGCCCTTTTTTAAAGGGTCTTCGATGGTAAGCATTGCTTCCCTGAACTCATTATTTAATAACAACAGGATTTGGGTTTCGTAATTATTAAAGGTCCCAATCATCCGATCTTTTTTAAAGATCGCCGATCCGATAAATCGAATGTCGTCCTTTTTTTTCGGTTCTTTTTCTTTCGATAATTCCGTATTAGATTTACTCTTTTCTCCTGTTTGTTCTCCTTCACTGGAGGTTCCCAACCCTTCTTTTCTTTGGTATTTAGCGATTAGCGGAAGATAATTTTCTTGAGCAAAAGCTTCATATTTTTGGAGAAAGTCGTTTATGGTAACTGTCGGATACATTCCAGTCCGGCGCGATAGAGCCGCTAAGGCGTTAATGTATTCGGAAGGTTTATTTTCTAGCCGCGGTTGAACGTTCAATATTTCGGCGGCTTTTCCTTTACAGACAAAGATTAGTAAAGATCGGCGCATCTCACGATAACGGACTAGATTATCAATCCATCTTTGAACTCCGTGGCTAGCCATTTCCTCGCCAAATATCAGAAGCCGGTTTTGGATCAGGGTAATCTCTCGGTTAATCGTGGTATTGATCAGGTTAAAGGCTTCATAAACAGAAGGGGCATCCATGGATATTAAAAAAACTCCGGGTTTATCGCCGGTTCCTCCTCCTTGCTGACCGCCTAGCCTGGATGGGATCGCGATCATGGTGGTCACTGTCACTCCCTTTTGGCCTGGTCCCAAGTCAAGCCCGATGGCTTGAACGAGCCCTAAGCTTTCCAACTCCCGCCGATCCCAACAGCCGCTAGTTAGGATAATGATTAAAATTAGCAGGCCGGTTAAAATGTAATTTTTATTCATTAGCGCCACCCAAATATTTTTTGGCAATCTTTATCAACCAGAGTAGTAAGGGTATTCCAAAAGCTGCCGCTGAGTAATAAAAACTAATGTAAGAAGGCGAAACGGTATAATCGTTCAGTTCAACCGCCTCCGTCATTGAAGTGGGAATGAGGCTAATCGTAAATACCAAAACAGCGATTGGTAAAGTTAAGGGACGATAGTTTTTAATCCTAAATGTCTCAGTAAAACTGGTAACAGTTCCATAAAATAATCCGCCCAGCTGAATCCCAGCCCAGAAAAACCAGAGAAAAACGAAGACCGCCTCTATTCTTTGAATGAATTCCCCATAGGTGATTAACCGGGTTAACTGAAAAACGGGAAAGAGCATTTTTTGAGTTTCTACATAATTAAATACTTCTGTAACTAAGATGGTGATACCAGTATTGATGATTACCGCCGCTGCCAGGCTTAGGAGACCAATTCGGCCCGTTTTTTCCCGTTCCCGGATTAATGGAGCGATAATCCCTAACAGGATGATTTCGGAAAAGATCGAAAGATGCGCCAGGGAATATTTTAAAAGCGGGATTGGACCTGGGCCAAGAATCGGTGCTAAAAAATCGAAAGTAGCTTGGGGTAGGGAAAAAAGTAAAATGATTATCAATGCTGCTAGCAGATAAGGACTTAACAACCAAGCGACCCGGGAAAGAGTCTCGATCCCTAAAAGGGTAGCGTATACCAACAAAAGTAAAAAGAAAATGGTAATGACGCTGATTGGGGTTCGGGGAAGAATGGCCAAAATGAAACTTTCCGTAAACTGGCGGAGGTACATAGAGGTAATTGCCAGGAAGAAAAGGAAAATTATTACTCCGAATACTTTACCGATGAGAATGCCACCGACTTGCCGAGAAATTTGGATAATATTTTTACCGGGATACTTCCTTAATAAGGCGGAAAGGAAGAAGTAACCCACCAGGCTAAAAATTCCAGATAGTAAAACAATGATCCACCCTGCAGCGTCGCCGAGTAGAGCTATATTGCGGGGAAAAGCTAAAAAGATTTTGGCGGAAAGGGTGATTCCCAATAGTGATAACGCCTCGAGATAACCGATCTTTTCTTCACTGCTCATTTTGATTACCCCCTCCTTTCTCGGTACTACTATCGGGTTGATCCCATCGCCTGGGTTTATTCTCCTGCCGAATCCAATCCAATGGCCTTAAAAACAGGGGCCGATATTTTTGGTCAAAAGCTCGAGGCCGAATCACTCGGTCTTTGTTCTTTGGTTGATAGGGAGAAATTGGCGTCATGAAAGGGATTCCGAAGCTAGTAATGGTTACAAGGTGTAAAACCAATAGAAAGGCCCCAAAGGCAATTCCGAAAAATCCTAAGAAACCGGCTAAGATGATGAATAGAAACCGTAAAATCCGGACTGAAAAGGAAGCGTTGTAGTTGGGGACTACAAAAGAGGCCAAGGCCGTAATAGCGATGATTACGATCAGAATCGGACTGACTATGGAAGCGGCTACTGCCGCTTGACCCAGGATTAAAGCGCCAACGATCCCGATAGTCGGTCCGATGATGTTGGGAATCCGTACTCCGGCTTCCCGAATCAACTCAAAGGCGAACTCCATAAATAAGATTTCAACAATTGCCGGGAAAGGAACAGCTTCTCGGGCGGCGGTCATTGCCAACAACAGATCGGTGGGAATCATTTCCTGGTGGTAATTTACAATTGCAATATAAATTGACGGCATCATCAAGGCTATGAAAATAGCAGCAACCCTAATAAACCTTAAAAAATTACCGAAAGGCCAACGCAAGTAATAGTCCTCAGCGGAATGGAGGAAGATGGTGAAGGTTGTCGGGATCACTAAAGAAAAAGGGCTGTTAGCCATCACCACTCCGACATGGCCCTCGCGGAGATATGCCCCCAAGCGGTCCGGACGTTCGGTGGAGAGCATTTGGGGAATGATTGATTTGGGGTGGTCCTCCAAATACTCCTCCAGGATCCCAGTTTCCGGAATATAGTCAACAGTCTCCGCGACGCTTTGAATGCGGAACTTTACTTCCTCTACCAGCTTGGGATTGGCGATGTCTTTGATGTACATCAACGCCACCTGTGTCCGGCTACGCCTGCCGACCCGAAAAATTTCGGTAATCAATTTCGGATCTTTGACATATCGCCGCACACTGGCGGTGTTGGCCCGAAAATTCTCGACAAATGACTCCTGCGGTCCCCGGACCACCGGTTCATTATTCGGACGGTCTACTCCCCGGTGCTCCCAGCCTTTGGTTTCTATCACCAAGGCTTGGTCGGAACCGTCGATTAACAGAACCGTAGTTCCATCCAACACCCCGTCGATAACATCTTTTAAATTAGCGGTTTTATCGATCTGCTGTCCCGGGACCAGTTTTTCATAGGCAATAATAATCGGATCTTTACCGTTCACCGCTTCGTTGGGGCCAAGAACCATTAAGGGCTGTAAAACGGCAAAATTTTGGGTATCACGATCAGTAAGGCCGTCTATATATATTATGAGGGCTTTCCGATCTAAACTTGGGATCAAAAAATCCCTGACCACGATGTCTTGGTTAGTTGGTAAATCAAAGATTTTTTCTAATAGCTTTTGGTTTTTTTCTAAGTCTTTAAAAAAAGATTCCGGTTGTGGTTTTTTCAGTTCCGGTCTTTCCCAGGATTCGGTTCCGATTGAGAATTGTTTTCCTCTGGCTCCAAACCGGAAAATTTTTTTAAGGCCTCTCCAAAAATTCATGCATTAGCTCCATTGTTTTATAGCCGTCCATGTCAACTAACATTTGACCCAAGTGAATTAATGAAAAAAAGTTGACGTGGATCGGCAAGCACCGTTAGCATCGTCTAAGATAGTATTAACAATTCGGGGCAGGGTTATCAAATTAATAAAAATTAGCAAAAGGGATACATAAGGAAGCATGAGATATGGGGCGCGAAGTGTAAATAGTAAGTGTAAATGGTAAAGAGAAAAGGTGAAATCTTATTCTATAGCGTTTCAAGCTTCAAACTCCACAATTCATATAGTGATGCCTAGATTTTGATTCCCCAAGAATTGATTACTATTTGAGGTTTTATAAAATGAAAAAATTAAAAAGTAGAGCCTTAAACCCTGGGAGCAAAATTGGGATCGTTGCCCCAGCTAGCCCAGTTAATTCTTTTACAGTAATTTCGGAATGTATCAGGGTATTGGAGAATTTAGGTTATCATACCGTCTTGGGAGAGACCGCCCGTCCTTTGGAAGGTTACTTGGCCGGCAGCGACTTGGAGCGGAGAGCGGACTTGGAAAGGATTTGGGCAGATGACTCGATTGAAGCGATCTGGTGTTTACGGGGCGGTTACGGAAGCGTTAGGCTATTGCCTGACTTATACCTTGGGCTAATCGAAAAGAACCCCAAGATATTAATTGGTTTTAGTGACATCACCGGACTCGAATTGGGGCTTTGGAAACAGGCCAGGTTGGTGACATTTCACGGCCCGGTTTTGACGGCTTTAAAAAGTGAATTTTCGATTAATCATGCCGTCCGGATGCTTTCCGGGGAAGCAGTGGGCAAGGCGCTGGTTTGGCCAGATGAAAATTGCCCCGGTTATATCGTTTTTAGGCCGGGAAGAGCCTGCGCCCCTTTATTAGGGGGAAATTTGGCGTTGATCAGCTCATTATTGGGAACCAGTTATTCTCCGAATTTTGATGGATGTATTTTATTTTTGGAAGAGACCGGGGAACCGGCCTACCGGATTGACCGGATGCTGACTCAATTATTAGCGAGTGGGGCCCTAGAATCGGTATCCGGGATAATTATCGGCCGGTGCAATCCAATTGAAGGGAAAACGGAAGATGATTTAATCAAGGTCTTCGCCGAGAGGCTGAGCCAATTAGAGTGCCCGGCGGCGTATGGGTTCCCAATCGGGCATGTCCCGGAACAGTGGACCCTGCCGCAGGGAATTAAGGTAGAGGTAGATCTGGGCTCTGGAGAGTTAGCGCTGGTGGAGAGTCCGTTTTTTTAACTATAAAATCGGGAATTAGCACTATTCTTTGGGCTAATCCTCCTTGATGGGCCTCTGCATAAGATTCCCTAATCCGGCTCATCGGTATGGCCTTGATAAATGGCTTTATTTGGATTAACCCGTTCACCACCATATTCAGGGCTTCCGGATAATACTTTGGTAGGCATGCCCAGGTTCCGATTACTTCGGCATCGAGAGCCATAAGCCGTGACAAGGAGAATTCGTTTTTTTGGATCCCAAATCCGGCTACCACCAACTTACCGATGGCAGGCAGTAGTTCCAAAGCAATTTCCTGGCCAGCTGTGGCGCCGGATCACTCGAAAACCATCCAGCCATAGTTGTGGGGCAGACCCTTACGCCTGCAATAAGTGTAAAATTCATCCCTGATATTTCTAGTGGTTTTGCCTAGGCTGCTGATGACATGAGTAGCGCCAAATTTGAGTATCATTTCGAGTTTCTCATGATTACGGGCGATACCGACGATCTCTCGGGCGCCCATGGCAGCCGAAAACTGGGTAGCGTAAACACCGGCATTCCCGGTGGCGCCGATGATGATTACCATGTCTCCCGGCTGGATGTCGGCCCTTTTAGCGGCTTGGTAAGCGGAAGCGACCGCATCAGCGACCACAGCCAAGTGGGAAAGGGGGATGCCATTCTTTTCTTTGATAAAACAGAGATCCTCCGCAGGCACAGGGTAGGGCTGGAGTTACCGCCATAGACCCCCATGGTGTAACCGGGAATTTTCGCAGCCAAGCAGCGGTTGCCCCGCCCGGCATTGCAAAGGGCACAATTATTACAAGGCATTACGGCCGGGATAATGACTTCCAGGCCTATCAGTCCGGGTTCTCCCGCGACAATTACACCGCTGATTTCGTGCCCTAAAATCTTTGGTAACGCCGTCGGAATGCCACCGTAAAAGATGGTATGGTCGGAATGGCAGATACCGCAGCCGGCTATTTCAACCAACACCTCTCCAGGTTTAAGTTGGGGAACGTCGATCAGTGCCCTTTCCATTTTACCGAGAGCCACCATTTGCCAAGCCTCGATTTTATCCGGTATTATCTCTATTTATTCTCTTCCTTTATCAAATTTCCGCCCTTAAACGAGATTGGCTCTATTCTATTAAGGCAACAATGGATTACGCCCCATCAATTAAAGAAATATTCAAGGATTTCATGCTCCGGGATAAAACCCGCTTTTTCCAATGTTTTCAAAGAAGCGATATTATTAGCGCTGCATCCGCAGATCGGAATATTTCTATCATGCTCAATGATGGCTATCAACCGTTTAATAATATAAGTACCGTACCCTTGTTTCGATAATTTGGGTTCACCAGCATTCCAAGATCATAATAGTTTTAATCAGTTTACCATACAAATAATTGATTAACAATTTTTTGAATTAAAATATGCTTTATGTCGGGGGAAGATTGCCTATTATTCCAGTTATTCAAACACTTGATGACGCCTGATTACGATTTCCCTGGATTTTTAAAAATCTTAGAGGGTTAAGGAAAGGGCGAAGTTCAAAGCCGGTATGTCCTCTTTAGTAGTATACGGATTGAGTTAATACTTTATCAGCACTTCTTACCTGAACTGTTACATATTACACCAAAGCTTTTCAATAATAACGAGAGGAATATTTAACTTTGTCGCGAAATAATTTGAAATGTATTTGGAGCATAATATGTAGGAACGAATCGATAATTATCTCGTTTAAATAGCAGAAGCGAGATTGATTTTGGAAGGAGCGTTTTAGATTTGAGAAAAATTGCAAGTTTCTTAGTGGCCTTCTGTTTACTGGTAGGGATTGCGTTTGCAGCTCATGCTGAAGGGGAAAAACCCCTGAACGAAGTGGTGTTACTTGCTAGCGACGAGGGGTTTGGTTCCGGTAAGTTTTATTTGACCGACAAGTTCAGCATTACTGGCGTTTACGAGGATGAATTGCTTAAAGCGGGGGTTCGTTATCAGCCTTCGGACCGTTTCGGGATCAAGTTTGGCCAAGTTTATAACCACGATACCGAGGATAATTTCACTTATGGAGGGTTCGATTTTGTGATACCCTTTGGAAACAACCTGAATATTTATGGAATGTATGATTCCAATTATAAAGGCGAGGATTGGGACAGTTACGAAACGGCCATAAAGATTCAAATGTTTCCAAATCATTTCATTTACGCGGGGGTTCGCGGCGATACCGGAGACAGTGTGCCTGACATGAAATATAACGAAGAACACCGGGAGGGACCTCATCTGTTTCTCCGGGGCGATTTCAGTTGGTACTGGAAGAAAGCCTCGCTAAGTTTGAATCCGCTCCTTTATGTGAAAGGTTATTATTACCATGATTATACTTTTAAGTACCATCTAAAAGAAAATGCCAGTTTCGTTTTGAACATGAACAACTTCGACTATAACATTAACAATTCCAATAAATCGGATATTAAATATCTGGCCGGTTTGGAGTTCAAATTCTAACACTTTAGGAGGTCCGGATGCGCCGGTCATTAACGTCAGCAGTTTGGCTCTTGTTCCTGGCGGTATTAATTGGTTTGGGTTGGACGATCAATGACGGCTTACGGCTGCGCCGGGAGACTCAAAGGCTCAGCCGGGAGCTTCGGCAAAGTGAGGAAGAAGTCGCCGTCTTTTTTATCAAATCCACTCCCACTAATTTTTATATAAAACCGGTTCTTGTCAAAATCAGCCGGGGTGGTGATAAACATCGCCAAGCTTTGGAAGCATTATTTGCCGGTCCACCCGCTGGTTCAGGCTTGACTGCGGTTTTTTCTCCGGAAACCAAGGTTTTAGGCTTTAAGCTCAACAAGGGATTGGCGATAGTAAACTTGAACCGGTCTGCGACCCTATTAAATGTCGGCGCTCAAGGCGAGGCTTTGGCAGTAGCTTCAATCGTCAATACGCTTACCAAATTACCGGATGTATACCGGGTAAAAATCCAAATCGAAGGGAAAGAAGTGGATTCCTTAGCCGGGCATGTGGATCTAACCGGCATTTTCGAGTATGACAACCGGGTGATTACTTTCGATTAATATGGAAAGCAGGCAATAGGCAACAGTATTGCATAGTTGCCCTTCGGAGCCTATTTTCACAACTATGTGATCCGCAATATAATCTAAACCCTTTCAAAGTTTGAGAGGGTTTTTTATTTTGCTCCGTCAAATTTGGTAATTAAAACTTTATTTCGTTAATAAGTTTACTGACGGGGAGGGAATTGATGATGGTCATTTTATATTTAAAAAAAAGAATTTTAGTGATCCTATTTTTATTAATTGCAACTCTTAGCGGGTTGGTTTGGCACGGCATTCATCAACCGGCGGTAACTGATATTTATCGGCTAAGGCCGGAGTTTCCACCCCTCGTATTTTTGCCTGGTTCGGAACTTGGGCCGAGGATTTATGCCGCAGCCAGTATCCTGATTGAATCTAAAAGCGGGGCAATCCTATACGCCAAAAACGCCGATCAACGAAGGGCGCCGGCCAGCACCACCAAAATAATGACGGCGATCGTCGCTTTAGAAAGAGGCGACCTACGAAAAATCATCACAGTCAGCCCACTGGCTGCCGGAACCAGAGGATCGACAATTTGGTTAAGGCCGGGAGATCGTTTAAGTTTAAAGGAATTGTTGGAAGGTGTAATGCTTAATTCGGGAAATGACGGGAGCATGGCTGTGGCGGAGGGGGTGGCGGGCAGTATTCAAAATTTTACCGAGTTAATGAATATGAAGGCTAAGGAAATTGGGGCTCTCAATACTAATTTTCGTAATCCCCATGGGTTAAGGGCTCCGTCCCATTATACTACGGCCTTGGATTTGGCTTTAATGGCTAGGTATGGGTTGGCCAACCAAAATTTTGCCAATTTAGTCAAGAAAAAAACGGCCATGCTTGAATGGGAGGAAGGCCGGAAAGCAGTGGAAGTCAGGAATACCAACCGCTTGTTATGGTATTTGGAAGGGGCTGACGGTGTTAAAACAGGTACCACCAATGAGGCGGGGTATTGTTTGGTTGCCTCAGCCACCCGTGATCGTAAACAATTGATTGCGGTAGTGCTAAATTCCGGAGACCGTTGGGGAGACTGCCAGCGCCTTTTGGAGTATGGTTTTCAGGAATTCGATATTATAAAAATCGCCGAAGCCCGCCAAGCTGTAGCTCAAATTAAAATCAAAAAAGGTTGGCCAGAAACTACAAACTTATACCCCCGTTCCGACTTGGTGGCGGTAGTACGGAAAGGTGAACGGCAGATGGTAACTCCAGAAATTAAGGTCTATCAAAACCCGGTAACCGCCCCTTTAAAACCAGGCCAGATACTAGGGGAAATTGGATATCTCTATCGGGGGCAACAGGTAAATAAAGTTGATTTGATTAATCTTAAGCCGATCCGTAAAAGCGGGTGGTCCTGGTGAAGGCCCTGAAGCTCAAAGGAGCCGGATTAGAAATAATTCCGGGAATAGCAGCCACTTTTGTGGGAACAGTGGTAGGGGCGGGTTTTGCTTCTGGACAGGAAATTTACAGGTTTTTTAGTATTCAGGGACTACAAGGTTGCCTGGGGGTGATCTGCTCCATTTTTTTATTGGGCGCTTTCGGGGAAAGAGTGTTTCGAATCGGGATCGCGATCAGGCCTAAATCTTATAAGGAGTTTTTCAACTTTAGCCTGGGATCTGGGTTGGCTGGAGTTGCCGATCTGATAATCTCAGTTTTCTTGATAATCCTGATCGGGGTAATGTTCGCGGGATGCGGGGCGATATTTGAAGAACTTGGCTTGGGGTATTGGATTGGGATCTTATTAAGCTCGGTAATGGTGGTTCTGGTTTTATTAAAAGGGCTCCCGGGTTTAATTTTCGCAAATTTAATTATTGTTCCTTTAATGTTCGGCGGAGCATTGACAGTTTCTTTATATGCCATCCAAACCCGGTGCGCGATCCCTTTATCGAAAACCGCTGATTTAAATTGGATCTTGGCAGCGGTGCAGTTTTCCTCCTATAACTTAGTTTTAGCGATCCCGGTTCTACTCTCTCTATGCCAAAAATATCCACAAATAACTCATTTGAAGTTAGGCGGCTGGTTGGGGAGCTTGGTACTGGGGATAATGGCCGGATTAATCCATTGGTCGATCATCTTTCATCTTCCTCATTTACAACAAAGCCCGCTGCCAATGGTGGACTTGGCGCGGTTAGCCGGTAATTGGGTATATTTGGCATATGCCATGGTGCTATGGTGTGAAATGTTAACCACCTTACTGGCGGATACATACGGAGTAGCCCAGCGTTTGGCGGTAGCGACCGGATGGCCGTTTCATCTTTGGATTTTAGTCCTTACCTTAGCCGGGATTTTAATCGGGGAAATCGGTTTTAGTAATCTAGTGTCCAAGTTTTATCCGTTATTCGGCTACTTTTGCCTAGTAATTTTATTTTTTGTAATAGTGAAGAGGGTTCCCGATTAATATTTTTAATATCAAAAACAATTGTTTACAAATCTGTAAATTCCATAACTCGCATTCCCGTGATATCAACTAATCCGATCCATGGAATGATATTATGAAGGTTTTTAAAGAAGAACTAAGGAAAATCATTGGGAGATCCTTCAAAAAAACGACATAGTAATCGGGGGAGGGATGATATACTGGTTTCCGTGAGTGTTAAAGAGGAGGGCGGTTGTTGAGCAGGTGGCCATTGAACTTTCTGCCGCACTAAAAAAAGGACGTTATAATAGCCTTGTTTCGCCCGCAATTATTTACCAGTCTTCCCGAAACAAAAAAACTTCCTGGTATGTTAGGTTAATTAAAACTGTTTTTGAAGCAGGGACCGTTTTTTTGTTAAGCAGGTTTGCTTTGCCGGGAGGGATTTATCCCGCTGGTATCGGATATTGCCTCGTTAACCGAAACCAAAAGTTTCCGGCGCGGGTACTATTGTGGTCTGGGTTGTTAGCGGGAAGCCTAACCGTGAGGGATTTTTGGGAGAGTATCGGCCTCACAGGTGTAGCCGCCTTATATACCTTATTCCAAAGCACAATCGATCGCGGCCTGAAAAAATCGTCAAGAGTATTGATATTCGTAATTTGGGCCTTTTTGAGAATGGCTTTAGCCTTTTTGCTTGAACCTAGCTTTAACAATATTCCAATGATCATCTTGGAGTTGAATATCAGTTTTTTATTGGCAGGCGTTTTTCAAATCGGCCTTAACTTTATCGGCAACCCATTCAAAAAATCGAAAATGTCAGTGATTGCTTTAGGAGTTATTTTAATACTGTCTGTGGGTGGAACCAACCAACTAATGATTGACTCAATGTCCCTAACCGATCTGGCCGTCAGCTTAGTCCTGATATTTGTCGCATACTTAGGAGGAGGAGGAGTTGGAGCAGCCATGGGAGTTTCGTTAGGTATAGCAGTTGGAATCGGAGCCGGTGGTTTGACAGCTTTGATCGCCTTATATAGCGTCACCGGTTTTTTGGGAGGGTTTTTAAAAAATTTGGGTAAATGGGGGACAACCATCGGAGTTAGCTTAGGCTGTTATTTTATAATGAAACAACTTCAATCCGAAGTGAATATGATTGACCAATTACTACCTTGGTCATTGGGGTTGGGCGCCTTTATTATTACTCCCAAAAATTGTTTGACACAGATCTCGAACTATTTCCCGAGTGAAACCAAGCCGGTCGATCCAGTAGTAGAAAATAACGGAGTCCGGGAGATTATCTTAAATCGCCTAAATGATTTAGCCTCGATTTTCACGGAATTAGCCAAGTCTTTCAATGAGGGACCCCAAGAACAACCTTTATCCCGGAAAATGGATCTTTATTCAATGCTTGATCAGGTTTGTACTAAGAATTGCCAACAATGTAACGGTTATGAGACTTGTTGGGGAGAGAATTTTTACTCCACTTATCGGGAATTATTCGATTTATTAGCTCTGGCCGAGCTATACGGTGAAGTAAACACTAAACATTTAAAAGGCCGTTTGGCTAAAAACTGTTTTCAACAATTCAAATTGTTGACTACAGTCAACCATTTATTTGAAAAATGCCAGTCTGATTATTATTGGCAGTGTAGATTGGATGAGAGTAAGGCGTTTCTTGCCAACCAATTACAAGGAATGGCTCAAATAATTAATAAATTAGCGATTGAGGTTACTGCTGATCCTGGGTTCCGCGCTGAGATCGAAAACCAACTAGTAACCTGTTTGAACCGGGTTGGTATTAGTATTAAAGAAGCTTCTGTTTTGGGATTAGGGGAAGAAGGAGTGGAAATTCGGATCAAACAACGTAGTTGTAATCAGAAACGGGAATGCCAGTATCTGATGACACCTCTAATCAGCCAACTGCTAGGTGAGGATTATTCGGTTTGGGAGCGAAATTGCCAGCTAGAAAATGGGGATTGTTATTATTGCTTGACTCCGGTATACCCTTATGAGATCAGGACGGTAGTCTGTAAACTCCCCAAGGATGGCAACGAAGCCTCTGGCGATGATCATGCCCTTCATGAGTTGAAAGGCGGACATTTTGTAGCTATCCTAAGCGATGGGATGGGTAATGGAAGCAAGGCGGCTGGCCAAAGCAGCACTACCGTAACAATTTTGGAAAAATTATTGGAGGCAGGGGTCGATCGGGACTTTGCCGTAAAAATGATCAATTCTATCCTCTTGCTTCGCACCCCGGAAGAGTCATTCGCTACAGTTGATTTGTCCTTAATAAACCTTCATACTGGACGTTCTGAGTTTATTAAAATCGGGGCTGCTACTACCTATATTAAAAGGGGCCGGGACGTCTGGAGCGTCAAGTCAACCTCGCTCCCGGCCGGGATATTAAATTCGGTTGATTTGGAAAGGATCGTTGTCCAATTACAACCGGGCGATTTGATTGTAATGGTAACCGATGGGGTTATTGACAGTAAAATTGAACCGGTGGGCAAAGAGGATTGGATGGTTCGGGCTTTACGCCAGGTCGAGGTGGTCGGTCCCGAAGCGTTGGGTGAATATTTGATGAATCTAGCGCGAATCAACCAAGACGGAATCCTAAGGGATGATATGACAGTAATTGTGCTTCAGTTTTTGGAAAAAGGCGTGCTTTGACAAATGTTAAAAGTCAAAAGCCAAAAGCCAAAAAATCCCGGACGTGAATCTAGGCTTTAGGCCTTGGACTTTGGACTTTGGACTTTAAACAAAATAAAAACAGATCCCAATCCAAATTCCTTTCCATTTTATGATTCCGACTTCGGTCGGGATTTTTTTTGGGGAAGATATTAATAGTTATTATTTCGTAACAAGGAATTTTTTCTGTAAAAGCGAAGATACAGTTGAGGTGTTCCGGTTTGCTCCAAAAAGTAAAAGATACTATTAGGAACCATCAAATGCTCACCAAGGGTGACCGGGTGATAGTCGGTTTCTCCGGGGGCATTGATTCCTTATGTTTATTATATATTTTGCATCAATTAGAAGAATATGAATTGGATTTATGGGCGGTTTATATTAATCATTCCCTGCGGCCTTCCGAAAATGTCCGGGAGGTTGAGCTTTTAAACCAAGTCGGTACCGATTGGGGAGTAAAGACCAGGGAGATTAAACTGGACATTCCAAAGCGTCTCCATGAGAAACCGCAATCAGTGCAACTTTTAGCCAGAGAAGAACGTTATAAACTATTAATAAGCCTGCGAGAGGAAATTAACGCCGCTAAAATCGCCCTCGGGCACCATCGGGACGACCAAGTGGAAACAATTCTTTATCGGATAATCCGCGGTACTGGGATTGACGGTTTGGCCGGGATCCCGATTGTCCGCGGCCACCTTTTCATCAGGCCGTTGTTGGAAGTATCACGGGCGGAGATCCATGAATATGCTTTAAAACATAAACTTTCGTGGTTAGAAGACTCATCAAACTTGAAACCGGTTTATGTCCGCAATAAGCTCCGGCTACAACTGATTCCGGAACTCAAAGAGTCTTATAATCCAAATTTGAATTCGGCTCTAATTCGTTTAGGGCAACTTGCCCGGGAACAACAAGAATTAATGGAGGTGCTTTTAAAAGAAAAATGGGAAAAACTAACCCTGGTTCAGGGGGGGCGGATTGGGGTAATTATTGAGGATTTTATGGGCCTTCCCACGTATCTTCAATATTACCTCCTGAAAAGGGTCTTGCACCAGGTAAGACCGGATCAACAGTTTGAGTCCAATGCCATAATGCGGCTCCGCGATAAAATAATCGCAGAGAATCATCATTTTAAACCGCTACAATTATCAAAAAAAATAATTGCCCATAATTTAAAGGGAACAATTTTCTTTGAAGGATTCGAAAGAATCCCGATAACCAATTCAGGGAACTTTCGGTTGAAAGCGCCGGGAGTCACGGCAATTCCCGAATTGAACCTGGAGGTTAAGATTGAGAAAGGCCATTTTAGGCCAGCCTGGAATGGAATTGGAAACAATGAAGCTTATTTGGATGGAACCCAGCCTAAATTGCCATTCTATATTAGATTTTGGCGCCATGGCGATTCGTTTCATCCTTTAGGTGCTCCAGGCAATCAAAAATTGCATGATTTTTTTATTAACCGGAAAGTCCCGCGGGATGAACGGACCAGGGTACCGCTTTTAGTCACAGCAGACGATCAAATTGCCTGGGTCTTTGGTTACCGTTTAAATGAATTGTATAAAGTGAATGATAGTACAGTTGAAGTTTGGCATATTACGATCAATCCGATTAATTGGAGTTAAGTTGTATTCATTTTTTGACTATGGTATAATATTTGACATGGCAAAATGCCGAGGGGAGGTTTATACTTGCTTAAAATCGTTCGAGAAATTATGATCTATTTTTTGGTGGCGATTATCGCATTGGTATTTGTGGTTAATTTTATGAAAACACAAGACCCGGTGGAACAGATCAACTTCAATGAATTCACCAGCAGAGTAGAAGCGGGTAAAATTATCGACGCCACCATTAATAATAATGATGGGACTATTCAAGGCCGGCAGAGTGGCGAGGCTCATAAAAAATATCGCACCGAAGGTCCGGTCAATCATCCTGAGTTATACTATCAACAATTAAGGGATAAAGGAATTAAGGTATCGTTTTCTAACGCCGGTAATAGCTGGTGGGCGATGATCCTCCCGAATCTCGGGTTTCTTCTAATATTCATCGTATTCTGGTTTTTTATAATCAATCAGATGCAGAATACCGGCAATAAGGCGCTTTCTTTCGGGAAAAGCCGCGCCAGGTTACACGCTGATGATAAGACTAAAACAACTTTTGACGATATTGCCGGAGAAGATGAAGCTAAGGAAGAATTAGTTGAGATCGTCGAGTTTTTACGTCAGCCGCGGCGTTTTACTGAATTAGGCGCTAAAATCCCTAAAGGAGTACTCCTAATCGGACATCCCGGTACCGGAAAAACACTGTTAGCGAAAGCCGTCGCCGGTGAGGCCGGCGTTCCATTCTTCAGCATCAGCGGTTCCGATTTTGTGGAAATGTTTGTCGGTGTCGGTGCGTCCCGGGTACGGGATCTCTTTGAACAGGCTAAAAAGAATGCGCCTTGCATTGTCTTTGTAGATGAAATCGATGCTGTGGGTCGACAAAGAGGCGCTGGTTTAGGCGGTGGCCACGACGAGAGGGAACAGACCTTGAACCAGTTACTGGTAGAGATGGATGGATTTGAACCAAATTCGGGTATTATTATCCTAGCCGCAACCAACCGTCCTGATGTACTCGACCCGGCATTGCTCCGACCGGGAAGGTTTGACCGGCAAGTAACTTTGGATATTCCCGACATTAAGGGTAGAGAAGACATCCTGAAGGTGCATGCCAAGGGTAAACCGCTCGCTTCGGAAGTGGATCTTAAAGTATTGGCCCGGCAGACCCCGATGTTTACCGGAGCCGATTTGGCGAACGTTTTAAATGAAGCGGCCTTACTCGCCGCTAGGCGGGGTAAAAAGAAAATTTATATGCAGGATTGCGAAGACGCGATCGAACGGGTTATCGCCGGACCGGAAAAAAAGAGCCGGATTATGAGCCAGAAAGAGAAAGAACTGACCGCCTTTCATGAGGCCGGTCACGCCTTGGCCGGACACTTTCTGCCGACGGTGGATCCGATTCATAAAATTTCGATCATCCCAAGAGGCCAGGCCGGTGGTTATACTCTGGCACTGCCGCTGGAGGATAAGCATTATAGCACCAGAACGGAATTATTAGAAAACGTAGTATTCATGTTGGGAGGCCGGGCCGCAGAGGTGGTTGCGCTTAAAGAAATCAGCACCGGGGCCCGCAACGACTTGGAACGGGCGACTAAAACCGTACGCCGAATGATTACCGAATACGGGATGAGCGATGAATTGGGTTATATGACCTTCGGGCACGGGCATGAGGAACAAGTCTTCCTCGGCAGGGACATTTCCCGTGATAAGAATTATAGTGAAGAGATTGCGGCAGCGATTGACCGGGAAATTAAGCGGATTATGGATGAGTCATTCGAAAAATGCAAGCAAATTATAGCCGAACACCGGGAACTCCTGGATAAGCTCGCCAACGCCTTGCTAGAGAAGGAAACCATCGAAGGCGACGCCTTTGTGGAATTGATTGGGGAAAAGCCGAAGCTTGATAAAGAGGAAGCCGAAGAAGTAAAAATCGAAGCATAAAATGAGGGGCGGTTAATCCGCCCCTTAACTATGTCATTGGATATCCAAACTAATATCTAAAGCACTAACCGAATGGGTAATGGCGCCGCTGGAGATGATATCGACTCCGGTGGCCGCCACCTCTTTGATGGTGGATTCATTAATGTTTCCGGAAGCTTCGACAATAGCCCTCCCGTTGATTAACTTGACCATGTCTGCCATTTGCGCCGGGGACATATTATCGAGCATAATAATATCGGTTTTTGCTTCGAGAGCCTCGCGGACTTGCATTTCATTCTCAACCTCAACTTCAATCGTCATGGTGTGCGGAATTACCGCTCGCGCCCTTTTGACAGCTTCCGAAATTGAACCACAAGCGGCGATATGGTTGTCTTTAATTAACACTGCATCCGCCAGGTTAAAGCGGTGATTATGGCCTCCTCCTTGGAGGACCGCATATTTTTCCAAAACTCTCAAACCGGGAGTTGTTTTTCTGGTATCAACCACCTTTACCGGGAGCCCTTCCACCAATTTAACCAAGTGAGCAGTTTTAGTAGCGATTCCAGAGAGCCGTTGTAAAAAGTTGAGCGCTACTCTTTCACCTGCCAGAATAGACTTTACCGGACCGGAGACTTTGGCGATTTCAGTCCCGGGCGATACGGCAGCGCTATCCTTTACTAAAGGGGTGAAGATTAGGCCCGGATCCAGTTGACGCCAGACCTCGTCAACAACCGGCAGGCCGGCGATAACTCCCGGAGATTTAGCCAAAAAAACAGCGTGGGCGTTAAAGTTCTCTGTCAGGATAGAATCCGAGGTAATATCGGTGGTTCCCAGATCCTCATCTAAGGCTCGTTTAACTATTTCTTTGATAACAAAGGGATTCATTCTTTCACCTCTATGTTTTCACCATGGAATTCGATATGTTTACGCCATTTGGCTTCAGGTTTGGGATAATCGGAGCGGAAATGGCCACCGCGGCTTTCAGTCCTAGTGAGGGCGGCTTTGGCGATTAATTTGGCTAAAAGATACATGCTTTGAAGTTCAAAATAAGCCGGGTCTAATTTAAAACTGGGATTAGTAATAGGTTTGAGATCCAACAGCTCGATTGCTTTAGATAAACCGGTTTGATCGCGGACAATACCAAGATAATGGCCAGTAATGCGATGGAGATTGGCTAAGCCTGATTCCAACGATGAATAGTCGGTATATAATTCCGGATAGTAAATTTGGAATTCCGCATTAGGCTCCGGTACAGTTATCGGGTGCATTTGAAGGTGGTCGGCGATCCGGCCCCCAAAAACAAGGCCTTCCAATAAAGAATTGCTAGCCAGGCGGTTGGCGCCGTGGACTCCAGTGGATGTTACTTCTCCTGCTGCATATAAACCAGGAATATTTGTCCTGCCAAGCAGGTCAGTGGTAACACCGCCCATTACGTAATGAGCGGCTGGAGCTACCGGAATCGGTTCGGCGGTAATATCCAACCCAAAGGAAAGGCATTTATTATAAATGTTAGGAAAACGCCCTTTAATAGTTGAAGGTTCGATTCGTGACAAATCAAGGTAAACGCAGTCTCCGCCGTTTTTCTCAATTTCAGTAAAAATAGCGCGGGCGACAATATCCCGCGGGGCTAATTCCGCCAGGTGGTGATAGCCGGGCATAAAGCGGAGGCCCTTTTGATTAAGGAGTATCGCGCCCTCGCCCCGGACCGATTCGGATATCAAAAAGGGTGGGGCTGGCGGCAGATAGAGAGCGGTAGGATGGAATTGGATAAATTCCATATCCCTTAAAACCGCTCCGGCATGAAAAGCTAACGCCATCCCATCTCCGGTAGCGATTTTGGGATTGGTGGTTTTTCCATAAATTTGGCCAAAGCCTCCGGAACATAGGATTACTGCTGAAGTGAGAAAAAATTGGAATTGATCATTGTGGATGGTGATGACACCGCAACATTTTTCCTGATGCTTAACAAAGGCTAAGGCATAATGGTTTTCATAAATACGGATATTTGCCGTTTGAGTTATTTTAATCAAACTACGCGAGATTTCACGGCCGGTTGCATCTCCGTCGGCATGGAGGATTCGACGCCGGCTATGGGCTGCTTCACGGGTTAAAGCGATTTCATCCTGTCCGGAGCGGTCAAAAGGTACACCTAAGCCTATCAAATGTTTGACCCGGTTAGGTCCTTCGTGAACAAGGGCTAATACTGCTTCCGAAGTGCACAAACCAGCACCGGCCATAATAGTATCCTGATAATGTAGTTCCGGAGAGTCGTGGTTACTAATTGCCGCGGCAATACCGCCTTGGGCATAGGTGGTGTTACTCTCGGAAAGGATGGACTTGGTAATTAATATGACCGGGCCGGATTTACTTAATTCGAGGGCGGTATATAAACCGGCGATTCCGCTGCCGATGACCAGGTACGGGGCTGTATCGGTAAGCGGAGGTGGGGCGACTGGAAAATTAGTCAACATTAAGCTTCACCTTTTTTATACGAATTCCAGCATCCGGTTTAACGCGCGTTCCGCTTTGGTTTGGATATCGGGTAGGACTGTAATTACTGGCTGCATGGTTTGAAGGGATCTTAAAACTTTAGCGACGGTGGTTTGTTTCATATTCGGGCAGATTAGGCCTTTGCTTAATATATAAAAGGTTTTACCGGGGTTTTCTTTTTGAAGCCCATGAATAATCCCCATTTCAGTCCCGATAATAAACTTTTGGGATGGGGAAGATTGGACGTATTTAAGGATTTGGGAAGTGCTGCCGACAAAATCGGCTAAAGCGGTTACCTCCGGGCGGCATTCTGGATGGGTCAAAACCAGGGCGTCAGGGTGAAGCCCTTTGACAATTTTTACTTCTTCGGGTTGGACTTGATGATGGGTAACGCAATAACCGGGCCAAAGATGAATTGTTTTTTCGGGGACTTGTTCGGCTACATAATGGCCTAAGTTCTGATCGGGGAGAAAGATTATTTCCGATTCGGGAATATTTTTAACCAGTTTTACGGCATTAGCGGAGGTGCAACAATAATCGCTGACAGCTTTAACTGCGGCTGAAGTATTGACGTAGGCTACTACCGCAGCTTTAGGATAACGTTCCCGCCATTTTAACACCTCGGCCGGTTCAGCCATATCAGCCATGGGGCATCCGGCATGCTCCGCCGGAAAAAGGACGGTTTTGTCCGGTGAAAGAATTGCTGCGCTTTCGGCCATGAAGTGGACCCCGCAAAAAACAATTACCTTAGCTTCAGATTTGGCCGCGGTTTTGCTTAAAGCTAATGAATCTCCGACTACATCGGCCAGATCCTGGACTTCGTCATTCTGGTAATTATGGGCTAGGATAATCGCTTCTTTTTGACGGCGCAATGTATCAATTTCTTGGAGTATGGCAGCGTTCTCCATCAGTACCACCTTATTTGTTAATCTTTTGGGGCATTTAATTTATCCTTATTTTACTTTTGGACGGGAGATTTGTCAATAATTCTACTTTGGTAAATTCATTATTCAAAACGAAAGTTCAAATTTACCAAAGTAGAAATAATATAAGAAGTTTCAACAAGTAATCTTCACAGGGTTAATTAAATAGGATAAAATTATTTTAGGCAAGAGGCAAGAGGCAAGAGGCAAGAGGCAAGAGGCAAGAGGCAAGAGGCAAGAGGCAAGAGGCAAGAGG
>JAEZJK010000105.1 GCA_023415835.1 Bacillota bacterium
TTGACCGGGTAGTTCATAATGCCCATAAAATATTTTTGAAAGGAGAATCGATGCGCAAGACGAAATCTAATTTGCAATCCAGCGATAATGATTTAAGCTAATTTTTTTATCCGTCGCTTCGCTCCGATCTGTCCAGTTTGATCCGGAATCATTGTCCACTTTGAACCGGAATACCTGTCCAGTTTAAACCGGATTCGGTGTCCAGTTTGACCGAAATATGCACTCCAGATTTAAGCTTCCTTGAATGCGCCGAGGGAAGGGACCGAGGGTTAGGTCAATAGGCCCGTTCGTCACGTGGAGTGCGTGGCGCGAATTGAAAGACGGTAAGGGTTGATACACCGGCAATGGTGGATAGCTTATCAATGAACTGGCTGGAAATTGATATACGTTTTTTGATTTATAGGTAGGAACTCTTAAAATAATAACGAAATATTACTATGGATTACTTCCATTATATGCCCTATAATGATAAATTAGCCAAGGGTGGGGTCTATTAATGTTCGATATCAATAAGTTTAGGACAGATAAACCTCTTTCGCAGCGATACGATATGCAAATGCAAAGATTGAAGGGAAAAAATTTTGACACCTCTTTTATTGAAAAAGCTGTTAATGGTGCTGTTAATAATCTAAGAAACAATGTAAGATCATTTATTATTTATGGTGACCCACAAAGTGGAAAAACAGAAATGATGATTGGATTAACAGCCAAACTTCTCGATTTAGGGTCCAAAATAATTATAATTTTACTTAATGATAATGTCGGTTTACTTGAACAAAATCTCCGTAGATTTGCTCTTTCGGGAATAGATCCTGATCCGAAAAATTTTAAGGAGGTTTTGGATGATATTATTGAGATAAAAGATTATGAATGGATAATTTTTTGCAAGAAAAATTCATCAGATCTGCAAAAATTAATTCGAAAATTGGATGGATATAACGATAAGGTAATAATCGATGATGAGGCAGATTACGCGAGTCCAAATAGCAAGATTAATAAAAATGAAAAGACAATGATAAATGATTTGATTGGTAAGCTGCTGGGGAATGGGATATATATTGGCGTCACAGCAACTCCTGCCAGGCTAGATTTAAATAATACTTTTGAAAACGCTAATAATAGTTGGGTTCACTTCCCCCCGCATGCAAAATATACTGGGCAAGATATATTTTTTCCTTTTGAACTCGATGCTTCTTTACAATATCAATTAAATATTTTACCACCTTCTTATGATGATCCAAAACATTTAAGAGAAGCTTTGTTTCGTTTCATGATTAATGTCGCCTATTTGAATTTGTATATCAATAATGAATTTGAAAATTATACTATGCTTATTCATACAAGTGGCAGAAAAAACGATCACATCAGAGATCAGAATACAATTCTTCAAATTCTAAATATATTGAAGGATCAGGAACAATTTGAAAAATATATCAAACGCATTTGGGAATTGGCAAAAGAAAAATATGATGATGCAAAAGCAGATGAGATTGTTAATTTTATTATAACACATCGAAATAAGAATAAAGTGCTTGTGATTAACAGCGAAAAAGATAAAGATAATCTTGAAAAAGCTTCTAATCCTATAACTCTTTTCACTATTGGGATAGGTGGAAATATAGTCTCTCGAGGAGTTACATTTAATAATTTATTGTCAATGTACTTTACCAGAGATGTCAAATCAAAAATTCAGCAAGATACATATATTCAAAGAGCGCGGATGTTTGGAAGTCGAGGTAAATATTTATCTTTATTTGAGTTATCCATACCAGAACATTTGTATCTTGATTGGCAAAGATGTTTTGCCTTTCATAAATTGGCATTAGATTCTGTTAGAAATGGAAATCCTCCAGTATGGCTTGAAGATAATAGGGTACAGGCTGTTTCAACTTCAAGCATTGCAAAATCAATTGTTGAAATGAATAGTGGCGAAATGAGTTTTGAGTTATTTCAATATTCAACAGATGTTGAGGGAATGGTTTTGGAACGAACACCACCTTTAGATAAATTAAAAAAATTACAATCTAAACTGGGGAAGAATGTATTACCAGACCATTTAATTAACTTCATCAAACATTTTAGCCCAGATGGCTCTGATTCTCTTGCTGTTCATGAAAGTACTGACATATCAAATCGTGGTAACGACGTAGATAAACTAAATATCTGTCGTGAAAAAGGTAGAGGATTTATTGGTAGCGGAGAAATGAGAAGAGATAAATACCCTCATGCAATACATCATATTAAAATTTTTTACAATAAAGAAAATTTAAATGCTCGAATTTTCTACCGTTTTGTAGGTAGTATAAAATTTATTAGAAGAGTGAAGAAACATGCTTAAACAGAGTGACTTTTTCCATGGAGTTTTGTTGTCAAAGCTGTTGGATAACTGTGAATTGAAGATTAGGAAGCATGATTATTTTTCGGCATATATCATTAATGACAAAGCTTATTATATTAAATATACAACCACTAGAATCTCACCATGGACTTTTACGTTTTCTGAATCACATATTGCTGAAATTGTTTCTCTTAGGAGTACATTTGAGGAAGTTTTTGTTGTTCTTATATGTAATGATGATGGCGTGTGTTGTTTAAACTTTGATGAATTTCGAACTGTTATTGCGGTGGAGAACATGAATTTTCCAAAGTGGATTAAAGCTATAAGACAAAAAAGAGAAAAATATTCTGTTTCAGGTTCAGATGGTAAACTGTCTTATAAAATTGGTGATAATTGCTTACAGCAATCCATTGTTAATAATGAGGAGATTCAATGCACAAGCTAACCAGTATTGATAATATGGACTTTGATTCAATTCCATATGATTATTTTTGGAATACCAGTTCTGAAAAAGAACAAAAAATGCACCGCATACATGCCTATCCTGCAAAATTTCCTGCATTTATTACCCAAAAAGCTTTAAATTTTGCAGAACAAAAAGGCGTTCAGGTATCACAGATCGCAGATGTTTTTTGTGGATGCGGAACAGTAGCTTTTGAAGCAAAACGAAATCAGATACCTTTTTGGGGGTGCGATATCAACCCAGTTGCAACGCTTATTGCCAAAGTTAAGAGTAGTAACTACCAAGAGAAATTGTTGAATCATTATTACCAATTAATACTAGATGATTTTAATAAAATGGTTGGGCTTAAAGTAAACTATAAAACAAATGATCGTCTATTGTATTGGTTTGACGCAGAGCATTATAAAAAGCTTTTTGTATTAAAGTTAGCCATTGAGAAAAATATTTCGCTAAAGAGTAGTTACAGACTATTTTTTTTGTGCGCATTTTCCAACATTCTTAAATCCACCTCGCGTTGGTTGACAAAATCAATTAAACCTCAAATTGATCCTGTAAAGGTGCCTGCAGATGTAATTTCTGCTTTTCAGGAGCAATGCAAATTTATGATGATTGCCAATAAAGAGAACAGTATTGATAACAAAACGCTTTCAAAGATAATTACTGGAAACTTTCTGAAAGAGACAATAATTCCACCCGAAGTTGATTTATTAGTTACAAGTCCTCCATACGTTACTTCTTATGAATATGCTGATCTACATCAGTTGTCGAGCTTGTGGCTTGATTATGCTGATGATTATAGAAAATTCAGAGAAGGATCTATTGGTAGTCTTCATCATGTTTACGATTTTGATAAGGAATTGAATGGATTAAATAATTCAGGAAAAATTATTGTGTCGGAATTGCTGGAAAAACACAAACCTAAAGCGCGGTCAGTAGCCAAATATTTTTTAGATATGCAATCAGTTACTGATAAGTGTTATGGGATGATTTCTAATAAAGGTTTTGCACTCTTTGTGATTGGTAATACTGAATATAAAGGGGTCAAAATAAATAATGTGAAACATCTTGCTGAATCTCTTAGGAATAGTGGATTTGACGATCTTTATGTAACAAAAAGAAAAGTTCAACAAAAAATTCTCACCCCTTATCGTAATGCACTAGGCCGGTTTTCAATTGATTGTAATAGTAGAAAAGTATATAACGAGGAGTTTATTCTTATTGGCCGTAAATAAACTTGGAGTTATTTTACAATCATTAAAACCTTTATAATGTTATATGAAAAATGCCCCTCCAATAATCGAAAGGGCATTCACACTATTTAATCAAACGTACTGGCCAATTGGTTTAGCTTAGATTCCGCTTCATCCGAACCTCGTTCTTCTGGGATGTTCATCGGTGGTGTAGTAATCTTGCTTTTCCTTGCTGGAACTTCATCTTCAACCCTTGGCTCCTGTGGCCTTTTATTATCCTCCTTAACTTCTTATAACGCCTTCCACACGCCTGACGAATAAAAAAGCTCCTTTCACCTTTACCCAGTGAATTGATCCAGTTTATTAAATCATGGTCGCATGCTCCTTGTAATCTGAAAGTTCTACGGTTTTTGAGTGTCCTTATTTAAATCGCCAATATAAAGGGTTTTTCCTAAAGGGGCCAATACTTTAAGGATGGTGTCGAGGTTGGGGCTAACGCTTCCTTTTTCCATTCTAGCTATGATCGGTTGTTTAACTCCGCTCAACTCCTCTAGCTTTTTTTGAGACACACCGCTATTTTGCCGCGCCTTGATCAGTTCACCAATAATCGCCACTCTAAGGTTGCTGGCTGATATTTCTTCCGGCGTAAACAGTTCGGCTTCCGCTTCTTCCCAAGTGCGAATCTTTTTTTCCGTCATCACAATTTGTTCCTTTCCTTGAATTCGGTTAATTCCCGTTTGGCTTTGTCGATTTCTCTTTTTGGCGTCTTCTGCCTTTTTTTTGGTGAAAGGGTGGAGTAAAAGAAAACTGCTTTCTACGCATCCAGCGAATAAAACCCGGTCCCGTAATGGTCTAAGCTCCCAGATGTCGCCGTCAAGATGTTTGATGTAAGGCTCTCCCGCCATTGTTCCGTAGGTGCTTAAAATCTTGATGTAGTCTTGAATCTTATGGAGCTTAATCCTGCTGTCTTTGTCAGTCCGGAGGGACAATTCTTTTAAATAGTCATAGACAGGCTCTTTTCCGCTTTTGTCCCTGTAAAAGATGATCTGGTGCATGGATAGTTTTCCCTTCTACCATATATTATACTTTAAAGTTATTATTAGTTCAAGTACTTTTAAGTTATTGATTCTTATTGAACAGAAAATCAGTAAGCTGATATTAATTTCGATAAAGTAACCGTAATTTCAATTTATAGCACAAAGCTAATCATTAACGTAAAATTCAACATTTTTTACCAATAACCTTCACTCAGTAGATTCTCCCCGACTTTCTTCAATGCCAGCGATTGCAAGCAGAGTGAATGCCAACACACCAAATCATTATCCCGTTCCCCTTGTAGTCTAAAAGTATAACGGTAACTCATCCCTTCCAAAGCCTTTGGGCGAATTTAAGGTATCCGGAAACATTGGCGAAGGATGGTTCTTTAACTCATAAAGCCTGTTGCCCCAATTCATGCCGGGGATGGTTGAGAGGATAACTGTATACCAAATTAACTATAGTAGATTTCAAAGTTTACTGGCTTAATTTCAAAGTTTACTGGCTTAATTTTAAGATTTACTAGGTTCAATTTTATATAAATTGAAATAAATTTTGTTAATGCTTTCCATCCTTAACCCATGGATGGAAAAGAGCACAGGAGAGTATTTATTTCAATTTATTAATCAAGGAAAATATGTCGCAATAACCCGCAAGCGGTCAAAAAATTTATTGCGACATATATAGGTGGGGGTGGTTGTCCGAAAGTAGCGCTTTTTAGATAACCGCTTAAATATATTATCTGCGCTAACAAATTATAGAAATTATGGTACAATCATAAAAGAATCATAAGTTCACGGATTTGAAATTATTATAGTCCAGGTTATTAAATGAAAGGAAAGGGTTGGAATTTTGAATATATTAGACAAGGATAATATGAATAGTGTTGAACAAGACGGACATTTGGAATTTAGCAGAAGCATTATTGAAGGCGTGGAAATCAAGCGGTGTAGAAACGTCCCCCATGCTTATAAGTCACATGTCCATAATGAACTTTCATTAGGGTATATCGTAGAAGGATCCACTGATTTATCATTGAATGATAAGACCATCCTTTATGGATCGGGTGATGGTGTCATTATACCCCCATTGATGACTCATAGATGCGCGCCGAAAGATATCAATCACTGGGCATATGTTATGTTATTTGTTGATCCCAGTTACTATAGTGATGTAGTATGTTTTAATCATGCAAAAAAGTTAACAGGTAATCAAGCCCGGAAATTAATTGGCTTTATTGAACAACTGCTAATCGAAAAGATTCCGGATACATTGGAAAACATACTTATTGAATTATTGTTAGAGTTTGGAGAAAAAGACATTGCGGAAATTACTATTACCGATACAAGTGATATCGTCAAAACGATCCATGATTATATATTAAATCACGTGAATGACGTTATAACATTAGATAAACTTCAGCAAATATCCGGGTTAAATAAATTTTCCATAATTAGGAACTTTAAGAAGTTATATCTAACCACACCTGCCGCATACCATTTACAATATCGGGTAGCTGAAGCAAAAAGGTTATTAAGTAAAGGTTTAGACGTGTTTGATATTTGTGAGGAATTGAGATTTTATGACCAAGCCCATTTGATTCGGGAATTTAAAAAAATGTATGGTATTACGCCAGTAACATATATAGAGCAATTAAAAGGATAGTGTCAATTTTATACAATACGGCTCCTTATTATTTAGCTAAACTAGACTTATATATTCAACTTATATAGCAAAGATAAGGAGTTTGGCTATGAATAGAATTAAATTAGTACTTGTTATGGTTATATGGGGGAGCCTGGGCGTATTTACAAGATCCATTCCATTGTCCGCTTTAAGCCTGGCATATCTCCGGGCATTAATTGCACTGCCGGTCCTTTTTGTTGTAATAAAAATGAAAAAAGCAGACAAGGTGAAATGGCCGCTTTTAAAGCCCTATCTTATTTCAGGCGTATTGCTGGGTTTTGGCTGGTTAACTTTATTCTATGGGTTTAAACATACCAGTATTTCAGCTGCTGTTATGATCTACAATATGTGCCCGGTATATGTAATGATATTTGCGCCGCTGGTATTGAAAGAGACGATCTCAAAGCTTCAAATAGCCGTGATTTTCATCTCGTTTCTGGGTCTCTTTCTGATTGTTGGTCATAATTTATCAGAAGGTTACGGGTACATGGGACTGGCACTTAGCGCTGTTTCAGGGATGCTTTACGCAACCATTGTACTGATTAACCGGAGCATTAAAGTCAGGGTGGATAATCAAACGGCCACCTTTGTGCAAATACTTACAGCGATGATTGTCCTACTGCCATTTGTATTGGCTGAGGGAAAAATTTTAACGGTTGTGCGCTTGGATGCCAGGGCAATTGCTTATACCATTCTATTGGGCGTATTACATACTGGTGTGGCCTATATCATGTTCTTTTCCCTCTCTGCGCATATGAAATCTGTTGAAATTGTGTCCTACAGTTATTTAGAGCCTCTATTTGGTATTTTATTCAGTATGATCTTTGTCGGAGAGACATTGACACTCCCTCAGATGATTGGCGGAATTTTGATATTGGGTTCAACCTATCTTGGGGAAATGATTAAGGATAGAAAATTCCCAAAGAAAAAGCTCCTATTCAAATGTAAGTATTCATAATAATGGGTTGTTTAAATTCATAATCCGTTGACCTAATTCTTTCAAAATTACTGTGGCTTGAATTGGGGGCATATTATTCAGCCTATCTGATTGGTATATCCCCCCATACCTATCACATCGAGTGCATGGTGCGGGTGGAAAGGGAACACAATTAATTATCAGTCTATAGTAAGGTGTAATAGTTGAACCTGAGGGCTTATATAATAAGACGGCTGACACGCAACCTCACTAATAGGGAGCTTTTTAACAAGCTTCCTTTTTGTTTTGAAATTGGGAACCGAACCAGGCCCTAGGCGAGGGATTCGAATAACTGATGAAAGAGTATTTTAGGTAAATGTAGTTTAGATTCGTTTAACTATTTTACAAAACAGGATAAAGCACCAAGTTAAGCTTAATGAATAAAATGTCACTGTGAAAAATTACTAATGGAGGAATTTTGGTGGGACGCTATGTGAGAGTCGAACCGGATGTAAATATCTATGTCGAAGATCTTAATCCAGAGGGCAGTAAGGCGATTTTATTTATCCACGGTTGGCCGGCCAACCATAAGATGTTTGAATATCAATTTGACCAGCTTCCAAAATTGGGGTATCGTTGTATTGGAATAGATCTTAGAGGTTTCGGGAATTCCGATAAACCGTGGAGGGGCTATGACTATGATCGGTTGGCGGATGATCTGCGCTGTGTGGTAGAGGCGCTTAATTTGAAAAATTTCACCCTCTCCGGCCATTCCACGGGAGGAGCGATTGCCATTCGCTATATGGCCCGGTATAACGGATATGGAGTATCAAAGCTCGCCCTTTTTGCCGCTGCAGCCCCTAGCCTGATCCAACGTCCATATTTCCCATATGGCTTAACAAGAGAAACAGTAAATGATATCATTCAAGAAACCTATAACGATCGCCCTAAAATGTTGCGTGGGTTTGGGGACATGTTTTTCTTTAAGTATATAACGGGGCCATTTTCGGATTGGTTCTTCCAAATGGGGCTACAGGCAGCAGGTTGGTCTACTGCGGCAATCGCGGCTGCTTGGTTAAATGAAGAAGGTTTATTTGCCGATCTTGGCAAAATAGATGTCCCTACTTTGATTCTCCACGGTATCCATGACCAAGTTTGCCGCTTCCAGTTGGCCATTGCCCAAAATCAAGGAATTAAAAACTCCAAGCTTGTTCCGTTCGAATATAGCGGTCATGGGTTGTTCTACGATCAGCGCGACGAGTTCAATAATGAACTGGTAAAATTTGTTGAGGAATAAGAAAAAGACAGAGAATGGTTACGCAGGTTTAAAAATAAAGCTCTTGGCTCAAGCCCGGAGTTTTTGTATTAATGTAGTACATATTATTGCAATTTTACGCTTGGTAAGTTATAATTGGGACAGTTTGAATCAGGAGGTAGATCAATGACAGTAGACAACAAATTAAAACGATGGATTCCTGTCTTTGCGGGTATTGCAATTCAGCTTTGCTTAGGGACTGCGTACATTTGGGGAGTATTTCAAAAGGGTGTGGCGACCTACTTGTTTAACGGCAGCAATGCCGACGCGGGTTTAGCTTTTTCGATCTTACTTGGGGTCTTAACGCTTGGGAGTACCGTCGGTGGGTATCTGCAAGATAAATATAGCCCGATGCCGGTTGTTATTTCCGGCGGTATGATACTTGCCTTGGGATTTTTCCTCGCCTCGATGACAACGCCGGATAATGCTTGGATGATCTGGATTACCTATGGTTTCATCGGCGGTTTTGGCATGGGAATGACCTATTCAACAACTATAGCTTGCTGCCAGAAGTGGTTTCCTGATAAACGCGGCCTTATTACAGGGGTTATTGTTTCGGCCCTTGGTTTTGGCGGGGTGGTCTTTACGCCTTTGGCAGAATTTTTGATTAATAAATATGGGAACGGCCATCCTGGAATAGGTGAGCTCGTTACATTCAAATGGCTTTCAGTGATCTTTCTGATAGTATGTTCGCTAGGCGGCATTTTGGTAAAGAATCCTCCCAAAGGTTATATTCCCGAAGGATGGACGCCGCCTGCTCCTAAGGAAGGCATCAAACATCAGGAATTTACTCCTTTGGAAGCCCTTAAAACCCCACAATTTTATGGGATCACTATTACCTTAATGTTGGGTTGTATGGCAGGTTTGATGATGATCGCATTTGGAAAGACGATCGCCGGTTTTCAGACAGAGCTTAGCGAAATTGCGGTTACAGGCGTTTTAGCGGTTACTATTTTCAACTCCTTTGGACGGTTGTTTTGGGGATGGGTTTCAGATAAAGCAGGAAGAAAAAATACGATTTTAATTTTACTTATTAGTACCGCCCTCCTGGTGCTTTTGGTAAAGTTCGTTGTAACCAATATCCTTTTATTTGTCCTGATAGCGGCGATAGGTTTTCTATATGGCGGTTACCTCGGTACCTTCCCCGCCATTACCGCAGATTACTTTGGTTCAAAATATATGGGGATGATTTATGGGATGGTTCTGCTCGGTTTTGGGGTAGGCGCGGTTGCTTCATCATATATTGGGGGGTACTTCCTCGATGCTGCCAAAGCGGCAAATCCCGAAATCCTAGATATGAATATCTTATTCACCGCATTTGTTATCGCATCAGTCGCTTCAGTCCTTGGAGCAGTCATCATTTATTTTACGAAACATCCTAAAGAAAAAGCCGTGTAACAAGGTGAATCTAATTCAAGTTATAAAAATCGGTTAAGTTGATGGACTTAAAAAACCGCTGTTCAAGGCGTATGGGCGCCTTGAACAGCGGTTTCTTTGTTTATCAGAAATTAAATGAAGTTTCAAAAATTTGATATGGTATAATAATAACCGAGCCTTTGCTTCGTTACGCTTAGCGGCAATGCCTAACTTGATGCCTAGGATATTAAAAAGTTATGATATCCAATACAAGATATGTTAAAATATCGGATGGACTCGAAAAAAAATAGGAGTAGCTTTGAACAGTTATTGCGGTACAACTAACCATCGGTTTTTAAATAGGGCTCAAAAAGAGGTATCCGAATTTGGCAGAGGGATAAAACAGGGGATACCTATTGCATTGGGTTACATTCCTGTCTCGTTCACCTTCGGGCTGATGGCGGTCAATGGCGGGATCCCGGTTTGGATCGCAATTTTAATATCATTGACCAATCTCACCTCCGCGGGGCAATTCGCCGGAGCGGGTTTGATCATTGCCAACGCTTCCCTTTTCGAGATCACCCTAACTACGTTTGTGATCAATATTCGATACATGCTGATGTCATTGTCGCTTTCCCAGAAAATAACTAAGATGCGGCTGTTCCAAAAATGCATTATGGCTTTTGGAATCACCGATGAGACTTTTGCGGTGGCCTCGTTAGAGAAAAAAGAAGTTTCTTTCTTCTATATGATGGGCCTAATCACCTGCCCTTATTGGGGATGGGCTTTGGGCACTGTCCTAGGGGCGGTAACCACTTCGATCCTCCCTGCAAAACTCCAAAGTTCAATGGGGATCGCCTTATACGCTATGTTTATCGCACTCTTCGTCCCGGCGTCAAAAAAATCGAAAGCTGCTTTGGTAGTAGTAATTGTAGCAATTTTCCTCAGTTCGCTCCTTAAATGGGCGCCGTATTTAAACCAAATATCGACGGGATGGAGTATTATTATCGCCACAATTATTGCCGCAGCCGTCGGAGCGATCCTCTTTCCCAGGAAGGAGGGGGAGCTTTGAGCAAAATATTGATTGCCGTAGTTTTAATGGCAGTTGTAACGTATATTCCAAGGGTTTTTCCGATTGCTATTTTTACTTATAAAATCGAATCAGGCTTTTTTAAGTCATTTTTGTATTATATACCCTTTGCAGTTTTAGGGGCGATGACTTTTCCGGGCGTGCTGGATTCAACGGGGAATATATACTCCTCGTTGGCAGGGACGGGGACGGCCTTGGTTTTGGCCTATTATGAGCAAGGATTAATGAAGGCCGCCCTGGGTGCGGTCTTTGCCGTGTACCTTTGTGAATTATGGTTTTAAAAATAGATATCAGGAGAATAGCCATGAAATATCAGTTTATTTGCTATCCCAAATGCACTACCTGCCAAAAGGCGCAAAAATGGTTGGACAGCAACGGGATCGCCTACGAACGGCGGGATATTAAGGTGGAGAACCCGACTGTATCGGAGTTGGAAGAATGGTGCTCCAAAAGCGGGTTACCGCTGAGAAAATTCTTCAATACCAGCGGACTTTTATATAAGCAGCTGGAACTGAAGGAAAAGTTGCCTAGTATGTCCGAAGGGGAGCAACTCTCCTTGCTGGCAACGGACGGGATGTTGGTTAAACGCCCTATTTTAGTTGGTTCTGATCGGGTTTTGGTAGGGTTTAAGGAATCGGATTGGGAGAAGGTTAGAGAGGCCAAGTAGGATAAGATAACCAATAATTGTCCCTAATTCCAGGAAGATATATTTTGGATCGAGGAAAGCGTCGAAGATAGCGAACCATCAGCAGGATTATATTAACCGCTTACTTTGGCCTCCTCTTCCTGGCAATTTTGTTTAAGGGATACTATGGCTCTTTCCAATTGGTGTTCCTTAACTTCCGTTACCTTAATGGCCAGTCCGAATCCTTCCAGTTCAGGAGCGCTTCCATCATCCGGGATATAACCCAGCAATCCGAAAACAAAGCCGCCGAATGTGTCATAATCATCTTCCGGCAACAATAAACCAAGTTGATTTGATACTGTACCTAAAGGAGCCGAGCCTAGAATTTCCCAAGTATGCAGATCAAGGCGTTGAATCAACATTGGTTCTTCGGCGGCGGAGCAATCGTCTTCAAGGTCGCCGACCAGTTCCACCAGGAGATCGTTCATAGTAATAATCCCGTTCATACCACCATATTCATCCAATACAACCGCAAAATGGTTCCGGTTTTTCTTCATGTTCCGAAATAAAACATCGGCCCGCACGGTTTCGGGTACGAAATAAGCTGGCTGAACAGCTGTTTTCAAGATATTTTCACGGTTTTTTTCCTTTACTTTGAAATAATCCTTTGTTTTTAATACGCCAATGATATCATCGGTGGTTTCATTGCATACCGGATAAGCGGAATGCCCGTTTTCGATGATTGTTTTTTCCCATATTTCCATACTTTCATCGAGCCATAAAAGAGCGACGTCAGTCCGATGGATCATGATGTCTTCAGCGGTTTTATCATCAAATTCGAAAACATTTTGAATCAATTCTTTTTCATTATGGTCGATAATGCCTTTTTTACTACCCTCATCTAACATCATGCGAATTTCTTCCTCGGTAATATCATTGTCAGAAGCATTGGGATCAATGCCGATTAGACGTAAGACCCCGTTAGTGGATGCGGTAAGCAATGAAACAAGGGGCGCAAATAGTTTTGAAATAGCATACACTAACCCGGACATGGAAAGGGCTAGTGTATCAGCGCTTCTCATTGCAATCCGTTTGGGGACCAGTTCTCCCAGTACCAGGGTGAAATAGGATAAGATTAAAGTAAGGACAATGACGGCTATAGTATCCAAAGTATCTAAGGGTACTTTTACGCCTATGCCTACAAGCCAATCAACCAATTTATCGGAAAAATTTTCGGCGGCAAAGGCGCTTCCCAAGAAACCGGCAAAGGTAATGCCGACCTGGATGGTAGCGAGAAAACGAGCGGGTTGGCTGGTTAACTTTGAAAGTTTAATCGCGCGTTTATCACCAGCCGTTGTAAGTTTGGCAAGCTTGTTATCGTTCATGGAAATAACCGCAATTTCAACACAAGCAAAAATAGCATTGCAAATTATTAAGCAAAGCTGCAACAGCAGCTGCCATAATATAGAACTGGAATCACCGTCGGACAATGGAATAACCTCCAAAAAGATATTTTAGGAAATAACGGTTTTGGAAATAAACCGTTACGGCAATACTAAAATAAAAAAAGCGTAAACAAAAATAGATAAAAAACATCTATCTATGAATACGCGGCTACTTTAATTGTGAAATTTTCAACGTATCGCTCAGGTAAGGGGATATCATCCATTTGAAAAAAATTACTCCTAACTAAAGATAATCTTAATTGTATCATATTAGTTTCATTATTACAATATATCAGGAGTTTCCGGGATTTGAAGAGGAAAAGGAAGGTTAAGTAATCATAGAATGGCTTTACTAATGAATTGTGGTATACAATTGAAAACAAGAGCCATGTTGTTGTTAAACGGTTATGAAAGCCTTTATAATATATGCTAAAATAGTCCTAGCATATATTTGGATCCATTCTTTGGAATAATAAGGGGCTGCTTTTTATTATTCAGCATAACTATAGAAAAAATCATACCGAACTTTGGGGATGCCTTTGAAAAAGAGATTCATAATCATCTTAGGCCTGATTTTTCTCTTCCTCCTTTTCCATGGTGTTAAGGAACTAAGCAAAAGAGAAACAGAAAAGCCCGCGCCAACGGAGCTGCCTGTCAGACCTAAAGTATTGGCTTTTTATGAAGAGGGCTGGGGCGGGATCTATGCCGGTTCCTTTGGAAGGTTGCAAGAGATCAAGGGGAAAGTGGATATCGCAAGCCCGGTTTGGCTCGGACTCAAGGCTGACGGTAAGGTAGGTTGGGATAAGGCAAACGCTGAAGCCGTTGATTTTTTTGCCCAAAATCAACTTGAATTTTTGATCCTGGTAACCGCCGGATCCGGAAAAAACGGTTCCTCAATTCTTTCTAATGAAAAATTCCGCCGTAATGCCCTTGGATCCATCGCCGCTTACTTGAAAACAATGAAGGCCGATGGGATTTGCCTGGATTTTGAATATCTCAACCCTACTTTAAAAGAAGAATTCATTCAATTTATCAAAGAACTAAAAGCTACTTTGGAGGGGAAAAAGTTGCTGGTGACGGTTTTCCCTTATATTGACTGGGCTGAACCTACCAAAGAAGTTTACGCTTATCACAGCTTGGGCGAGATAAGCGACGGCGTTATCGTTATGACTTACGACCAACACCGCCCGAAAGATAAGCCGGGGTCAATAGCCTCCCGGGATTGGGTGAAAAGAAATTTGTCCTATTTACTTTCCCAAATCGATTCCCGTAAATTGTGGTTAGGCATAGCGGGTTACGGTTACCGGTGGCAAACTGGGAAAAAGCAAGCGGTAGCTTTACCGGCTTGGTATTGCCGGGAGAAATCAGTTGGAATGGGTTTTGCCGATACTTATCATCCCGAGATGGGAAATGACTTTTTACAATACGCCGAAAACGGCAACACCTATACCATCTGGTGGGAAAGCGCCCGGAGCATGCAGGAAAAATTGGGGCTGGCGGCAGAACATAATTTGGCCGGAGTGGCTTTGTGGCGATTGGGTTATGAGGAAGAGGGGTTTTGGGAGTTTGTAAAGGATTTCAGGTGAGTCCGGGTATGTGGTATAATATTTTTAAACGGAGGCCAGTAATAATGAACTGGCTCATTTAAAGATGAACTAATAGCGGGGCGGAAATTACAGTTTGCTTTAGACGATCAAGAAACCTTACTTTGTATAAGATTAATCTAGAGGAGCACATACCATAAATGGAAAACAAGACACGCGGTGACCGGGCTGTGGACGGGCTGCTGTGCCTCATCCGCGAACGCGGTTACGCCGCCGGGGAAAAGCTGCCGAACGAGTATGAACTCTCGGCGCAACTCGGCGTGAGCCGCAATACGATCCGTGAAGCTGTACGCGCGCTGGCTTCCCGCAATATTTTGGATATCCGGCAAGGGGCGGGGACTTTCATTTCTCAGAAAAAGGGCGTGGCCGACGACCCGCTCGGGTTTTCGCTAATGGAGGACAGGCGGAAACTGGTTGAGGACCTGATCCAAATCCGCTGTATTATTGAGCCGCAGATTGCGGCGCTAGCGGCCCAAAACGCAACGCCGGAGGATATTTCGGTACTCGGTAACTTGTGCGACGAGGTGGAAGCTTTAATTCGTAAACGCCGGGATTTTATGCAAAAGGATATGGATTTCCACTCCCAGCTGGCCGCTTGTAGCCGGAATATAGTGATGTCCAACCTGATACCCGTGATCTGTGAAGGAATAACGGTTTTTGCAACGACTGTGGTTGGGCCGGAGTATGATCAGACCGTCAAATCACACCGTGAAATTTTTGAAGCCATCCGGGGACGGCGCGCGGCAGATGCCGAACAAGCCATGCTCTTTCATCTGCTTTACAACCGCAACCGGTTTATTGAAGGCTAAACGCGGTAACGCGATTGTTCCATCTACCCCGTTCGGTAAAGGCGGGGTTTTATTTTTGGGGATAATCATAGGATGATTATATCTATATAATTTAAAATTTTATGTTAATTTGCTGATAAAACGAGAATAAGTTTTGTTTTTTGTTCAAAAAGTGTTATAATAAAATTAAGTCATAGGATGATTTAAGGAGGATAAATATGACGCTTAGGTACGATGTTTTGATTATCGGCGCGGGCGTAGTCGGCAGCGCTGTTGCGCGTGAAATGGCCAGGCATGAGCTGAAAATCGGCGTTTTAGAAAAGAACCGCGATGTCTGTTCTGAAACCAGTGGCAGAAACTCTGCCGTAATCCATGGCGGGTTTGCCTATAATATCGGCAGCCGCAAGGCGGAGTGCTGCGTGGAAGGGGTCCATGAATTTGATAAGGTTGCGCAAGAACTGGATATTCCTTTTAAACGCACCGGCAAAGTGCTGGTTGGAAATACCGCAGCGGATTATGAGAGCCTCCAAAAAACAATCGCCACCGGTAAAATTAATGGCAGCACCGGCCTGGAAATGGTGGATAAAGAACGGCTTCACCAGATGGTGCCGGCAGTAATCGGCGAATTTGCCATGTTCTCACCCCTCAGCGGAATCGTCGACCCGTTCCAGTATACGGTAGCATTGGCGGAAAACGCTAAAATGAACGGGGTTGATTTTTATTTCAACCATGAAGTAACCGGTATCCGGCGTCAAGCGGATGATACCTATATTGTTACGACAACCCAGGGGGATTTTTATACTCGTTGGATTGTGAACAGCGCCGGGCTGGGGGCGGTAAAAATCTCCGAGATGATCGGTATTCCAGGTTATCGGATTGGTAGCACTAAGGGCAATTACATCATCCTGGATAAAAAGGTCGGGCCTTTGCTACCCATGCCAGTCTACCCTGTTCCAAGCAATACTTATATGGGGATCCATGTTACACCGACTATTCACGGTAATGTGATCGTGGGACCGGACGCCGACGCTGTCAATGACTACACCGATTACAGCGTATCGCAGCGGAATATGGATTATCTAGCGGATGACGCTTCGACACTATGGCCGCACATTCATAAGTCCGATTATATTCGCAATTATTCCGGGATTCAGACTACCTGGCTCAACGGCGAAGGGGTAGTGAAGGACTTTGTCATCGAAGCGCGCCCCGAAGCGCCCCATACCATTAACCTGATCGGTATCGAATCGCCGGGGCTCACCTCGGCATTGCCGATTGCGCGCCGCGCCGTCAAACTGTTGGCGGAACGGGAAACACTACGTCCTAATAAAAAATTCAATCCGATCCGGAAAGGCATCGTGCATTTTTCCGAGCAAAGCGACGCGGAAAAAGCGCGATTGATTGATGAAAACCCCGACTACGGCGAGATTATCTGTCGCTGTGAGACGGTGACCAAGGCTGAAATCCTCCAGGCGGTGCACAATCCTTTAGGGATTGATACCATGACGGGGATCAAATACCGTACCCGTGCGATGATGGGCCGGTGCCAGGGAGGTTATTGCCAAATGCGCATCGCCCAAATTATCCGGGAAGAGCTTGGCAAGGAAGTTGCTGAAGTGCTTTATATGCGCAACGGTTCCAATTTGTTCACGGGGAAGGTGAGGGAATGAATAGCATTAAAAAAGAGGCCGTCATCATTGGCGGTGGACCAGCGGGATTAGCGGCCGCAGTTGAGCTTTACAAGAAAGGCGTCCAAGATATTATAATTGTCGAACGCGAAAAGACGCTTGGCGGCATCTTGCGCCAGTGTATTCACGACGGTTTCGGCCTTACCCGGTTCAAAGAGGTGTTGAGCGGTCCGGAATACGCCCAACGGTTCATCAATGAGGTTGAGCGGTTAAACATTCCGTACGTGACCGACACCACCGTCCTTTCGGTCACGCCGGATCGAAAAGTCACGGCCGTATCTAGAGGCGGTATGGTGACATGGGAGGCCAAGGCGGTTGTCCTGGCGATGGGTTGCCGCGAACGCACCCGCGGTGCGCTCGGTATTCCGGGTGAACGCCCGGCGGGCGTATTTACTGCGGGTGTGGCGCAAGCTTACATTAACCTCTACAATACTATGGTGGGCAAGGAGGTCGTCATCCTCGGTTCGGGAGACATCGGCATGATTATGGCGCGCCGCCTCACCCTGGAAGGGGCCAATGTCAAGGGGGTCTTTGAAATCCTGCCATACCCCAGCGGCCTGCCGCGTAATATCGAACAGTGCCTGAATGATTATAACATTCCGCTTTATCTCAGCCATACTATTACTGGTATTCACGGCCGTTCCCGGTTGACGGGAGTTACTGTTTCCAAGGTGGATGAATGCCTAAAGCCCATACCGGGAACTGAAAGGGAATACTCTTGCGACACCTTAATCCTTTCGGTGGGGCTGATCCCCGAAAACGAGCTCTCACTGGGAGCCGGGGTAGAGTTGGACTCGCGCACCAAGGGCGCTGTAGTCGATGAACATTACCAGGCCGGAGTCCCGGGAGTTTTCGCGGCGGGCAATGTGTTGCATGTCCACGATTTGGTCGATTTTGTCTCGCTGGAGGCGGAAAACCTGGCTGCTGCGGTAGCCGGGTACGTCCGTGACGGCAGCTTGCCGCCATGCGGTATTAAGGTCAATACAGGACCGGAGATGGGCTATACTGTCCCGCAGTATATAAGCGGGACCAAAGATGTCCAGCTTTCGATGCGCGTGAAACGGCCTCTTAGGGACTGCAGTATTGAGGTGGTACAGGAAAACGAGGTTGTGGGTTCGCTCAAGTTGAAAAAAGCGGTCCCTGCGGAAATGGTTAAGGTTCCGGTCAACCATAAACTGTTACGGACTGATCGCGATTTGGAGGTGCGGTTAAAATGCTAAAGGAATATACCTGTATCATTTGCCCGAACGGCTGTGAACTGACGGCCGAATTTGAGGGCGGGAAGATCCTTTCGGTGCAAGGCGCGGCTTGCAAGCGGGGGTATGCTTATATTGAGCAGGAGCTGACAAATCCGCAACGGAACATTGCTTCATCCATCCGGCTCGAAGGCGGCGAGCTGCCGTTGGTGAGCGTTAGGCTTTCCAAACCCATCCCTAAAGATAAAATCTTCGAGGTGATGGCGGTAATTAGGAAATCCCGGTTGCAAGCGCCTGTTCATCCGGGACAGGTGGCCATCCCCAACGTGCTTGGACTGGGCAGCGATGTGATTGTCACCAAACAGGTGGCGGCCAAATAGGCGCTCAGGGTTTACGGAATACATGATAGTGGGGTCAAATCCGGTGCTTAGACCGGAACTAAAGGAATAAAAAAAGGTGAACCGCCAATAGTTGGCAGAAACATTACGGTTGGCGTTTTATTATTTTAGTCTATTAATATAATGTATGCGAAGCCGGAAAAAAGGAATTATGAAACCGCCTTATTTAAATTATAGAGTACAACTGTGATAATAAAGAAGCCATAATTAAAAATGAATTATAATTATAACCTATCAAAAAATATGTTTGACAAATAGCATTATAATTTGATATTATATCTAAAAATAATTCAATGCGTTGATAGGGAAAACACACTGTAGCACGTCGCTTTTAGAGAGCTGTTGGTTGCTGAAAAACAGCGCGCCGGCCGGATTGTGAACTCACCCTTGAGCAGTCACCCGAAAGTTATTCTAGTTTTAACTCGTAGCAAGTAGGCGTGATCGGGCTTCTCACCGTTATCATGGGATGGCATTCGTCGTTATTGGCCGATGCTTAAGAGTGGGTATGTACTACATACCAAGAAGAGTGGTACCACGGAAGTATAAGGCTTTCGTCTCTTGCAGAAATGCATAGGGACGGAGGCTTTTTTATTTGTGACGAATAAGGAGGAGATTAGTATGAAAATTGCCTTTTCAACCTTGGGTTGCCCTGACTTTGATTGGTCCGACATCTATTCCATGGCCAAAGATCTCGGTTTTGACGGTATCGAAATCCGTGGCCTTGGTAACGACATCTTCACGGTACATGCCCAGCCTTTCACCGAAAGCCAGTTGCCCCAGACAGTAAAAAAACTCGCGGAGTTACGCCTGGAAATCCCTTGCCTCTCTTCCGGCTGCTGCTTGAAGTTTGCGGATAAGGCAGAGCAAAATTATCAGGAGATTGTAGAATATATTACGCTCGCTTCGAAGCTGGGTACACCTTATATCCGTATTTTGGCCGACCTTGAACCGCAGTCCGAAGGGGAAGTCGATGACGCGGTTGTTTTGGCAGCCTTGGAACGTTTGGTCCCGGTCGCCGAAGCCAAGGGTGTGACTTTGTTGGTAGAAACTAACGGCGTCTATGCAGACACTGACCGCCTCCGAAAACTGCTAGACCAGATCGCCAGCGATGCGGTGGCCGCTCTCTGGGATGCCCACCATCCATATAGGTATGCAGGGGAGAACCCCGGAAAAACAGTCCAAAACCTCGGCGCTTATATTAGATATGTCCATATTAAGGATTCGGTGGTCGAAAACGGACTTACCAAGTACCGGATAATGGGCGAGGGAGATTTGCCCATCGACGAGATAATGTTGGCGTTACGGTCAATCAATTACGAGGGTTATGTCTCCCTTGAATGGGTCAAACGCTGGGCAACAGACCTTGACGATGCCGGTGTTGTCTTCCCGCACTTTGCCAACTTTATGGAACGTTATACTGAAAAGCATGCGGCGAAGGGGCGTCTCTTCGATAACAACGCTAAAACCGGGAAATATATTTGGGAGAAGGATACCTTGATCGACCTGGCCTTCCCTCAAGTGCTGGATCGGGTAGTTGACGAGTTTCCCGACCAGTATGCGTTTCGTTATACCACCCAGGACTATACCCGGACCTATGCTGAATTCCGGGATGATGTGGATACTTTTGCCCGCTCCTTGATTGCCCTGGGGGTTAAACCAGGGGACCATGTGGCGATCTGGGCGACCAATGTCCCCCAATGGTTCATTACTTTTTGGGCCGCAACCAAAATCGGCGCGGTCTTGGTCACCGTGAACACATCCTATAAAGTTTATGAGGCCGAGTATCTGCTCCGTCAGTCGGACACCCATACGCTGGTACTGATCGACGGGTTTAAGGACTCCGACTACGTGGGAATTATAAAGGAACTTTGCCCGGAGTTGGAAACCGCTGAGGCAGGTAAACCGCTCCATATGAAGCGCTTACCTTTCCTAAGAAACATCATTACGGTTGACTCGAAGCAGAAGGGTTGCCTGACCTGGGACGAAGCCATCGCCCTGGCTGACCGGGTTCCGATTGAGGAAGTTTACCGCCGGGCGCTCTCCATCAACCGGCACGATGTCTGCAACATGCAGTATACTTCAGGAACCACCGGCTTTCCTAAAGGGGTTATGCTCACTCATTATAATGTCGTGAATAACGGGAAGAATATCGGCGACTGTATGGATCTTTCCACGGCCGACCGGATGATGATTCATGTGCCGATGTTCCATTGTTTCGGAATGGTGTTAGCCATGACGGCCTCAATGACCCATGGCGTCACCATGTCTCCGATACCGTATTTTTCACCGAAGCAGTCATTGGCTTGTATAAATCAGGAGAAGATCACCTGTTTCCACGGGGTTCCTACCATGTTTATCGCCATGTCGGAGCATGAGGACTTCCCGAAGACCGATTTTTCGTATATGAGAACCGGTATTATGGCAGGGAGCCCCTGCCCGGTCAAAGTAATGCAAGATGTAGTGGATAAAATGAACATGAAAGAGATTACGATTGTCTTCGGCCAGACCGAGTCTTCACCGGGATGCACCCAGAGCCGTGTCGATGACTCCATCGAGCTAAGGGTGAATACCGTCGGCCGGGCCTTGCCAGGGGTGGAATGCAAGATTGTCGATCCGGCAACCGGTAAAGACTTGCCTCCCAATACCGATGGCGAATTTGTAGCCCGGGGTTATAATATTATGAAAGGTTATTACAAGATGCCCGAGGCGACAGCGGCCGCCATTGATGAAAATGGTTGGCTCCACACTGGCGATTTGGCAAGGTGCGATGAGAATGGGTATTTTAAAATTACCGGACGGATCAAGGATATGATCATCCGCGGCGGGGAAAATATCTATCCCAAGGAAATTGAGGACTTTATCTACACTCATCCGAACGTGAAGGACGTCCAAGTGATCGGGGTGCCTGACAAACAGTACGGCGAGGAGATAATGGCCTGCGTAATCTTGAAAGATGGAATGACCCTGACCGCCGACGAACTCAAGGACTTTGTCCGCTCCCACATGGCGAAGCATAAAACCCCGCGTTACGTTGATTTTGTCACCCAATTTCCGATGAATGCTGCGGGGAAAATCATGAAATACAAGATGCGTGAGCAAGCAGTTGAAAAGCTTAACCTGCAAGCTGAGAGCCGTATAGCTACTGCATGATAAAGGAAGGTTGAAGAGTTGGTAGATTTTGAAAAATTCATCGAATATTTTAATAGTCATGACGGTTATTCCATTAATAGCGGCATAAAGTTGGTTGAGCTACGGGAAGGGTACTCCAAAGTTGAACTGACAATTGATGAAAACAGTAAGAACCTTATGGGAAGTATGCACGGCGGCTTACTGTACACTATGGCCGATGTGGCGGCAGGCGCGGCGATGGCTTTTTGCGAAAAGCCGGTGGTTACCCTGAACGCAACCACCGAATATATTAAGGCTGCATTCTCGGGTAAGGTAATTGCCGAAGGGAGAGTGATTGCCCATGGCAAAACCATCGGCCGTTGTGAAGTCGATGTCCGGGGTGAAGACGGAACCCTCTATAGTAAATCCCATATTACTATGTTTATTAAAAATAAAGAGGAACCGGTTTTGAATAAGCCCTAAATTCGATCAACTTAAAACCTGGTATTAGACAGGATGTACAGAGTTAAGCACTAATTTTTTAATCAAAAGTTAAACAAGCAGGGATATGGCCATGGAGGCTGGTTATTATGAATAACCGGCCTCCATTCGTTTGAATAGATTGATGTTGCAGGTAAATGCGGCTATATTGCTTTTACAACTCTCATCCCGTATAATATAGTTGCAAATGCAACTAAATAGGATGAAATAAATTACATAACCAAGATTTGCATTCCTAAAGCCGAATGCAAATAGAATCAATTTCGAATTTATTTCATCCTATTACAGCTGTAATA
>JAEZJK010000066.1 GCA_023415835.1 Bacillota bacterium
ATTGGTCGTATAAATCAGTTTTCTTAGTTCAGGTGGATATTTATAAAACGTCGCTAATTCGTTCCAGTTGACCCTCCAGGACTTTACGGCCAGTAAATACTTATCAGCCCATTTTTCTTCAAGAATATCCAAACATCTTAACCCATCAATTTCGGTAGGTGCTTGATAAATGGACCTTAAATCTCCTAAAAATTCATCTCGATCCTTACGTGGGACATATTTCATAGTATTACGAACTTGATGTACAATGCATTTTTGAACTTCGGCTCGAGGATAGGCGGCTCCGATTGCCTCACTGAAACCTTTAAGATTATCAACACAAATGATGAATATATCTTCAACCCCACGATTACGGAGTTCGTTTAGGACATTCAACCAGAATTTTGCACTTTCGGTTTCTCCAAGCCAGATTCCGAGAACGTCCTTATTTCCATAAACATCGATTCCAATGGACATATAGGCCGCTTTAGTTACGATTTGGTTGTTTTGTTTTACCTTATGATGAATTGCATCCAGGAAAACAACAGCATAGGCCGGTTGAAGCTTACGATTCTGCCATTCCGTAATTAACGGAAGGACTTTATCGGTTATATTTGAAATTAAGGTTGGCGAAGCTTCGAAACCATAGATGTTTTGTAAATGTTTTTGAATATCACGGGTGCTCATTCCTTTAGCATACATCGAAATAACCTGATCTTCGATGCTGGAAACATCCCGTTGATATTTCTTGATTACGGTGGGCTCAAAGTCTCCGTTACGATCACGAGGGACTTCAATCTCGATGTCACCTTTATCAGTTTTAAGCTTTTTCTTGCTATGGCCATTACGACTGTTGCCGGACTTTTTGTTCTTGTAATCATACTTGGAATATCCAAGTTGATTATCCATTTCAGCTTCCAACATTTCTTGGATGGTATCTCCAAAAAGGTCTTTCAACATGTTATTGATATCCTTGGCTTCTTTTAGATTGTATTCTTTGATGAGTTCCCGGATTTGCTCTTTGGTTAATATGCCCATGTGTACCTCCTTGTTTAACTATTTTTTTATCGGAGGTTTACACAAAAAATTTTACAGACCCCCAATTAAATCAAGATTAAATTAAAACTACAATCCCCGAATCCGTCTTGCTTTTTCCCCTCGAAATAGATAGAATTCATAAAGTAAGATGTAGAAGGAAAAAACTACAAAAGCATAATATAATTATCTATTTAAACATTAAACAGTTAGGAGCCCAACATGGATCATACCAAACAACTGGGCGAAGCCCGTATCTCAAGATTATTGCTAAAATTCTCAATCCCGGCGATCACCGGGATGGTGGTCAACGCTTTATACAACGTAGTCGACCGGATCTTTATCGGACAAGGGATCGGTAGAAATGGGATTGCCGGTATTACCGTCGCTTTCCCGTTAATGACAGTGATGATGGCATTATCGATGTTGATTGGGTTGGGAGCTACTGCCTTAATCTCAATCCGCCTCGGGGAACAGCGCAAAGACGATGCGGAGTTAATCGTGGGCAACGCCATGGCCTGCCTGATTGGGATCGCCCTGACCGTCACTGCTGTCGGTTTGACCTTTATCGATCCTATTTTAAAATTATTCGGGGCTAGCGCAGCAGTATTGCCCTATGCCCGTGATTATATGCGGATTATTTTATTTGGCGAAGTTTTCATGTCGATCGGGTTTGGGATGAACCATTTCATCCGAGCCGAGGGAAACCCCAAGATTGCCATGATGACAATGCTGTTGGGAGCAATCTTAAATACAATTTTAGACCCGATCTTCATTTTCACCTTCGGGTGGGGGATCAAGGGGGCGGCCTGGGCGACGATCATCTCCCAAGCTGCTTCCGCGGCTTGGGTACTCTCCTATTTTTTCCGGCAGAAAAGCCATCTAAAAATTTACGTTAAAAACCTGAAGTTAAAGTTGGCCGTGGTTCGGGAAATTACGGCCATCGGGTCAGCTCCTTTTCTGATGCAAATAGCCGCCAGCGTGATCGGGGTCATCTTAAATAATAGCCTGGTACATTATGGGGGCGACCTAGCCATCTCGGCCATGGGGATCGTGAATAGCATCGGAATGCTATTTTTGATGCCGCTCTTTGGTATCAATCAGGGGGCTCAGCCGATTATCGGTTATAACTATGGGGCCGGGAAGTTCGATCGGGTAAAAAAGACCTTGAAATTGGCGATTACCGCGGCGACCTTGGTTGTATTAGTAGGTTTTGCAATGGTGCGCCTCTTCCCCGAAAGTTTAGTCCTGCTTTTTAGTAAACAGGATCCCGAATTAGTCGCATTCGCGTCCAAAGCGATGCGGACTTTTCTGATGATGCTTCCGATCATCGGATTTCAGATCGTCAGCGCTAATTATTTTCAGGCGGTAGGCAAACCGAGGCAAGCAATGATTCTAAGCCTATCCCGGCAAGTCCTGCTCCTCATCCCGGCCTTATTGATATTACCCCGGTTGTTTGGGATCAATGGGATTTTTTATGCCGGTCCGGTCTCGGATTTTGGCGCATCATTAATTACCGGGGTTTGGCTCTTTTTTGAGATGAAACATTTAGAGCGGAAACATAGCGAGAGCCAGCTAGAGCCGGAGCTGGCCGGTTAGAGCAGGAGACAAAGACGAAAGCAAGTGAGCAAATGAAAGGAAGGTCCCCATGTCCCGTCCCGAACTATTAATCCCCGCCGGAAATTTAGAAAAGTTACGTACGGCCGTTCTTTACGGCGCCGACGCTGTTTACGTAGGAGTGGAAGGTTTAAGTTTACGGGCGCAGCAAGCGGAATTGAGCTTGGACGAACTGGCCCAGGGCGTTGAAGAGGCGCATCAACAAGGCGTTAAAGTATATGCGGCGCTAAATATCTTTGCCCGGAATAGGGATTTAGGGACAGTCGCTCCAACAGTCAATCGATTAGCGGAGATTGGGACCGACGGGGTAATCTTAAGCGATCCCGGAGTGCTGGAAATTGTGAAGTCTATTCAGCCAAGAATGCCGATTCACCTCAGCACTCAGTCCAATACCACCAATGCGGCGGCGGTTAGGTTTTGGAAGGCCCAAGGAGTGGAAAGGATCGTACTGGCCCGGGAATTAACTCTGGCGGAGATCGGGGAGATCGCCCGGGAATCCCCGGAGCTGGAATTGGAATTATTCATTCACGGCGCAATGTGTATGGCCTACTCGGGACGTTGTTATCTATCGGCTTACCTGAACCGGCGCAGCTCCAACCTGGGAGACTGCACCCAGCCATGCCGTTGGGAGTACCGTTTGGTAGAATCCACTCGTCCCGCTTCACCGCTGATTTTAGAAGAAGACGAACATTATAGTTACTTGCTTAGTTCCAAAGACCTATGCCTGATTGAGTATTTACCCCAAATCCTGGCTGCCGGAGTGACCAGCCTGAAAATCGAAGGCCGGATGAAATCCGCTTACTACGTTGCGATGGTCACCCGTACATATCGCCGGGCGCTTGACGCTTATCTGAAAAATCCAGGCGCTTACCGGTTTGATCCCAAGTGGTTGGAAGAATTGAAGCAAATTTCTAATCGTGGTTATACGACCGGTTTTTACTTTGACAATGAAAAGATCAGTGAGGTCAACCCGGATGTCAAATATTTTCAAACCCATGATTTGGCCGGAACGGTCCTCGCTTTTGACCCGGTGGCGCGCCAAATTTTAGTCGGCGCCCGTAACCGTTTAACAGTCGAAGATGAAGTGGAATTGTTGTTTCCGGATCAAACCATAAGCTTACCGATGGAACGGATGACCGACCAAAGCGGTTTTCCGATTCGGGAAGCGCATAACGGCTATCAGGTTTTGATCCCCTGTGACCGGGAGGCTCCGGCGGGAGCGGTTTTGCGCCGGAAAATCATCTAAAAAGAGCTTAAGTTCCCCAAAAAAAGGACGATATATTTATTAGCTCTCGGAAATGCCTATTCTCAAGGAATTATAAGGATATTATCACTTTTTTAATAATTTTGATAATCTATGTTTGACATCTGATATGCGTTACACTATAATAAACGATAAATGAATATCCGCAGTTATTCGCTATATAAAAGAGGTTGTGTGAAGATGGAACAAAATTGTGAAAACGCTTCCGACGAAGTTGGATTAAAACCTCTCCCCAAGTTAGCAATACCCATTAGCGAACAAACCGATTATTTTCGAAAACGTTATTTCCCCGAAGCCACCAAAGCCGATTGGAATGACTGGCGCTGGCAGCTTAAACATTCAATCAGCTCCTTTGAACGTCTTGGTGAATTAATCAATTTGACCGAGGATGAACTTTCCGTCCAAAACTACTTGAAAATTACTCCTCCTCTGAAAATCACTCCCTACTATGCCAGTCTGCTTGACCCTGGCGACCCTTTGCAGCCGATTAGGCGTACCGTAGTCCCTGTTAAAGAAGAATATTTTTATTCTCCCTGCGAAGCCGAAGACCCGTTGGGAGAAGAGCATCATCGGCCCGTCCGGGCAGTGGTTCACCGCTATCCCGATCGGGTATTATTTTTGGCCTCAAATTGGTGTTCCGTTAGTTGCCGTTATTGTACCCGGTCCAGGGTAATCGGCAACAATAAACGTTATAAACTTGATCTCGGGGTTTGGGAAGAAGGGCTCGCCTACATCCGATCCAACCCGGTCATTAGGGATGTGGTTGTATCAGGCGGCGATCCTTTGACGCTGCCGGGGTTAAAATTAGAATGGCTCCTCTCCAGGCTACGTGCGATCCCTCATTTAGAAATTATACGGATTGGGACGAAAATGCCGGTGGTTTTACCGCAGCGGATTACTCCCAGTTTGGTACGGATGTTAAAACGGTACCATCCCTTATATATGAGTATTCATTTTTCCCATCCGGATGAGATCACCCCTGAAGTGAGCAATGCCTGTAGTATGCTGGCTGACGCCGGGATCCCGCTGGGTAGTCAAACTGTTTTGTTAAAAGGAATCAATGACAATGTCGATACGATGCGCCGTTTAATGCAAGGTTTGTTAAAGATCAGGGTTAGGCCCTATTATCTGTATCAGTGCGACCCTATTTTTGGATCGTCGCATTTTCGAACCCCGGTCGACAAAGGACTCGAAATAATCCAAGGCTTGCGCGGGTTTACCAGTGGATACGCCGTCCCTACCTTTGTTATTGACGCGCCCGGAGGCGGCGGAAAGATACCGCTAATCCCCGATTATTATCAAGGCCGCGACCAACAAGGGGTAGTTTTAAAGAACTTTATGGGACTAACTTATCATTATGCTGAAGCTTAGGGTCGGTTAAAATATAACTTCCGCTATAATTGTGTTACACCCTGCGTGGATGCCACGAAGGGTGTAGCACAAAATCGGAAATAATATTTTAACTCTCCCTTAAGGAGAGTTCTGAATGAAGATCGGCATCACCTATGACCTCCGTGAAGAATATCTGGCTCAAGGGTATGGCGAGGAAGAAACCGCCGAATTTGATAAAATTGAGACCATTGAAACAATTGAAACCGTCTTGCAAGATCTGAACTACACCACTGAACGGATTGGAAATATCAAAAGCCTCATCGGCAAGTTGGCTGCTGGCGAACGTTGGGATCTGGTATTTAACATTGCCGAGGGGATGTATGGATTTGGCAGAGAGGCTCAAATTCCGGCGGTGTTGGATGCTTACCGAATTCCTTACACTTTTTCCGGCCCCTTGATTTTAGCTCTCACTTTGCATAAAGGGATGACTAAAAGGGTAATTCGGGATCTACAAATTCCGACCCCCGAGTTTCATGTGGTAGAGAATGAATCCCAGCTTAAAGAGGTGGATTTGCCCTTGCCCCTCTTTGCCAAACCAGTCGCTGAAGGGACCAGTAAAGGAATTGCTGAAACCTCCAAAATTACCAGTTATCAAGATTTAAAATCAGTCTGCCTTCATCTGCTCGAAACCTACCGGCAACCTGTTTTGGTCGAACGATATTTACCGGGCCGGGAGTTTACAGTAGGGATCGTCGGTACCGGCGCCGAGGCTACCACAATTGGCGTTATGGAAGTGCTCTTAAAAGAAAAGGCTGAGGCGGACGTCTATTCTTATTATAATAAGGAAAATTATCAAGGATTAGTCGAATACCGGTTGGCTTCCGGAGAAATTGCCAAAACCTGTAGCGAGATTGCTTTAAAAGCCTGGCGGGGACTGGGTTGCCTTGACGCCGGCCGGGTTGATTTAAAGCTGGATGGCGCCGGTATTCCGAATTTCATTGAAGTAAATCCATTGGCCGGTTTGAACCCAAAACATTCCGATTTGCCGATTTTATCCGGTTTAGCTGGTATCAACTATCAAAAATTGATTGGAATGATTTTGGAATCAGCCCTGAAGCGGATTGAACCCGGGAGGAAGTTAGTTGTCAATTAAAGAGACGGCAGTCGTCTTATTTAACGAGATACCGGAAGGCGCAGCCCCGGATGAGCTGGATACAATGGTCCAGGCAAATTTGGCCGCCGCTGCTTTGATAGAATTGGGTTTCGAAACGGTCCTACTGCCATTTTCCCTTGATATTAAGTCATTTATCGAAAACCTGAGAGCATTGGCTCCGGTTTTTCTTTTTAATCTGGTTGAATCGGTTGACGGAAAAGGTAACCTTAGCCATCTGCCTCCGTTTTTAATGGAACATTTGGGGATTAGGTACTCCGGTTGTCCGGCCGAGGCTGTCTATATAACCACCAATAAATTGCTTACTAAAAAATTGCTCCGGCTTTCGGGAGTCAACACTCCGGGGTGGGTATCCCTTCATGATATTGTAAATTTTAAACCCGGATCGGAATATATCGTTAAGCCGGTAAGCGAAGACGCCTCAATTGGTTTGGAAGGGGATTTCCTAACTAAATCGGAGGGGCCTGCCGAATTGAGAGAAATTATAATCAGGAAAGAAAAACAGTCGGGTAAAGAGTTCTTTGCTGAAGAATTCATTGACGGCAGGGAATTTAATATTTCAATTTTAGGTCAAGGAGGAGCTCCGGAGATTTTGCCCCCTGCCGAAATTAAATTCATCGGTTACCAGGAAACCGGCCGGGCGAAGGTAGTCGGTTATAAAGCCAAATGGGATGAGGATTCGTTTGAATATCAAAATACCCGGCGCGGCTTTGAGTTTGAAAAAACTGATCTTCCGGTGCTTGACGAAATGAAAGCGATAGCCCGTATTTGTTGGGATTGTTTCCAGCTCAAAGGTTATGCCCGGATCGACTTCAGGGTTGACCAAAATAATAAACCATGGGTATTGGAGGTCAACGCTAATCCCTGCCTTACTCCGGGAAGCGGGTTTCTGGCCGCGGCGGAGCAAGTTAACCTGGCTTTTACTGAGGTAATTCGAAGAATTATTAGTGAAATCTATATAAGATGAAAAGATTAATGAATAGAATATATCGATAACTAGGAGAAATGCTATGCAAACCGATAAGCTTATTTACCGTGAAACATTACGGGAGAATGACACCGAAGCCATCAGAGAGATTGTTAAATCATCGGGGTTCTTTTATCCGGATGAAGTTGAGGTGGCAGTGGAATTGGCCAGGGAGAATCTGGACAAGGGTCCGGAGCTAAGCGGATACCATTTTATTTTAGCTGAGTCCGACGGGAAAGTGCTAGGTTACGCCTGTTTTGGGCCGATCCCTTGCACTAAGCACCGATATGACCTTTATTGGATTGCAGTGGACAATCAATGCCGTAATCTGGGCATAGGCAAAAAATTGCTCAAGGAATCGGAAGCTAAAATAAAGTCCCTGGGAGGGAAAAAAATCTACATTGAGACTTCCTCCCGGGACCTATATCTGGCTACCCGACGGTTCTATCTGGCCTGCGATTATCAAGTCGAGGCTATATTAAAAGAGTTTTATGACCAAGGGGATGATAAAGTAATTTATCTTAAAAATTTAGCCTAATATTAATCGGATCTACCGGCATTTGAGTTTTTAGAAAGTCAATCCCAATCATCATTATCTGCAGCAGTACGCTAAAGACCAATCCCGCCGTAATACTCGCGATATACCCGGTCCGGAATTCCATCGCATCCTCTTTGTTTCGAAACATATTCGCTCCGATTTGGATCAGGACAATAGTGATGATTATCGTTGCCAAAATCGAAATCACCAAATAAACTTGACCGATTTTTTCAAAGTAGGCATTGATAAGTTGCGAAAGATAGAAGATAAAAGAAGAGACTACGCCCTGTTTAATATTTTTAAAGTAGGACTTGGTATTAATATCTTTGGCAAAGATGGGGATGACCAATAACATTAGAATAAAAAGCGCTGTTCCAACTGAAATCCCGGTAATGATTTGATTGTTGATAAAATTATTTAAAAAGGCGAGATTTTCAGTCATTTGTCGCAGCGGTTCATCAAAAATGTGAAAATAAGATTGAAGGCCGTAGAGGATAGAACATAAAAAGAGAATCAATAATAAAAAGCAGATAAATTTTTTCATCAATATTCCTCCGTTTCAGTTGGAGTTATAACTGGATTCACTTTTAATATCGGCTTTTTTAGGGATTTAATTGATAATTTTCATACTTTGAATACCTGATAACATTGCTAATTTCCTCAATAAAGGGTTATACATAAACGGTGATTTCAAATTTTTGAAAAGGATGTTTTGTTTTAAAGAGCGTAACTTTTTGGTATAAGTTTCCATCGGACGATCTGGGTTAGCTTTGAAACTTTCAGCTAATGCTAAGGCGCTCTTAAAGGCATAACTAAACCCCTCCGCTGAACTGGGGCTAATCCAACCGGCGGCTTCTCCCAGTAAAATGACTTTGTCCAGGCCAGTATCAGTTTTATTTGACCATTGAGGCCGTAATAAAAAAGCTCCGTTCTTTTTGAGACTTTTTCTCAATTGATAACCATAATTGCTCATTTTAGATTTTAGCAGTTCAAATCGTGCAGTCGGGTTTTGGTAAAGCGGCAACGCTGCTCCTAAAAGGAGACAATCATCTTTGGGGATAGTCCAGGCGTAAAAATCAGTGATACTTTGATCAAATATCGCTGAGTAATAAGGTAATATTTGATCGGATTCGAACTGTTCCTGAATGGCGATATACAATTTTAAGTTAATTCCATATTGACCTAATTGTTTTCTAACTTGAGAAAAAGCCCCATCAGCCACAACCAAAATTTTGGCTGACTCCGAGTAAGTCCGGCCATCTTTTCCGGAAAACGATATTTTAATTCGTCCCTCATCTTCTTGAAACCCCTTAAAAATACATCCCATCCGAAACGTTACTGTTGTAGGAATTAATGACACTAACCAACGGTCAAATTTTTCCCGGTTAATATTGAGATAATGACGCTGATAGTATCGCTCAATTGAATTATCAAAATCAATGGTCCGTACTGTAAAAAGCTGTTCTCCAACCAATAGTTGTTTGGGAATTCCCAATCCGAACCTTGCCAGCATTTCTTGGGCGTCGGGAGCGATTAATCCGCCGCAACATTTTTGAAAAACAAGTGAGTCTACTGCCGGAGCTGTTAATTGCCTGCGGTCAATAAGAAGGACCCGAAAATCTTTTCCGATTAACCTGGCTAAAGTGGCGCCGGCGGGACCTGAACCGATGATAGCGATATCGTACATTCTAAACTCCTTAAAAAAGGATTTCTACGATAATTCGTTATTGAAAGTGTTTTTCCTCCGCTAAATAAGTTTTTTGGATAGAGAGAACTCCGGTTGAAGTTTGGTCAAGTCTTAAAAATAGAGTATAATATTTCACAATTGAAATATTAATTGGCGAAAGAGGAGAGCTATGGAAGAAAAACGTCTCTTACTATTTCGAGCTTTGTTTCGAACCCAAGGGAAGTTGGCTCGCTTATCCAAATTTAACTTGGAGGGTAAGCTTTCCGGAGCAGAATACGGAATTATCAGAAATTTGGGAGAACAAGCATTGACCTTAAGCGAACTAAGTCAGCGGATGTTGAGGGTCAACAGTAATACCACCGCGATGGTTGACCACTTGGAGACAAAGGGTTTGGTGAAGCGGGAGCCGGATCCCAACGATCGCCGGGTAATTCGGGTCAGCTTGACAGAAACGGGAATGAAATTAAGGGAAGAGGTTATCCCAAAACAAGAGAGGTTTATTCAAGAGTTGCTGGCGCCGCTTACCGACTTTGAAGCCACAGCCTTAACGGCTCTGCTGGAGAAAGTTGAAAAAATTTGCGATGATACTTCAAACCCCAAACGCTAACAGGCGGTGGATTATTATTCTGTCAAATGAACCCAATAAAAAAATAAGGGATTGGGCAACAATTGACAAAGAATTTCGTTATAGGCATAAAAATGAAATAAATCTAATATTTTAATAGTTCCTCGGAGGGCGGATTGATGAAGAAGATAGTTATTATTGGACTTATTATTATTTTTGTAGGTTTTGTCGGATATAAAGTAAAAGTTAAACTAGGACAGAACCGAGTCCAGCAAAGCATGGTTCAGCAGGGTGGTCAGAGTGTTTCAGTCCCTTTGGTCAAGACTTTGGAAGTCACCTTGGAACCGATCCGCGAAACTTTGGAACTGGTTGGAAGTATCAAAGCGGAAACGGAAATTGCCGTCCAACCCCGGATCAGCGGCAGGCTGATTTCGTTACCGGTTGAAGAGGGAAACCAGGTTAAAAAGGGCGACCTAATCGGGGTTATTGATGATGAAGCGATTGTACTGCAAATGCAACAGATCGAGGCTAACATCATCGGTATCAAGGCTAATCTGCAACAAGCCGAGGTTAACGCGGGTAGGCTTAAATCTCAAAAGGAACGTTATCGGGAATTGTTGAATAAACGATACATATCGCAATGGGAATACGATCAGGCTGAAAATTCTTATTTAGCGGCTGAGGCCACTGTAGATACGACTAAGGCCCAACTAGCGGTGGCTGAAAAGAATTATCAACTTCAAAAAATTCAATTGGAACAAACCAAAATTCATGCGCCTATCTCAGGATATATTCTTCAAAAATTGGTAACCCAAGGAGTCAACCTGACCTCCGGAACTACCATGGTCACAATGGCCTCTTTGTCGGAAGTAAAACTTAAGTTTAACATTGACCAAAAAGATGCGGCTAAGATCCGAAAAGGAATGACGGTTGACTTTGTTAGCGACGCCATACCCAACCGGGTCTTTACCGGAAAAATCGATCAAGTTGCGCCGGTGTACGATCCTAAAACCAGGTCCTTAGCTTTAACGGTAAACCTTGCTAATGATGATCATAATTTGCTCCCCGGTATGTTTGGGATTGCTACAGTGCTAATGGATGGGCAAGATTTCGCCTTAGTAGTCCCGGAGGAAGCAATTGTAGTAAACGCTCAACCCGGGGTCTTTGTAGTCGGACCGGAAGATGTTGTCCGGTTTCAACCGGTTAAGACCGGGTTAGCCGCCTCAGGGCGGGTGGAAATAGTATCGGGGCTAAAAACCGGAGATAAGGTAGTGGTAGTAGGTCAGAACCGTCTGCGCGACGGACAGAAGGTAGAGGTTTTCGGGGCAACCGGTAACCAAAATATAAATAAAAAAGGGCAGCAAGAACAATCTAAACAAACCAAGCTTAAGGGCGAAGGCAAACTCCCTCGGAGAGCGGGTGTAGGCGGTTGAAACTAATTGAAGTATGCCTAAAAAAGCCGATACTGACAGCGATGATTTTTGTCGGAATAATAATTTTAGGGGTAGTCAGCCTTTCTAGAATGCCAATCGACTTATTCCCGCAGATAACCTATCCTACGATCAGTATCAATACCAGTTACTCCGGGGCCGGTCCGGAAGAAGTAGAAAGAATGATTACCATACCGATTGAACGGTCGGTGGCGACAGTTAACGGTATTGAATCAATAACCTCTACTTCGGAGGAGGGAAGCTCACGGGTACGGGTCAATTTTACCTGGGGAGTTGATCTTGAAGCGGCAGCCAATGATATCAGATCCAAATTGGATCGGACACGCCGCAGCCTACCCGATGAGGCCGGAACGCCTACTGTTTTTAAGTTTGATTCTTCGGGAGCGCCCATTCTCACCCTGGGCCTTTCAGGGGAAATGGACGAAGGCTCCCTGCGGGAATTGGCCGAAGACGATCTGAGTTATCAATTACAGCGGATTTCTGGTGTGGCCAGCGTGGAAGTGAGAGGCGGAAAGAACCGGGAAATAAGGGTAATGCTCAAACAAGACCGGCTCCAAGCTTTGGAAATTACCGCGGCTCAGGTGGTTGATGCTCTCAAAGCAGAAAATACCAACTTACCTGCCGGTTATCTAGCAGCCGGATCCGGCGACTTTCTCCTCCGGACTATGGGTGAGTTCCAAAACCTGGATGAAATTCGCAATGTGATTGTGACAGTTAGGAACGATGTTCCCATTTTCTTAAAAGACCTTGCCGAAATCGAGGAAGGCTTTGAAACAATCCGCTCCTTAGTCCGGATCGACGGTAAACCTGGAATCGTACTCTCGATTCAAAAACAGTCAGGCACCAATACGGTGGCGGTAGCTGATCGGGTCTATAAAGCCCTGAATGAATTGGGTTCAAAATATCAGGATGTTACCATCCGAATCATAAACGATAATTCCACTTATATCAGGGAGGCGGTTCAAAGCGTCTCCGACGCGGCGGTTGCCGGAGGAATATTAGCCGCTATAATCCTGTTGTTATTCCTGCATAATATTAGAGCTACTTTGATCATTGCCGTGGTAATTCCAATTTCGATTCTAGCCACTTTAATATTGGCTTATTTCGGTAAGATGACCCTGAACACAATCTCGTTGGGAGGTTTGGCCTTAGGTGTCGGAATGCTGGTCGATAACTCAGTAGTGATTGTCGATAATATTTTCCGGGTTTACCAGCAGAGGGGAGACAACATTCAGAAAGCGGCTTTAATTGGAACTGTGGAAATGGTCCCGCCAATGATCGCCTCAACACTTACTTCAATATGCGTTTTTTTCCCGCTAATTTACATCAGTGGCCGAAGTGGAATTATTTATAAAGAATTGTCTTATATGGTCATATTTTCGCAAATATGTTCGTTATTGGTGACGATTACTTTAAACCCGTTGCTTTGTTCCCGCTATCTAAAAATGAGTGATCTTGATGAAGAGGAAACTAATGATATTAAGGGATATTTGGTTAAATTTCAGCACAAAATGGAGGATTCCTATGAAAAGCTGCTAGAATGGTGCCTCGATAATAAGCTAAAAGTAGTTATTACTGGAATCGCCATCTTTTTAGGGACTTTGATCCTCTGGCCGCTGCTTGGATCGGAATTGGTGCAAACAACCGATGAGGGAGTGATCTCGGTAAGATTGAATTTACCGGCCGGCTCCAGATTGGAAGAGACAGACCTAACCGCGCGAATGCTTGAAGAATCCATTTTTAAGGCAGTGCCGGAATTACAACATATGGAATCTTCAGTTTCAAGCGATTATGTTAATTTAACACTCCGATTATACGGCCAGGATAAAAGGAGACGCTCAACCCAAGAAGTGATCGGGGATCTTCAGCAACGCTTAAAAATTCCCGGCGCCCGGTTAAGGGTCACCGAACGTAACAGTATGCGGATGTTATATGGCGGCTCACAGTATCCGGTAGTGATCGACATTAGGGGCTACGACCAGGCTACCGCTAGACAGGTTTCCGTGCTGGTTATGGACCGAATCAATTCGGTCCCGGGTATTACCAACGTAAACTTTTCCCGAGAGGAGGAAAGGCCGGAACTGAATGTGCGGATCAATCGGAAAAGAGCGGCGGATTACGGGATCTCTGCCAGCAAAATAGCAAATGCGATCCAGGGTAGTATTGAAGGCGATGTTGCCACTATCTTTCGAAAAGATGGCGAGGAACTTGAGGTCCGCGTAAATTTGAGAGAATCCGACCGCAGTTCCTGGCGGGATTTGGGAAGAATTTTAGTAAGCGGAAGCGATGGCCGGATTATCCCGTTAATTAGCCTGGTGGAAGTGGTCCAAGGCAACAGTCCGGTGAATATTGAGCGGAAAGATCAAGAACGGAATATGACAGTGTCGGCAAGTATCAGCGGGAGGGACCTTGCCGGGGTAATGCGGGATATCAAGAATGACTTGTCAAAGCTGGAACTCCCCCCTGGAATTAATATTTATTATGCCGGCGACTATGAGGAACAACAGCAATCATCGAAGGAACTTACGGCAGTTCTATTTCTCTCGTTAGTATTGGTCTATATGGTAATGGCGGCTCAGTTTGAGTCGTTTTTAGACCCATTTATCATCATGTTTTCGGTTCCATTCGCCCTCAGCGGGGTAATTCTAATTTTATTCCTTACCGACACTTCGATTAATTCCCAGGTTTATATAGGCTTGATTTTGCTTGGCGGAATTGTGGTAAACAACGCTATCGTTTTGATTAGTTATCTTAGGATGTTACTCGAACAAGGAAATGAGGTTACTATAGCCGTCATGAAGGGATCCCGTTCACGGTTACGGCCGATCCTGATGACTACCGCCACTTCAATCCTGGGGTTGATTCCCATGGCGCTGGGAATGGGTGAAGGAGCGGAAACCCAGTTGCCCATGGCCAGGACGGTGATTGGCGGATTGACCTTATCGACGGTATTAACTTTGATTTTAATCCCGGTGATCTTTGCCGCTGTGGAAGAAAGGCTCCGAAAGATGAAGCGAAGACGTCATAATGCCGCAATTACTTTAACGGCCGTAATATTATTTAGTATTGCATTAACAGGCATCTCGAATCCAGTTCAAGCAGCCGAAGCAAGAAAACTTACCATAGCGGAAGCGGTTACGATGGCGCTGCAAAACAGTGAATCAGGCAAGATTATCCGGTTAAAACGGGAGAACGCTGAGTCGGCCTTTAGGTTGGAGCAGAGCGATAAAAAGCTCAAGGTTTATTCGGAAGTTGAGTCTGAAGATTCTGAAACTGCCGAAAGCACGGAGCTGAGCCTGACAGCGGAAAAATCAATTTCTCTTAAAAATCTGGTCGGGCTAAAGTCTTTAACCGATTTGGTAAATGAGAGCACCAGAAAGCTTTCCTTACTAGACCTGGAAGGGCAGGAAGCGGATCTGATCCAAGAAGTAACCGCCGCTTTCCAGGAAGAGGTTTTAGCCAAGAAAGAATTGGAATTGGCAACGGAAAATCTAGAACAGAGCAAACGGTTTTACGATGAGATTATGACCAAATCAAAATTGGGAATGACCAGCCTCAGCGATGAAGTTGGCGCCGAAGCCAGGATGGCTAGCGCTGAAACTAGTGTTAACCGTTACCGGCAACTGTACCGTTTGGCCCGGATCAACTTCCGCCAATTAATCGGGGTTGAGGGTGAGGCGGAAATAGAACTGGCGCTGGTTGAGCATACCCAAAAAGGTAATGAACCGGTTTTGGATACGATGCGGCAGGAAGCTTGGTCCCGACGGGCCGATCTCAAGGTGGCCCAAGAAGACCTGCGCCGCTCGGAAAACCTTTTAAAACTGGCCCGTTTATCCCAACGAGTTGGAATCAGTTTAAATTGGAGTATCGAAAAAGATGATCTGGAAACGGGATTGGCCTTGACAAATCAGGATGGGGATCAGACCGAAGAATGGCGGATTGCCGGAAAAGTTAGCGCCTATCCGTATCAAGACCCCAAGCGTACTGGGGCTGATCCGGAACCGGGAACCCTGAAGCTATCGCTGAAGTGGACCCTTTTCGACGGTAAAGCCCGGCGCGAACGGGTCAAACAGGCAGAATTGTTATATGAGCAAAAGCAAGCGGAGTTAAAAAAGCTTGAAAAGAATGTTAACTATGAAGTTGAATCCAAATTTTATAGCTATCTAAATCAGCTTGACGAAGTTAAAAACGGGGAACTCCAAGTCCGCTCCAAACGGATCTACTTGGAAGCGGCCGAAGCCAAATTAAAGCTGGGGTTGATGTCGGTGAAAGAGGTATTGGACGCCCAGGCCGATTACCATCAAGCGCTGGTGGATTATGAGAAAAATAAGAGCAATCTTTATTTGGCGGAGATCGAGTTGTTGAAAGTAACTGGAAGGTTAACGTTGGAGACGGTTACGCGCCAGTGAAAAAATATTGCTCATTACAAAAAACACTTCGATAAAAATCTAATTTATATAGAAGCAATTTCCATAATATTGGATAATATTGTATTTGGGTGATTGGATGGAAGACCAAAAAGTAATCACGTTCTTTGAGTCCTTAACCAATAGTATTAACTGATAATAAATAATACAACTCCCTAAAAATAGGGAGATTTATTTATCTGAATCGATAATCACCAGGTGCAGCAAAGGTTCAAAGTTTGGTCTTTAAATAAGAAAACCGACTTTACAGTCGGTTTATAATCATTGGTGCCGAAGGCCGGTCAGAGCTCGCAAAGCTCGCTATCATCATCCTGATCCGAACCGGTGTGCTCACCATCCCTGGTTCGCAGCCGGTTCAGAGTCCGGCCATAAAAAAACCAGCTAAAGCTGGTTTATTTTCATTGGTGCCGAAGGCCGGATAATATAAGGCACTTTTTAGGAAACATGATATAATAAGAAGAACATTGATTTATCAGGTATTTATCAAAATTTATTGTGCTATTTAGTATCATTTAATCCATCAATATTAAATTAATTCTGTCCAGTCCATTAGAATTTCATTAGCAAATCCATTACATATGAAAACTCCAGAAACAGCCTATAAAAGGGCTGTTTTCTGTTTAGATAAAAAAATAATTTAAGGAGGTTAACCCAATGAGAAAGCATTTTAACTATGATGTTCTTTACTATGAGCGTGATCAGGCTAATATTTACACTTCAGACAAAGAACTAATTGATCTGCTTGATCAAGATGATTACCACGTAACAGCAGACTATTACAAGAATGATCATTTAATAGCCCGTTCATATCGTTTACCAAAACAACATCTTGATCTTTTACGCCGGGATTATGCAGCAAAAATTTATTGATCTTTTGGAAAATTGTTTATTAAATTTTGCCGATTCCACAAACCCAGTATTACCAACGCTTTATAAGGTATTAAATATTTTATAAAGAATCCAGTATTACCAAGGGTTTACACCATCATTTTCCTATATTCTATCTACAATCTTCGGGATTTTGGAAAAGTGAATTTAGATATATCAAATATCTGATTTTGTTCTAAAAACAGCGTAGTCCGAAAGGGGAAATATTAATTTTGGCATTTGACGAGCTAGAAGAAATTTCAGAGCAATTTGAGGATATAAAAGAAGAGAATAACCCTACGCAGAATTCTTCGGAAGGTGAAGAAGAACCAAAAAAGAAGCAAAAGAAAAAGCCCAAAGTTGAACAGAGTTCAAGCGGTGGACTTTCTGAAGCTACTTGGAGATATGGAAAACCGTTAGGGAATGGTAGGTTTATGGATTCATATACTGGGAAGATTTATAGAGAAATTAAGCTATAAATAGGGCGGATAATTAGCATTGAATGTTTTATTCTTGTGATAATATTTGTAGTATTCGTCCATCAAGGCCAACTTTTGCAGAAACACTATTTACAACAACACCACCAAAAGCATTTTTACCTCGAAAAACAGTTTTTACTATTAAATAATCTCCTTTGTCAATATAGGTAGTTTTAACGTGTTCATAGCTTTTAGGATCATTCATAGAGTCTTTAATAGCCTGTGTCAAATTGATATGGGAACCATCCCAACCACTAAATTTTGATTCTATCATTTCTCTTCTAGCTGTAGCTGGATCTTTTAGAGCTGTTTCTGTAGTCTTATTACCACAAAAGCTACCAATAAAAGCAAGAAAGAGAAAAATACCAATTAGTACTAAACAACCCATATTAGTATTTTTATTTTTTAGTTCTTGTTGTTCTTTTTTAACTTGTTCTTGTGCTTCAAGTCTTGCTTTTTCTTCTTCATAGATTTTTTGTTTTTCTGCTGGGGTGAGTTCCATAATATTCACTCCTTATATTAAAATCTTATAAATTCAGTCTATAATATAAAAAATTCGACAAGTTGGAAGGCAATTCCTTTTAATTATGTAATAAAATTTAATTTAATTAGGAGGTGACAAATTTGTCACTTTTTTTTGATGTCTTAAAAGACAAAGAAATAACAGTTAAATGTAACAAATGCAGTAAGCAGTTTATCTCTAAATTAAAATATTTTATCTCTAACCAGACTTTAAGTTGTCCTTATTGTAGAAATCAAGTTAAAAATAAATTACCTGAAGAAGTTGAAACTAAGTTAAACCTTTTAAAACATGGTTTTGATATGTTAGAAGAAACAATTAATAATTTAAATTTAACTAATAAAGGAGGTGATTAACATGAGCAGTGAAGCTCTTAAATTAGGGATTGCATTAGATTTTGACCAAAAAAGCTTGGATTTTTTAAACATCATATTTAAAAAAGTAAACAGTTATCAAAATCAATTTGAACACATTAATCAAAGAGTAAAAGACCAAACAAAGGGATTACAAGAAGTATCAAATGCAGTTAAGAAGATTGAACAAAACGCTGGAAAACTTCTATCTGTTCAAGAATCAATAAACACTAAAGGAAAGACTTTAACCAAAGTTTATGAAGAAGCAAATGGCAGCATTATTAAAATTAAAACCAATGCATATTTCGGTCAAACTGGACACCGAATCCGGTTTAAACTGGACAGGTATTCCGGTTCAAAGTGGACAATGATTCCGGATCAAACTGGACAGGTCGGAGCGAAGCGACGGATAAAAAAATTAGC
>JAEZJK010000118.1 GCA_023415835.1 Bacillota bacterium
CGGGAGGCCCGCATCATTTTTTGGTCCATTTCGGCCAGGATCTGTTCCATTTGTAGGCTGATGCCGTGTTCGGAGCTGACCAGGCAGACCGCGCTGGACTTTAACCTGTTACTCAGCTTGACCTCAGTCACCTTATCTGACAGGTGATCTTTGACCGCCTTCAGCAAAGTTTCGTTTTCCTTGCTCAATTCTTCGGTGGCTTTTTTAGCCTCCTGATCCTTTTCGCTGTTCAGGTTGAGGTCGCCCCGGCTGATTGACTTGAAATGCTTGCTTTGGTACTCATGTAAACTCTCGATGGCGAATTCATCGACCCGGTCGAAGAGGTAAAGCACCTCGTATCCTTTTTCCCGGAGGATCTCCATCTGCGGCAAACGTTCCACCGCGTTCCGGTCTTTACCGGCGGCATAGTAAATTTCGGTCTGGTCGGCGGGCATCCGTTTCAAATACTCCGCCAAGGTGGTCAGGCCGTCCGCCTCTGCATGGGAGGAATGGAAAAGAAGTAGACCCGTGAGTTTCTCCCGAGACTGAAAATCCATGTAAATACCGGCTTTGATTGCTTTGCCGAACTCTTTCCAGAAAGATTCGTATTTGGAGCGTTCTTTATTTAAAAGGTTTTCCAAGGTTTTTAAAACGCTTTTTTCGAGGTTCTTGCCGATTAATTTCAATTGCCTATCTTGTTGCAGGATTTCCCGGGAGATGTTGAGCGAGAAATCAGCGGAATCAACCAAGCCCCGGACAAATCCCAAATATTCCGGGATTAGCTCCTGACAATTATCCATGATAAAAACGTTCCTGGAATACAGCTTGATGCCTTGTTTAAAATCCCGGGTATAATAATCGAACGGCGCATGGGACGGAATATAGAGCAGCGCCGTATACTCCACAACTCCCTCAGCTTTGGCGTGGATTACTTCCAACGGATCATTCCAATCGTGAAAGACATTTTTATAAAACTCGTGGTATTCCTCGGGAGTAATCTCGGCTTTATTCTTGATCCACAGCGGGGTCATGGAGTTTAGCGTCCTGGTCTCGACGGTGATTACCGGCGCGGCTCCTTCAATAACCTTCCCATCTTTATCAGTAGGCTTTTCTTCCCTAGTAAAGTCCATCTTGATCGGATAACGGATGTAATCGGAATACTTTTTGACCAGGTTTTGGATGGTATATTGGTTTAAGAAGTTTTCCTCGGATTTATCGGGATTACGGTATTCTTCGTTAAGATTCAAAGTAATCGAGGTCCCGCGTTTCTCTAGTTCGACTTCCTCAATGGTATATTGACCGTCGCCGGTTGATTCCCATTTCACGCCTTTGGCAGCGCTAGGAGCTTTGGTAACCATGGTTACTCGTTCCGCAACCATAAAAGCGGAGTAGAACCCGACGCCGAATTGACCGATTAACTCGGTTTGATCTTGGTTTTGTCCCTGGCTTTGCAGTTTCTCCAGGAAAACCTTGGTTCCGGATTTGGCGATGGTGCCGATGTTTTCAACCACTTCGTCATAGGTCATGCCGATGCCGTTATCGGTAATGGTCAAACTGTGATTAGCCGCATCAACCGTCAAGTTGATCTGAAAATCCGAGTCGCCTTCAAGCAATTCCAGATTGGTTAGGGACTGAAACCTGATTTTATCGATGGCGTCGGAAGCGTTGGAAATCAGTTCGCGCAAGAAAATCTCCCGATTGGTATAGATTGAGTGAACCATCAGGTCTAATAACTGCTTGGTTTCGGCTTGAAATTGTTTGGTTTGTTTCATATGAGTATCCATCCCGTAGTTACCTCCGTATAATGTACATTTTCAATGTGTATTCTAACAATTTTTCTCATTTCCTTCAAGTCTTGTGTCTGAATTGTAATACTTGATTTGTTAAAAAACGAGTGTTATAGTATTGGATGGCTTTTTAAATACTTGTAAGGAGTGGGGCTATGAATAAACATGAAGTTAAGGTTGAAAATGTGATCTTACATATATTAGATACTAATCTCGGTACTCCGGTCCTATCGCATAAAGAAATTGGACCGGATCAAGAGGGGTTTGATTTTATCGAGAATTTAGTTCATAAGATGTTGGCCGATGATAATGGAAAAAACGCCGTATTTTCTTTGGAGAACAACCGGATAAAGGAATTGTGCCAAAGTTTACTTCGGAAAGAGATCGATTTTGTGAATGTCAGCCGGGAGTTGGCCGGTATTTTTTATGATACAATAGCCCATTACCCTGAGATCCCGCCGGCGGACTTGGCCTGTTTTCGGGTCTTGATAGATAATACTCCATACCTTGGCTGTTTCAAACTTAATTACCGGACCAATTACATTCACCATGTCCAAAACGATTCCGGAATCAATGTAAATTTACTGGTTAAGCAAAAAACGGTATTGCCGGGGGAAAATCAAAGGGTCGAAGAGGGTTTTTTAGTTAATTTCAATGATCTGGGCCTACGGTTGGTGGAGAAAGAATTTGAGATCGACGGGGAAAAACAGTTTTATCTATCAAAAAAAATCCTGGGATGCGGCGATCAGTTATCAACTGCCGAGAAGGCTAAAATAATCAATAAGGTCGCCGAAAAAATCGGTAAAAAGTATCAAAATGAAAAGTACGATGTTGTAGCCCGCCTCCGTAAAGTTGTAGCGGAGGAGATGGAAGAAGGCAAGAATGTCAACGTTGGTAAAGTGGCCCGGGAAATATTCAAAGATGATCCGTCGGCGCAACGGGAGTACATCGAAGAGGTTCAACAGGCCGGAATCGAAGAGGCCGAGGTCCAACTTTCGGAAAAGATTACGGAACGCAAATTCCGAAACCATAAGATCAAGACCGATACCGGGATTGAGATTAATTTTCCAGCGACCTATTATACTAACAAGGAAATGATCGAGTTTATCAATAACCCCAATGGGACTGTGTCGATCCTAATTAAGAATGTGGCTAAGATCTCCAGTAAATAGTTATTTAATCAAATAGGGCGGTTTTCCGCCCTATTTGTCATCAATGGAATTTATTATTTGCACGATTTATATTCTTGCACCAAGGATTGGATTAACTTTTTTACCGGAATAATCTCTTTCGCCCGGTAAGCATTGGCCCCGGAAAAAGCGAATCCCCGTTTTAAATTGCCGCGTTGCGCATTTATCAAGGCCAGCGCAATGCAATATGGGCTTTTCTGATAATTGCAAGTGCTAATACAGTGAAAAGGGCATTTAAAAGGTTTGTTTTTGCCTTGGGCGACATCACTGATGAACTTATTTTTAATCGCCCGCCCTAACATCCCGACCGGGCTTTTAATGATTACCATGTCTTCCTCTTTAGCTTCCAGATAAGCCTTTTTAAACTCGGGGGCCGCATCACACTCATCGGTAGTCACAAAGCGGGTCGCCATTTGTACACCATCAGCACCTAATTCTAAAAATTTTTTAATATCAGCGCCGCTGTATATACCGCCAGCGGCAATCACCGGGATTGATTTTTGATATTTTTCCTCGGCAACGTTTACTTCGGCTATCACCTTCGGAATTATATTTTCCAAAGCATAGTCGGTATTGTTGAGTTGCTCTTCGTTAAATCCTAAATGACCGCCGGCCAATGGGCCTTCCACCACAAAAGCGTCAGGGACATAGTTATACTTCTCGACCCAGCGTTTGGTAAGGACTGCGGCTGCTCTTGGCGATGAGACAATCGGCACCAGTTTGGTACGATCGGTTTTCTTTAAATACTGAGGCAGATTTAAAGGTAGGCCCGCTCCGGAAAAAATGATATCGATGCCTTCATCAATAGCGGTTTTGACCATATCGGCGAAATTGGTTAGGGCCACCATAATATTGACGCCTAAGACACCCTTGGTCATTTGACGGGCTTTTTTAATTTCTTTCTTTAACGCCAGTACATTTGCTTTTAAAAAATCAGATGCAAAATCGGGCTCAAACATTCCAATCGAAGCGGCTGCAATTACTCCGACCCCGCCCTCATTGGCCACTGCCGAAGCCAAACCCGATAAAGAAATCCCAACTCCCATACCACCTTGAATGATTGGAAGAGGGGCGATTAACCCCCCAAAGTTAAGCGCTTTAAGATTAGTATTCATAGAATTTCTCCTTTATTTAAGATATAGGTTGGTTCGGTAAGAAAAAAGCCTCTCCACATTGAGGTGAAGGGGCCAGTTTTATTAATAACTGCTTTTTCTAGTGTAACAGTCACTACAGTACACGGGACGGTCACCGCTAGGCCGGAAAGGGACCTGTGTGGACTTGCCGCAAGTTGCGCAGGTGGCAGGGTGCATTTCCCGAGATCGTGAGTGGAAGCCTTGCCTGGAATTACCACCGCCATTCCGTTGTTTACGGACTGCCCGGCAGTCGGGGCAACGGCTCGGTTCATTTGCAAAACCTTTTTCAGCAAAAAAGTCTTGTTCGGAAGCGGTAAAAACGAAATTTGCCCCACAGTCGCGGCATTCTAAAGTTTTGTCTTGATTCATAAAAAACCCTCCTAAAATATTTGCCCAGAATAGCATAGGGAGATTACTATTATTTCCCCCAATTTTGAGGAATTTTTAAAAGGGTTAAATAAAGACCTCGCCAGATCTATTAACTTGAACTTATTAAGTATAACATTGAATAAATCAGAAGTAAAGGAAAGTATTTTTTGGAAGCGGCAAGAATACGGATTATCACCAACTTCCTCAATAGGACATAGGCTATTGGTATAAATCTACTTTGTTAAATTCAATAATTTAAGCTCGTTTTGAAAATAATCGCGAACGCTTTAACGCGTTATTTTCAAAACGTAAGTTCGCAATTTAACAAAGTAGAAATAAGACCTTCAACCTTTTAGCGGACTAAAAACGGGTTGTAGTCATTAATTAAGGGAGGGAGTTTTGATGGTTTCAAGTAGCTTATGTTTGCAGGCGTTACTGAAACAAGCGGGGACTACTTATCCAAAAGCGGTAAATCTTTCAAGCAAAGTGCGAAGCAAGGTTAATTCCGCGATTAAAAAAGCGGCCTTTGCGGCTATTCCTGATTATAATCCGGGAACAAGCGTCAGTGAAGCTGTCAGCAGTTATAAGACTACTGTAAATATGAAAGGGATTTTAAGTTTACGGTTTGAGGATTACTATTATCCTGAAATGGCGGCTCACGGAGTAACCGGGGTCAGCTCAGTAACGCTTGATCTTAAGACCGGCCATGAATACCAATTTTATCAACTTTTCTGTAAAGGGTTAAATTATCAAGCTGTGCTCAATCAAATCCTTCAAGCGCAAATTGTCGCGGAACAAATCCAATTACTCAAACCATTCGCGGGAGTATGTCCGGATGAAGATTATTACCTTACCCCAGATAGTTTGGTCATGTATTATCAGCCATATGTCTATACTCCAGGCGCATACGGGGTATTGGAGTTTAAAATACCTTATTCGCAAATCACCAGCATTATTGACCCATGTGGGCCGATTGGGAGGATTTTGCCGTAAATCTAAAAAGGCGTGAGGGGAAGTAATAGGGGAAGGTGGATTAGTATTGAATGTATAAAATTTTAAAGTTCTTAGCTACCGCGGAGACACCAAGGCGCAGAGAGTAAATTTTTCAGAGGAATAATATTCTATTAACGCTTCAACTTTAAATAACAGCTTAACGCTGCGTCTCTGTGCCTCTGCGGGAGATTTATGTTTGTTTCTTAAGGAATAGACCAGATAATGGTTGATGGCCGTGTGCGAAAATTTTAGAGTTAAAAGAACGATTAGGAGCACGGGCCGCTTCACTGAGCACGGGTGCGATGATTTTAAATCGGCACTTCGGTAAAGGGCATATCCTGAACATAAGCGATAGCCGCGCCGGTGGCGGTCGCATATTCGGCATTGGGCGGGGTCACAAAATTAACATTATATAACTGATTGAGCTGGGCAAAGATCTCCTTGGACTGTGGGACATTGGTGAGGTTGCCGGTAAGCACCACATCCCGGGTATGATCGGTCCTGGTGGCGAAGATTGAAATCATCCCGATGGTTTGAAACACTAAGTTGATGATGCCCAATGCTACATCCGCCTTGGTCGCCAGATCGCTCAGTTTTCCAAAGTTGGAAGCGGTGGTCTCTGGTGATAAACCAACCACAAGGTCATGGCTAATGTCGCTGATAGCCAAGTCGATATGGGCCAGACTGCCGCCTTGGGCGGTTTCGATCAGATCGTTGAAGTCCCTGACATTAAGCATCCGGTTGGAGAGACCAAGCAGTGTGCCGCCGCCGACACCTGTGCCTCCAAGATAATTGACCCCGGATTGGTCAGCTTTGACTATGGCTGTTCCTGTACCCATGCTAACAATGATCGCATTGGTCAGTCCGCTCAGGAAGAGCCCTCCGGTTCCAATCGCCCGGAACTCATCGATCTTACCGGTGGGAATTCCATATAGCTTGGCTGTGATATAAGAAGAACCGACGCCGGTTACCATGATCCGTTCAATATCGGACAAATCCAATCGGTTGGCGTTTAAGAACTTACCGAAAGCCCCGTAAACCGAGGCAATCGGATCGGTGGCCTTGGCCAGTAACGGACTGAAGATCTTCGAGTCATCAAAACCAATAATTTTAGTAGTGCTTCCCCCAATGTCAATCCCGATGATTTTACCCATCTTGCTCAGCTCCCGGTAATCATTTTAACAATTGCGATTGTTACCCCGGTAATCCCTTCGCCGCCAAGCATTCCTGAAGCGGCGACATTGCCGGTTACCTCCGATTTGCGGAGTCGGTCAGTGATAAACCTGATGGCGCCGCCGAGAAAAATCGGCGCCGATATTTCGAAAGGCAGATAAACACCGATTCCTAACGTCATTACCGGGACTTTTAAAAGGTATAACATACTTCCGATTACGGCGGTGATTCCAAAAACCACCGGTTCGCCGACTCCGTTAATCATTTGACTTACCATAAACGCCTGGCCTGCCGTCAACCCTTTATCAGGACCGACGCCGCCGAACTGCCCAACTACGGCGAACATTGCCAAGGCGGCAACTATAGCGCCCACTAAACCGCCGACTACTTGAGAAATCAATTGGGCCACCGGGTTTGTACCCAGGATTCGGCCTGCCTTGTAATCAAATAGCAGGTCGCCGGAGTACCCGCAAGCTACAGCGACAGCGGCTGCGATAAAGAAGGAAGTGGTAGCGTCGATGGGGATAATCAGGCGGATGGCAAGCAAGACGATGATTCCGAAGATTTCCATTGGATTAATTCCGGTCTCGCCGCTGATGATTGCCGCCATCGCCGAGGCGAGTAAAACCCCTAACATCAAGAGAAAAGAGGGAATAGGCCCGATTCCGGATACGATTGAGAGCACAAAGGCAATAGCTACCCCCAGCAGTGACCAAATTCTTACTTTGCTTGTATTGGCGCTAGGATTTACTTGGGCCGCTTGTTTTTGAACAGTAGCAACTGGTTTCTTTTTAAGTAATGTTAAGATATATCCCAGTAAAATACCTAAACCGGTTCCGACCATCAGGCCAATTCCTAAGGTATTCTTGAAATTGACGGCTGCTTGGATTGATGGGAAGAGTTTTAAGGCTGTTCCAAAAGGGATAATTATTAGATATGAAAGGAGCGCTCCCAGAAACCAGACGCCGGTGTAAAGCGTTCCGATGATGTAGCCGATTCCGACAGCCATCGGTGAGGTCCAGAACCCAAGCTGAAAATTTCGAGCATAAAGCCATTTAGAGGTGATGGCCGCCGGCACCCACCCCAGACTATCCCGGAAGTAAGTGAATACCGCAGTTAAACCCATTGCCCCAAAGAGTATGATTGATTTTTTACCGCCGGCGTCGCCGACACTGATTGTCTCGGCAGCCGCTTCACCAATCGGAAATGGTAAAGCCTCCCGGTCGATAAACCGCTGGCGCAGAAACCAAGTTAATACGCTTCCTAAGATTACACCGGCCAGAGCGATTGCAATCACTTGCCATAGGTGTTCATCGCTAAACCCTTGACCTTTCCAAATGCCGTTAATCCATAGTCCTGGGAGGGTAAAAGCCAAACCGCCGGCTACCATTGCTCCGGCTGACATTGCGGTCTGAGTGACGTTAATTTCATTCAAAGTTGTTTTACCGAGGATCTTTAATAGCGCCATCGAAAGCACGGCCACAAAAATGGTGGGCCAGGGGAGAGCGCTTATCCGCAGCGCCACATACATCGAACTGGCGGTAATTACGATTGAGCCGATCGTTCCTAAAATAAGGCTGCGTAGCGATAATTGCGTAATTCCAAATAAGCTTCGTTCCTGATTAGGTTGATCCGACATGTCATAACCTCCTATCAATATCTTACCTGGCGCGGTAGTAATTTAGACAATTGACTAAGGGTCGGCTAAAATATTACTGCCGATATTTTTTCAGGAGACGGGGCTCTGCTGTAGTCTCTTGAAAAGTTTTAGCGGAAGTTATATTTTGGCGATCCCGAAAAGGAACAAAAAGCCTTCCTGAAGACAGGAAGGCATAAAGATCCTAAGCGATCCTCCGTCTTAGTCTGATGATCCAAGCGGACTTAACGAAAACCAATAACCACGCGCTAGTGCGGCTCCGGGGATACCGCCTTTTTAACAATATAACATCAGATTTATATTTAGGCAAGGGGTTTTTTGGAAAAGTTAACCTAATTGAAACGGGAGCGGAAGAAAAATGCATACTATAAATTTAATTCAACTTATTTAATCCTATCTAGATTGCGGGTAAAATAATTTCTTAACCAGCTCTTAATCTAAACATTGATCGTCCTTAATCAGACGGTGATATGTTAAAGATACGATACAAATAAAAGTGAGTAAATTGGAGGCATTGATGATGAACAAAACGGTTTTATGGATAGTCATTGGCCTGGTGGTAATCGGTGGTTTGATTTTTATGATAACAAATAACCAGTCCAATCTTAACGGAAGTTTACAAGTAGTCGGTTCAACTTCGGTCCAACCGCTGGCGGAGGAGTTGGCTCAGGAATTTATAGCTCAAAATCAAGGGATTCAAATTGCAGTCCAGGGCGGAGGCTCAGGGGCCGGAATTAAAGCCGCTAGTGATGGAACCGCCGAGATTGGCAACAGTTCCCGTGAATTGAAAGCGGAAGAAAAAGGGTTATATGAAACGGTGATTGCCAGGGACGGAATCGCCATAGTGGTCAATAAGGAAAACCAAGTAACTAACCTTAGTTTCGAGCAACTTCAGAAGATATACACCGGTGAATACACCAATTGGAAACAAGTAGGCGGCCCGGATCTGGCGGTTGTCGTAGTTAACCGGGAAGCCGGTTCCGGCACCAGGGGCGCCTTTGAAGAAATCGTATTGCAAAAGTTACAAAATACTAACCAAGGCTTAGTGCAAGCTTCGACCGGAGCGGTCCAACAAACCATTTCCGTCACTAAAGAAGCTATTGGTTATATTTCACTGGGTTCGTTAGATCAAGAATCGGTTAAAACGGTTACAATTGACGGTATCGAATGTAACGCCGTAAATATCCTTGCTGGAGACTATAAGGTACAACGGCCTTTTCTGATGCTTACCAAAGAGGAGCCGACAGGTTTAGTCAAAACATTCTTGGATTGGGTGACCGGTCCGGAAGGCCAAAAAATCGTAGCCGGGGATTTTATCCCCGTTAAATAAGGATATGTCTTCTCAGAAAAGGCCAACCTTTAGAACGGTTGGCCTTTTCCAATTCTTCGTTCGGATTCGCCGGTTTTGGTATGCTCCTATTAGCCAGGTCCAATCTCGGTCAGTTCGGCCACAGGCACTTCCATTACCAAGTTGGAGTTTAAATCCCTAATCTGTGCTTCATCTTCCGACACTTCATCAATCCAGACGGGGACATTTTGATAAGTAACATAGATATTCTCCGGCGAATGCAGGATCTCTTCGGCCCGTTCTCGGTTCATCCTTTTTCAACCTCCAATACAGTATTCTTTTTTAATTGACGGCCGATGGTATTATTACCAATTAAGAGTAAAATAAGACAGATAGAGCCGGATTGGTGATGGTTAAAGATTAAGAATATTAACTTAAGCCAGGGCGACTAACTTATAGTTAAAACAAACCTTCCTTCATCTACCACTTAATTCCATCGAAATACAGTTCGCCTTTCCAGGTGGGCGCGGTTTCCGGACGGTTAATCATTACCCCAAATCCCCGGATACAATCGGCGTTACCATGTACTACTTTGCCGCGCCATTTATATTTAAAAGTATTCCAGCCGCTTTTTTGCAGCGGGAAGTTTTCACTGGTATCGGTAATCCACGGCGCGCTAAATGTGGAGTAAATCAAAAATTGGAGGGAATAACCCAACTGCGCCAGATCTTCCGGGATATAGATATTGACTTCCAGTTCCTGGTCGGCGAAGTTTTCGAAATAGACCGAGGAGGTGTTGAAATTCAACGAATTGTACTTGGTAAAATCAGCGGCGACTTTAAAACTCCCCGGGTTTTGGTCCGTTGAATATTTAGGGCCGGCGGCATATGAGTTTTGAGCGAAAACATTGGTCTGCCAGTCGTAATATTGGGTAGTAGTTTTAAAGTCATACTTAAAAGTACCGTAGTTAAGGTCAATTGCGCCAATCCCCCGGTGGTTCCTGTCCCCGAGCAACAGCCGTAGACCGTCAATTAGGGTCAAACGGGTGTTGGTGGAGTGATCGGAACCGGGGTAAATATGATGCAAGAAACGGAAGTCTTTCAGCCTTTTGCTTTCCAGAATTTTAAAAAGGGTATCGTTGGGTGTGTGATAATCTTCCTGACCTTCCAGTTCTCCATAGGCCAGATAAAGATGGGACGTGATTACTCTCGTCTTGGACGCTAATTCCCGGGCCAGATCCAATACTTTGGACCCCGGCCCCAACAGATAAGGCGAGCTGCCGATATAACCCCAAAACGTGGCGTCCTTAGCTAAAGAATTTTTCAGAAAGGCGTAGGCGACAAAATGCCCTCCGCATGAAGCGCCAAAGATAATCCGTTTTTGGGGATCGCTGCTAATTTTACGTTCCACCATCGGAATTATCTCTTTTTGAACCGCTTTCAGAAAATTCTCCGGTTTCAGCAGCAAATCGGGAATTCGAACTTGACCTGCATCGTACTTTTCAGGATAGCCGATTCCGGCGACGATCACGGGAGGGATGATTTTTTTGTAAGTGAGATAGTGAATATATTTATGGTCCATCCGGCGCCATTGACCGTCGGTGACATAGATGACCGGAAGGTTTTTTAAGTTTTTGCTTTCCGGGAGGTAACTGATATCGATCTGAAATTCAGTGGTGGTGTTTTGGGGCTTAATTATGAAGCTCTCCATGGTGATATTGAAATCATAAACATCATAATCCACCTTAAACGGTTTCATAATTTCTTCAGCAGGCGAAGCCTGATATGCAACGGGGCTTAATAACAACAACAATAATGCCCAGAGGATGTTCCTTTTCATCTCATCAACCACCTTCACTAAATTTGATTTCTCGAGTTTTTGGAAGAACAGCTATTACTTAATTTCCAATGGGGCAGGTCATAATTTTCTTCGCTGGGCTACTTTTAGATTAAAATAATATAACGAAGTTTTCCAGTTGTCAACATTTTTTCCAATTGTCCCGATTTCTAAATGGAGAGTTCGAATTATTCTCTCGAGTGTCTCGATCATGCTCTGGAGAATTCGCTTTATTCTCCCGAGAATTCAAGTTATATTCCGGAGTATCTCAATCATACTCCCGAGAGTTCGGATTACTCTTCGGAGTGTTTGAATTACATTCCCGAGTACCCAGCTCATATTCCAGAGAGTCTCAATTACTTTTTTGAATATCTCAACATTCTCGGGGGTCTGTCAGTTTTTTTACCGAAACTTCTTTGGAAAACAGGTAATTTGGAAGATATTAGCGAACTTACATATAATTTTTGAAACTAGTTATGTTAGCTAAAGCCGTACTGGGTTGTGCTTCAGATAATTCATGATGTAGCGTTCCCACATCCATCCATCGAAGTCCTATAAAACCGTGGAAACAAAATTAAAATTAGATAGGATGAAATAAATTACTTAACCAAGATTTGCATTCTTAAAGCCGAATGCAAATAGAATCAATTTCGTATTTATTTCATCCTATTACAGCTGTAATAAGTTGAATTAAATTCATTAATTTTTTCATCACGGGGCTGGTCGGAAGCTCCGCTTCCTGCTCGCCTATGCATCCTATCCGGCTTTAGGGACCTGATGCGTATTAGAAATTTAATTCAACTTATATAGATCAAACCTGCATTATATTGCACCAAAAGACGGGAGAAGCATATTTATTTCTGATATTCTCTTAATCGAAAGGAGGCAGTGCGTTTGGATTGGCTACAGCGAATGAACGGCGCAATCAGTTACATTGAAAACAATTTGACTAATGAGATCAAATACGAGGAGCTTTCGAAGATAGTTTGTTGCTCTATCTATCATTTCCAAAGGATGTTTTCATTCTTAACCGATGTGCCGTTATCTGAGTATATAAGGCGCAGGCGACTTACTCAGGCTGCATATGAGCTTAGAAATAGCAATATCAAAGTAATTGATCTGGCTTATAAATATGGTTATGAATCGCCTGACGCCTTTACCCGCGCTTTCCAAAACATGCATGGCGTTACTCCCACATTAGCGCGAAATATGGGCGTAAAACTAAAAGCCTATCCTCGCATGTCCTTTCATATTTCGATTAAAGGAGATGTTGAGATGAACTATAGAATTGAGGAGAAAAAGAGTTTTACGGTAATTGGCAAGAAAATAAAGGTATCTACCATAAATAGTCAAGATAATATTATCCCTAAGTTCTGGGGCGAGTGCAACCAAAAAGGAGTTACAGAAATGATTTGCGGGTTTTCAAAGAAAACCGAGGAGAAACAAACTGGAATAAATCTGCTTGGAATATGCGTGGATGTTGGTATTCCAAATGAGTTTGAGTATTGGATTGGCGTCGAAACAGATAGCAATTCAGTATCATCTGAATTGGATAAAAGGTTAATTCCCTCAGCGACTTGGGCTATTTTTGAAGTGATAGGATCAATGCCTAGCGCTATCCAAAATATGTGGAAACGGATCTTTACAGAGTTCTTTCCTGAATCCGGTTATGAACGAGCGAATTTACCAGATCTCGAACTTTATCCGCCAGGGGATAACAGCAGTCCGGATTATAAAACAGAAATATGGGTTCCTATTGAGAAAAAATAATGTTTATTTTTATGAAAAGCACGGTTACGTTAGAGTTGGAGAGCTTCAGCCCGATAAAGGCAGTGATATTTCTGTATGAAAAAACACTTTGAACTTGCTTAAACGGATTTCATGGGTTTAAGCTCCGGAGTTAACTAGGGAGGTTATCAAATGTATCACCCGAGGTTTAAAGGAAACCATTATCACATGGGGCGGAAAATGGGAGAGATCCTCAAAAAATGTAACGCCCAGTTTCCTATTAGGCTGGATCCGTTCCAAACTAAATTCGGCATGGAAAGCGGGAGATTGTTAAAACGGTTTTTTCCCGAAGCTGCGGCAGAGATTGAAGGTATTACCGATGTAATCGGATATGATAACGGGTTATTTACCGCCTGGATGATGTGCATGGGATGTTGTCTCGATATTCAGGAGGGGGATAGTGTCGAAGTCAGAGGATGTACGGCGTTTAGTTTTACCCATAGTGACCAAGTCTATTATGGAAGAAATAATGATCTGCCGCCATTTTTAAAGAAGATAAGCAAAAGCGTTTATTATCAACCTGAAAACAAGCATAGCTTCATTTTAAACACCTCATCCTTCGTCAACGGGGAGGAAGGCATTAACCAATACGGATTGGTCGCGGCGATGACTTTTGTTACGCCAAAATTGGAAGAAATAAAACCCGGCTTAAATTCGGTATTTTTAGTCCGTTATCTTTTAGAAAACTGTAAAACGGTTAATGAAGGAATCGCAGCTTTGCGAGAATTACCGATTGCTTCAAGTTGTAATCTACTATTAACTGATGGAAGCGGAAAAATGGCGGTTGTGGAATGCAACCCCCTGCGAATCCAGGTACGATACCCGGAAAAGGATGCAAATGGCGATAGTTTTATTATTACAGTAAATCATTTTTCCTCCAAGGAAATGTGGCGGCATGATGCCAGCGATCGGAACGTTTATTACTCCGAAGTCAGGTATCAAACGGCATATAATGCATTAATGAATATGGATTACAACGATGGCGTTGAACATGCTCAAAATATCTTAAGGGGGAAATATGGTTTTATGTGTCAGTATGATAAAGCGCTGAATTTTGAGACTATTTGGTCTACGGTAATTGATATTTCTAATCAAAAAATTTACAGAGAAGAAGGGAGTCCTCGAATGACAAAATACATTGAGGATAAACGGTTATGGGAAAAGCAGCATTTTGACTAATTTAATATTAAAATGGACAGAACAATCAAAAGCTTTGGTTTTATTCCGTTTGGGAGGACGGAGCAATTTGTTGGTTTAAATATGGTAGCTCGGATTCAAGGATGTTTACTAACCCAAATGCCGGTTTAATTAAGGTTAGAGGGTTAAATTTGATAAATGCATTAATTTGTCCTCATTATGATACGGAAGAATATCGCAAACCCCATTTAAAAGATTTAATGAACAAAACTACTGGTATGGCTTTGGCTCTTAACGAGTACTGCGCTTTAGTAATTCAAGATAATACATATAAAATACTGTCCTTTAAAGAAAACGCCAATGGGTATAAAGTGTATTGGAAAAATGGTTTGTTTCATGAAGAAACAATTGAAAAGAACAGCTGAGTTTATACCGTTATCTAAAATATTAAAGTGGAATAATCATTGAATTAGGGGGAAGAAATGAGAAAGGCCACAATAACATTGTTTATGATGTTGTTTTTCACTGCTTTTACTTTAAATACCTATTCCGTTAGTCCGAAACCGGTGGAGCTTATCAAAGTTACTGATCAAATTTGGGTCCATACTTCTTATCAGTTCTATAACGGATACTTGACTCCATCCAACGGGCTGGTGGTGATAACTGAAAAAGGGCTGATTATGGTCGATACTTGCTGGGACAATGAATCGACCAGTGAATTGGTGGAAATTGCCACGGAAAAGTTCAAACAGAAATTTGTACTGGCCATTATTACCCATGGCGGCCATGGGGACCGGATCGGCGGAATCGATACTTTACTTCAACAAGGTATTGAGGTAATCGGCACAAAACAGATAGCCCGAAAGGCTATTGAGGCGGGGTTTAAACAGCCGTTAGCAAAGCTTGAACTGGAGGCGGATTTTGAGATTGGCGAGGTAAGAATAGAGACATATTACCCGGGAGAGGGCCATTCTCAGGATAATATCACGGTATGGTTCCCCGAGAGTAGGGTTTTGTTTGCCGGGTGTATGGTTAAATCGGTTGATACCAATAATCTTGGCAATCTAGCGGATGCCAATGTAAATGAATGGCCGAACTCCTTAAAGAATCTACTCCAAAAATACCCCGATATGAATCTGGTAATTCCCGGACATGGAAATTGGGGAGATATTGGCCTCATTTATCATACTTTAGAACTTTTTTAAATCGTAATTCGGGGAAATCCAGGTCAATCTGGTTCCCAGAAATTTTCTGCGTATAATGCATATAAATAGAAGATTCCTTAATAAACCCTTTTTTTGATAAGATTTAAAGTCAATCGGTTTAGCCGCCAATTCGATACAATATAATAATAAGCAGGATTTTGAAATGTTTTCCTGGAAATAACAGAGATGAAGAAGTTATCGAAAATTTTGAACTTCCACTGCTTTTACTATTCAGGAGGATAAAAATGCTCTATCCAATGAAGTTTTTTCCGGTTTATAAGGACTACATTTGGGGAGGCCGAAACCTTGAGAAATTGGGGCGGGCTCTACCGGAAGGAATAGTAGCGGAGAGTTGGGAAGTATCCGCTCACCCTGATGGTGTCAGTTTCATAGCAAACGGCGAGTATGCCGGGACGCCTTTACCGGAATTGCTCGCCAAATTTGGCAGGGAAATAATCGGGACCAAATTACCGGAAGCATATATTGATCAGTTTCCGCTGCTAATCAAATTGATTGACGCCAATCAACGGCTCTCGGTGCAGGTCCATCCGGACGACCAATATGCCGGGTCGCACGAAGGCGGCTATGGAAAAAATGAAATGTGGTATATTATTTCGGCTAATCCCGGCGCTGAAATCATTTATGATGTAGTACCTGGAACCACTCGGGATACTTTTAGCGAAGCCGTCCGGGGAAACCGGATTGAAAGTTGTTTAAAGGCTATACCGGTAGCTGCCGGAGACGTTTTTTACATTCCGGCCGGAATGGTTCACGGACTGGGGGGAGGGATCGTGCTAGCTGAGATTCAGCAAAGTTCGAATCTCACTTACCGTCTTTATGATTATAACCGGACGGATGCTCATGGTAACAAACGCCCGCTTCATATCGAAAAGGCACTGGATGTAATTGATTTTAGTTCTGCCGGCCAAGCAGAGAAATTAACAGGTATAATTAGAGAGGACATCCCTGGTTTGGTAAAGAAAGAACTGATCGCCAACAATTATTTTCAGGTTGATTTATGCCAATTCGATGGTAAATTGGATGAAACTACGAGTGGGGAAGGCTTTTTCAGCTATATTTTTATTGAGGGCGGCGGAAGGATTATTTATCAAGGAAGCTCTCTACCCTTTAAAACAGCGGAGTCCGTTCTGATCCCGGCCGCTTTGGGGAATTACAGCATTGAAGGTAAGGCAAAGTTTTTAAAAGTAAGCCTCCCTACAGTATGAACCTCTGAATATTGGTAGCTCTCAGGGCAAGATTGGAGGGTTTTTGATTTTAATCGTTGATAGCATGGTAAGTTAGTAAGTGGTATAATTAAAGCAGGATCTGTAACGAGGTGAATGCTTTGTTTGATGCCAAACCGAACAAATCAACCGAATCGGATAATCCGGGATTTAAGGAGATTGCGGTTAGTTTTTTTAATTTTTTAGTCAAGGAATATGGTTTTCGGTTGGTTAAGTCAGAAAGCAATACGGTCAGGTATCAATCTGCCAAAGTTTTCTTTAACATCAGCCTTGGACGGGCTTCGATGGAATTAAAAGTTGAAATTGGGCTATTGCCTAATCAGTATGATCACACTCAGCATAAATTCTCACTAAATGAGATCATCGAATTGCTCGGTGACCAGAAAGAAATCGAATACCTTTATTTCCAGGGAGTCACCAGGGAACAACTTCAAAAACATCTTCCGATATTGGCCGGGCTGGTCAAAAAATACGCCAAGGACGTATTAAAGGGGGATTATCTTATTATTCATAACTTGGAGCGATTACGCTCCGATACATCGGTCAGTTTAACAAAAGAAGCGCGGATTAGGCAAACTCTCCTTTGATTTGGAATAGGTTCAACTGTTCCTGGGAAAAAGAATGAATCGAGGTTGGCAATGAACAAAAAATACTTGTTTATTCCAGTGCTTTTTTTGGGGTTAACCCTTTCGGCATGGGCCGTGAATGAGAGGGTTATTGCTAATTATTTCCCTTTGGTATTGGAAATAGAGGGATTTTCACTTCAGTCGGGTAGGGTTATCAGCGATAATGAAGCCAGCAACGGTAAGGCCGTCTTATCGGAAGGCTTAAATTTTAGCGCCAAAATTTCCGTCGCTTTTAATGAAGCCGGCCAATATCAGTTGGCCTTGTATGAAAAAACCACTGATGGCAGTAAAGACTCAATTCACATTAAAGTTAATAACAGCCCTGATGTCCGTACTTATCCGGATGCTAAGGCCTACGGAGCTTATGCGCCTTGTATAAAAAGAGTGCCCTTTAATTTAACCGAACCGGGCGATGTTACTATTACCCTCTTCACTACTAACGAATATGGTTCGTACTACGACAAAGTAATTATTGATAGTATAAAATAGTTGGATCGTTCACTATAAATAATGGGGTTAGGGTTATCACTGCTCAAACCCTTTTTCTTTGCCTTTGTAGAATTATACCTCGGCAAAAGCTATTGACACTTATCATTCGATGTTGGCTGATGTTTATAATTTTAGCTTCTGTAAATAGTTTAAGGGCTAATGTAGTCGCATATAGATAGAGAGTACCGGTTGAAAGGGGATTATAAAAAATGGCTATAAAAGTGAATTCTAATCGGGCTAGTAACCAAATACCTAGCCCCGATTTTGAGAGTGGTCCTCTGGGATCAAAATACAGCGTTAAGGATGATGACGTAAAAAAGGCGATTGAGGCTTATAAATGCGCTGTAAACCGCTATAATAGCGTTGATTTTTCCGATTCGAGGATGGAGGGCATACTATTTCTCGAACGCCAGATAGCCTTCATCGGAGTTCAGTTAGCGTTGGCTAAAGCCCGGATCAGGAATGGCTTGGCTCCCAATCTGGACTATACCACTTTTGAAACGATGGTAAAGACTTTACTACCCAACATTTTGTGGAAGTACCAACCTAATAAACGATATGACTAAACTTGGTGAATAGAAAGTTAAACCCGGCATTGGCCGGGTTTAACCTATCCATCAATCTTAATAATCCATTCCGCCGCCCGGGGGCATAGGCATCGGTTTTTCCTTTTCCGGAATTTCCGTTACTAAACATTCGGTAGTCAAAAGCATTGCCGCGATACTGGCGGCGTTTTGGAGCGCGCTCCGGGTTACTTTGGCCGGATCGATAATACCGGCTTTGACCATATCGGTGAATTCTCCGGTTAAGGCGTTGTAGCCTTGGCCTTTAGCCAGGCCGCTCACTTTTTCAACAATGACCGAACCTTCGACTCCGGCATTGTGCGCGATTTGTTTCAATGGTTCTTCTAATGCTTTCCGGACTAAGGAGATACCGGTGGCTACGTCGCCGGTTTCTTTATTCTTGATACCGTCAAGTACCGGAGCGAGTTGGAGCAGGGCAACACCGCCGCCCGGAACTACGCCTTCTTCAACAGCGGCGCGGGTGGCTGAAAGAGCATCCTCAATCCGGTGCTTTTTCTCTTTCATCTCGGTTTCGGTAGCTGCGCCGACTTGAATTACGGCAACTCCGCCAGCCAGTTTGGCAAGGCGTTCTTGGAGTTTTTCCCGATCATAATCGGAAGTGGTGTCTTCGATTTGAACCTTGATTTGACTAATCCGGTTTTTAATCTCTTGGGCATTTCCTTTGCCGTCGACGATGGTGGTTTCATCTTTGGTGACTTTAACCTGGCGGGCGGAACCGAGCATGTCAAGGGTGGTGTTTTCCAAGGAAGCTCCAACCTCTTCGGAAACGACCTGGCCTCCGGTGACAATGGCGATATCGCTGAGCATCGCTTTGCGCCGATCACCGAATCCGGGGGCTTTTACCGCAACCACATTTAAAGTGCCACGGAGTTTATTAACCACTAGGGTGGCAAGGGCTTCGCCTTCGACATCCTCGGCGATTAATAGGATTGGTTTTCCGCGTTGCATGGTTTTTTCCAAAATGGGAAGTAAATCTTTGATTAGGTTAATCTTTTTGTCGGTAATTAAGATATAAGGTTCGTCCAAGATGGCTTCCATCCGCTCGGAATCGG
>JAEZJK010000041.1 GCA_023415835.1 Bacillota bacterium
CCGGTCTATTCCTTGAATGTATCCCATGCTAATTTACTCCTTAGGTTGTTTCTTTTCCCATCCCATTATAGTATAATTATACCATATTTTACCTCGATATTTCTGGTTTTCACACATTCTGACGTTGCCTGGGAACACCATGAAATTTGACGGAACCAGTTATCCCCGCGGGTTAAGGGGAGAATCGATTCACGAGTATGCTAGGGTTACCGCTTTGGCCGATGTTTATGACGCTTTAACCACCAACCGGTCTTACCGGGAACAGATTATGCCCCATGAGGCTATTGAATACCTTCGAGATGGTAAGGGGCTTGCTTTCGACCCGGAAATAGCGGAAGTTTTTTTGGAGAAGATCGCTCCGTTTCAGGTAGGTAGCATTGTCTTACTTAATAACGGCGAAAAAGCGATAGTAGTTAGGATTAACCATGAATTTCCCGGCCGTCCGGTGGTAACGTCAGTTTTCGACCAGGCCGGGAGTAAATTGGAACATCCGGTGGAGCGGAACCTAAGGAGGGATTTGACCTTATTTATTGTAAAAGCCTTTGAAAATTAAGTGACCAGGATTCTATATTTTTGAAACCATCATTCGGGTTTTACGTTAAATAAATCAAGGAGTGATTATTTTGAAAAAATCATTTATTTTTTTAGGAATCGTTATTGTTTTAATCGTTTTGTTGATTATTCCGTTTGGAATGTTTATTTCGTATTCCAATAGCTTTAAGGCTTTGAATAATGAGATTGAATCCCAAATGAAACAGGTTGACAATATTCTCTTGAGGCGGCATGATCTCATCCCCAACCTGGTGAACTCGGTCAAGGGATACATGGCTCATGAAAAAGAGATCTTTACCAATTTGAATAATGCCCGGAACCGGATGCTGGAAGCCAATACCGTCCAAGAGAAGGCCGCAGCTAACGGGGCTGTGGAATCGGCCCTCAACCGGTTGATGATGGTAGTGGAGAATTATCCCCAGTTAAAAGCGAACGAACAGGTCAACCGGTTAATGGATAACCTTGAAGGGACCGAAAACCGTTTGGCGGTTGAAAGAAAACGTTATAACGATTTGGTTAAAGAGTATAATAATAAAGTGGAGTTGTTCCCCGGAAGCATCTTTGCCGGAATGGTAGGGGCAACCAAGAAGGATTACTTTGATGTACCGGAGGCCGCCAAGGAGAACCCGGTAGTTAACTTTTGACCGGGATTTCAGCGGATTAAACCATCTATTTAGGTTTAAAGGCCAAAATCCGGAGGTTAGATCTTAGGCTTTGCATGAGATGACTTTTGATAGTAGTTTAAGTTATTAAAAAATCCTATAAATCCTGTTAACCCTGTCAAATAAAAATCTCGTTTTAGACAGGATTCACAAGGATTAACACTGATTTTAAAACCAATAATTATTACAAATACAGCATAAATTTAGGACTAACGTGTAGGGCTATGGTGTTTTCGATCTCGACTTTCTGTATTAACTCATGCATAAGGGGTTAATCGGGTGAATTCATGATTAAGGTGAATAGTATTTTCTTGAAAGTGGAGGTAAATTGATGAATAAGCGATGGTTCATCCTGATCATCGCCCTTTTTTTTATTGGGCAGGTTTCAGTAGCGGCTTTGGCAATGGAACCTTTTAAGGTTAGCCACTATGTTACCGACCAGGCGGGTATATTGTCCCAAAACGAACAGGTGCAGCTTTCCCAAGAGTTATATCGCTATGCGGAAAGCACCGGTAATCAAATCTTAGTGGTTACTATTCCTGGCTTGGAAGGGGAAGAACTGGTAGACTATACTGAGAGATTATTTGAGTTGAATAAACCCGGCGCCGAGGGCAAGGATAACGGGTTAATTTTATTGGTTGCCAAGGAAGACCGAAAAATAAGGATCGAGGTTGGGTATGGACTGGAAGAAACTGTGCCTGACGGGAGAGCGGGTACGATTATCCGGAGTGAAATAACCCCTAGGTTTCAGAATGGCGATTTTTATGGAGGGATTACGGCCGGGGTTTACGCGATCATTAAATCGATTACCCCCGATTATAATATCGAAGGCTTTCGGGGAGCCCCGGTTTCAGGGAAAAGGGAAAGTTCCTTTCCGTCAGCTTTAATTGTGGCCTTGATTATCGCCTTCTTTTCGTTCTTTTCCGGCTTGCGCGGTAACCGGAACTATCAACGGCGCTATCGCCGGGGTTATAGTGAGACTACGTATTGGGGTGGAGGCGGTTTTGGAGGAGGCTTCGGAGGTGGTTTCGGTGGCGGCGGAAGCTCAGGTGGTGGGGGGTTTAGCGGCGGTGGCGGCAGCTTTGGCGGCGGCGGCGCCAGCGGAGGCTGGTGACTATCAATTATGAATTAGGGGGTTGTGGATTTTGTTTGGGGTTAAAACACAATTTTTTTCAAATAAAGAGAAGGAACAAATCGTGGCGGCCATCGAGGAAGCGGAAAAACGGACTTCCGGCGAGATTCGGGTCCACGTTGAGCCCGGTTCGGGAAAAGACCCGATAGTTAGGGCTAAAGAAGTTTTTGAGAAACTAGGGATGGCCAAGACCGATCTCCGCAATGGGGTATTGATCTATTTGGCTGCTAAGGATCGGTGTTTCGCAATCATCGGCGACCAAGGGATCGATAAGGTTGTCCCGGCCAACTTTTGGGAAGATACTAAAGAACAAATGAGCCTGTTATTTAAAGAGGGACGTTTTACGGACGGGGTTTGTAATGCTATTAAGTCCGCCGGGGGACATTTGGCGGCTCATTTTCCTTACCAACGCGGTGATGTCAACGAATTGAGCAACGATATTTCGGAGGGGACCTAAAAAAGCCGGTTATTTACGGAAAATGAATGAAAATTTTTGCAGGAATCAGATGCAAAACCGCGAATCTAATAATGTTAGTAATCTAGATCAGGAGGATTCAAGTGCCGCGCCGGTCAAACCGTTTTGAACAATTACATCTTGAGTTACAATGGCAGTATTTGAACTGGCTTTCGGAAGCCAGTGAGGAACACGAGTTTTATGAAAATACTTCCCTGACGTTACTAGGCGCCCGGAAGAAGGGGCTCCAAAAGAACCAGCTTTGGCCGGAGACTACGAAGGCAATTAGTCATTAATATATTAAAAGGCAAGAGGCGTAAGGCGTGAGGTAAGAGTATCAGCCTAGGCTTTGATGCCTTTTTTTTAATCGAAAGTTTTTCCTCAAAGGTTAGGCCTTCCGCTTTATCCGTAGTACCTCGAATTCCTACAACTTAAGCATAATCAATTGAATAATCGCTAATCAAGATCCAGGCTATTTGCCCCCAATTATTTTCTATAAAATTACCCCGTTTGAGCTCGTTTACGGCGTTTTTTGGGCGTTTTAGCGGGTTCTTCTTTTTCGGTTGCCGCGATGCTGGCGCGGAGGGCTTCCATCAGATCGATGATCTTGCCGGTTTCTCGTTCCGGTGCTTGCGCCACTTCGCCTCCGGCGATCTTGGTTTGGATGATTTGCATTAAGGCTTCCCTATAATTGTTGGTATATTTGGCTGGTTCAAAGTGGCTGGAGAGGTTTTGAATTAAGCTGGTCGCCATTTGAATCTCGTTCTCGTGAATTTTCGGTTCGGTTTTGATCCCGGTTAATCCAGCTATGGAGCGGATCTCGTCCGGATAAAAGATGGTGGCCATGGCTAGCACGTTTTGGTAGACCCTGAGCACGACTATGGTCTCTTTGGAGCGGATGGCGACCCGGGCGACGGCGATCTTGCCGGTGCCCTGCATCGCTTTTTTGAGGAGCGCGTAAGCTTTTTCCCCACCCTGGCTCGGTTCGAGGTAATAACTTTTTTCAAAATAAATTGGGTCAATCTCCGTTAGGTCTACAAAGTCCATGATGTCAATGGTCTTGCTTCGTTCATCGGGAATCCCTTCAAAATCCTCATCTTTTAAGACGACATACTGGCCTTTCTGATATTCATAGCCCCGGACGATCTCCTCCTGGGGGACTTCCGTGCCGCAGGTGGGGCAACGGCGTTCGTATTTGATGGGGGTGCCGCATTTTTGATGGAGATAATTGAATTTAATCTCCTTTTTTTCAGTGGCGGTGTACATTTTGATCGGGACATTGACCAGGCCGAAGCTGATCGCGCCTTTCCAAAGGGTGCGCACTAAAATCACCTCCGGGGTAGTATGCCCGGTTTAGTGATTTTACACTTTATCATTGTTTCGAAAATCATGTGACTCGAATAATGTTATTGGATATTCGGCTATCGAAATTAATTGTTTGTTATATTCCGTTAGCAAAAATGTAAGGGCCTTATAATTTGATAAACACAATCAATTATGGAGGTAATTTCCATTATTGCTAGAATATATTTACAATATTGCTAAAATTGGAGCATTTGATGATGAGATTTGAAAAATTGGATCAAAAATAATTGAGAAGTGAGGGGTAAATAAGATGGTATCACAAAACGATATGGCTGTAGATTTCCTTTTTGTTCACGTTCCAAAATTGTCAAGTTATTATAAGCCTATTGATGAATTTATGTTTATAAACTATATTCCAATGGGAGTTTTCGCATTGTGTGACATCTTGAACAAAAACAGAATCTCAGCAAAAATAATTCATCTTGGCTTGGAATACATAAAAGACAATGACTATTCAATTGTGGAGTTTATCAAAGAAAATAACATTAAAACGGTGGGCCTTTCTTTGCACTGGCATTATCAAGCGTATGATGTAATTGAAGTTGCTAGAAGAATAAAGGAAGCTTCAAAGGAAATTAATATTGTATTAGGAGGAATTACTGCTAGCCTTTTTCCTAAAGAAATTATGAAAGAGTATGAATGTATCGATTTTCTTATTGCTGGAGACGGTGAAAAAGGCATATTGGAGCTTGCTAAGGCATTAAAAGAAGGCAATAGTGATTTTACCGGGATTTCCAATTGTGTTTACAGAAAAGATGGAAGAATAATAGATAACGGGATAAGCTATATTGCAGACTATGGTGATGAACTGGAAGATATTGATTATGGAAATCTTAGTTATTTGGATCATCATCATGATTATAAGGACTTTTTTAAATTACCGTTGTTTTGGTCCCTAAATTCAAGTATTAAGGAAAACATGGAGAAAAAAATAAGTGGCGCAACGACAACTTTTCCGTTAATGGTTGGACGGGGTTGTACTGTCAATTGCAGTTTTTGTGGTGGAGGAAGAGATGCCCAACTAAAAATATGTAAAAGAAAAAAACCAGTTTTCCGGCCTGTAGATAAAGTTGTCGATACGATTGAACAGGCGTTAAGTTACGGTTACGAGTCCTTTATCATATGCTTTGACCCATATCCTAATGATGATCGCTACTATATTCAATTGTTTGAGGAGATAAGAAGAAGAAAAATATCGTGCGGAATGGGATTTGAATCATGGGGACTACCAACCATGAGGTTCATTAAGGAATTTGGGGAAACTTTTATTAAAAAAATTTCATATATTGCTCTTTCGCCCGAAACATTTTCGGAAGAGGTCAGAAAAATAAATAAGGGATTTTTTTATTCAAATGAAGAGATGTATGAAACTATTCAATTAATGAAGGATGAAGAAGTTCCAGTGTTGATTTATTTAACAATCGGACTTCCGGGAGAAACTTCCAAGGATATAAATAATAATGTGTTATTCACTACAAACTTAAGAAAAAAATTTAAAAACCTTTTAAGTATTATAATGGTGCCGGTTCAATTAGAGCCAGGCTCTCCTTTGTTCGAAAACCCGAAGAAACATAATTCCGTTACCGAACGCAAATGTTTTAGAGATTTTTATGAATATCACAAAAAACCTAGCTCCAATCCATATTCGTATTTGGGTTATGCAACCCATGCTCTTGAAGAAACCGCCTGCGATATTAATAAATTCAACGAGTTTATTTTAAAAGAAAGATGTAAAAATTTTTGCATGGTTCAAATTAAATTGTTTGGTAAATATTATATCCCGGGCCTTTCAAAGCTTGTGTGCGCTTTAAGTCATAAAAGATGGCAAAGGAATGGATATGGAAAACCTTTAAATGAACGAAGGACATTTAAATAAAAGGGGATGTAGGTTTGTCCAAGGTGATTACCTGAGGATAAGATTCTTTACTTATGTATTAGTAATAGCGCTAATTCTATTATCTCATTGACCAGGCCTAAGTTGAACGTACCAAATGTGCGCAAGATAATCGCCTCGTGGGTAGTATGTTATTGGTATAAAACGGATTTGATAAGCTTTTACATAAATTTATGGACAGACCCACAAAACACAAGAACTTTAGCGCAGGCTATACCTGGCGGCCAAAAGGAGAACATGTCTTAGTCACCGAAGCCTACCAACGCCGCTGCGTCATCACCGGTGAAAAGACTTTGCCGGTTTTAAATGCCTTTCATATCAAACCATACTCTCAAGAAGGACCTCATAAGGTCAGAAACGGATTGTTAATGTGGGAGGACTTATTCTGATTCATAATGATCACGATTTTGATAATATTGCAAAAGGGATAAATTATCCTCTTGAGTTTTGACTTTAGAAACCTCGGCGTCCCAACAACTACTGGTTCAAAGTTATCGACTCCAGCGCGCTTTTTTACGGTGAACAATTATCAGTTATCGGTTAGCAAGAAACCCCATAGCATGGTGGTCGTCTCTTTAAGGGACAGAGGGTCGCTATTAGACATCCGGCAGCCCAACTCCGACTCACCTATCCTCTCTACCTCGAAGCCTAAAATTCCCGCTTAATCAGTAGAGAGGAAACAGCTGTACATCGAAGCCTTTTAGTGCCGGAAGATCCTAAAGCCGCCAATTTTTTGCGTCCCTCTTTGCTGAATACCCATAAACTCCAACTTCCAAGTAGTCGTCCACGTCAATTTCCAATTGACCCGAGCGAAACAATGAAAATGAATTGACGTGGATCGACAAGCGCGGATAGCATTTTCTAGATGAGAGGGATCAACCAATGGCAACTTCAAGCAACAATCCGCCGCAGGGTGAGTCGCCTTTAGGCCAATTTCTCCATCCCCCAAATCCTTTTAATCCGACTAATCCCGAGTAATCCTGGTTCAGACAATGTTTAAGGCCGGTTAAACAGCAATTTGAATCACTTAGGCTCTAACCACGAAACCTCTGTCAAAGCTATCAAAACTAAACTCAAGAAAACCAGCAAAGCCCCACACCTCGTTTCTCCCCGGGGGAGAAAGAAAGAATGAGAACGGGCCCAAGGATCGAACGGGAAATTCAATTACCGAACGAGAAAAGCGTAAAAAATCCCTCCACCAAACCGCCCAATTCGGTGAAGGGAACATCAAAGGTAGTTATCATGGTAAATTTATCTAAAAGGAATTAATAATACAGGTCTCCCAGCCATTTTATTGTTTTAAAGCTACTAAGACCTCAAGCCTTCGAAACCGGAGCTTCGATCTCTGAACTCGGACCTCAGACCTTCGAAACCAAAGCTATTACCCCCGGTGAATCCAAAAAACCGGCAGTTTAGCTCTTCACGGGTAACGCGTAACGGTTGCACAGATAACGAAATTAAGCCCCGATTGGTTCATTACCCTTTTTCTTAGATCCCGGAAAATGCGCCGAAAGGTCCCCATAAATTCCTTCCGCCTTTTGGATCTTCGATTTCATCGCGTTCTTAATTGAATTGTAAAACATCAGCGCCGCTGAGAAAGCTTCGCTTCCAGCCAAAATTATGGTATCCGAGAGCGCTTCCGTAATGCGTAACAGCGGCTGATCAAGACGCGGAGCGCCTCTACCGGCCGAAGATCCGTAGCCAACTCGGCGACATCCAAAAAATTAGAACCAGTTCGGGGTTTTCTTCACAGTGTTCGATGGTTTTTTGAACAAAACTGATCGTCTTATTCCCCATCTTCGGCATTGCCTGTCGTTCTTCCGGTAACAGAGTCAGGATAGTATAAGGTGAAAACTGGATATTCAAACACTTTTGATAAACCCACCACTTTTCGGATAAATTATTGTCAGCAAAAAACAACCTAAGCCGCTAAATGCCAAATATAATGTTAAGGAGGCTAATCTATGGTCCAGCAAAAGACTGGCGGGATCAATAATGAAACGGAAAAGATCAATACCGACCGGATCCGGCAGGCCATCGATGGACTGGTCGAAAAAGCGAACCAGGCCCTTTTAAAATTAATGGAGTACAACCAAGAGAAAATCGACTCCATTGTCAAGGCGATGGCCTTGGCGGGGATCGCCAGACATATGGAGCTGGCCCGCTTAGCCCACGAAGAGACCGGAATGGGAGTCTATGAGGATAAAATTACCAAGAACCTTTTTGCTACCGAAGACGTCTATCATGATATTAAAAGCGAGAAGACCGTGGGGGTCATTGAAGAAAACACCGAGGAAGGTTATATGAAAGTGGCCGAGCCGATCGGGATCATTGCCGGAGTCACCCCGGTGACCAATCCTACCTCGACTACCATGTTCAAATGCCTGATCGCTATGAAAACCCGGAACCCGATCATCTTCAGCTTTCATCCGAAGTCGCTTCGTTCCAGCATTACCGCGGCTCGAGTAATGAAAGAGGCAGCCCTGGCCGCCGGGGCTCCGGAAGGGGTTATCGGCTGGATCGAGGAACCATCGGTGGAGGCAACCAACTTGTTGATGAAGCATCCCGGGGTCAGTATGGTACTGGCTACCGGAGGTTCGGGAATGGTCGAATCCGCTTATTCCAGCGGTAAGCCTGCTTTGGGAGTCGGTCCGGGCAATGTCCCCGCTTATATCGAAAAAAGCGCCAACCTGCGCCGGGCCGTAGCGGACTTGATCTTAAGTAAAACCTTTGACAACGGAATGATTTGCGCCTCCGAACAAGCGGTAATCATCGATGAACCTGTGGCGGATGAGGTTAAAGCAATCATGAAGGAGTACGGTTGTTATTTCTTAAAACCCGATGAGATTGAATCCTTGTCCAAGGTGGCCATCGATGAAAAACGAGGCGGGATGAGCCCGGCGGTGGTCGGGCAACCGGCGGTCCGGATCGCCGGGATGGCTGGAATTAACGTCCCGGCCGATACCAAAATCTTAGTGGCCGAGCTGACCGGGGTGGGACCGGAATATCCGCTTTCCCGGGAAAAGCTCAGTCCAATTCTGGCCTGTTACGTTGTAGCCGATTACCGCGAAGGGATCGCCCGTTGCCGGGAGATGACGGAGTTCGGGGGTTTGGGGCATTCGGCGGTGATACATTCCGAAGACCAGCAAGTGGTTGAGGAATTTGCCCGGCAGGTGCGTACCGGCCGATTGTTAGTCAATTCCCCCTCCTCCCATGGGGCGATTGGCGATTTATATAACACCAATACCCCGTCGCTTACATTGGGTTGCGGATCGATGGGGCGCAACTCTACCACCGACAATATCAGCGTCGATAACCTGATTAATATTAAACGGGTGGCCATCAGGAAAGATCGGATGAAATGGTTTAAGATACCACAAAAAATTTATTTCGAATATGGTTCGCTGCGTTATCTTGCGAAAATGAAGGGAAAAAAAGCCTTCATTGTGACCGATCCCTCTATGGCAAAATTGGGTTTTGTGGAGAAAGTAATTTACCAGTTGGAGAAGGCGGCCATCGAAGCGGAGATCTTCTCCGAGGTTGAGCCGGACCCATCAGTGGAGACGGTCCTAAGTGGCTGTGAGGCAATGGAGCGGTTTGGCCCGGATATAATCATTGCCATGGGAGGGGGATCGGCCATTGACGCCGCAAAAGGGATCTGGCTTTTCTATGAAAACCCGGAGACTCAGTTTGAAACGCTCCGCCTTAAGTTCGCCGATATTCGGAAAAGAGCCTTTAAGTTTCCCCAGTTAGGCAAGAAAGCCACTTTTGTGGCGATTCCCACTACCTCCGGGACAGGTTCGGAGGTGACGGCCTTTGCGGTCATCACCGATACCAAGCTAAATATCAAGTACCCGTTGGCGGATTACGAGTTGACCCCGGATATTGCCATAATCGATCCGGATTTGGTGTTGACTGTTCCGCCGTCGGTAACCGCCGATACCGGTATGGATGTTTTGACCCATGCCATTGAGGCGTATGTTTCGGTAATGGCTTCGGATTATACGGACGCTCTGGCTGAGAAAGGGATCAAGCTGGTATTTGAATACCTGCCCCGGGCCTATCAAAACGGTATGGATAAGGAAGCCCGGGAGAAAATGCATAATGCCTCCTGTATCGCAGGGATGGCATTTACTAACGCCTTTTTAGGGTTGAACCATAGCATGGCCCATATCCTTGGCGGAAAGTTTCACATTCCCCATGGCCGGGCCAATGCCATTTTAATGCCGTATCTAATCGAATACAATGCCAAGAAGCCAACTAAATTTCAGGCATTTCCTCAATATGAATATCCCCACGCCGATAAACGGTATGCGGAGATTGCCAAATTTCTCGGCTTACCGGCCCAAACCAGCGAAGAAGGCGTCGCCAGTTTAGTCCGGGCTATCCGGGGCTTGCTCCAACAGGTAAATATCCCGTTGACTTTGAGAGAAGCCGGGATTTCTAGGGATTTTTTCGAAGAAGAACTTCATGAAATGGCGGATATCGCCTTCAATGACCAATGCACCGGTACTAATCCCCGAATGCCTTTGGTCTCTGAGATAACCGAGATCTATCGGGAAGTTTATCAGGGAGTAGAAGCAAAGGAAAGTCTGGTTTTTAAATAATGGAGCATAATTAAAAGGCTGTGTAAGTGGTCGTCCGCGCAATTTCCAATTGACCCACGTGAAATTGTGAAAATGAGATTGACGTGGGATCGACAAGCATCGGTAGCATTTTCTAGACAGTAACTACTGATTTTTAATAATCGGTGCTAATCTGTATAAATCGTGTCTTAAATAAGGTTTTAATGACAGGATTTACAGGATTAATAAGATTGACAGTATTTTTATAATATATATAATCGTCCCATTAAAAAAACACCCAACCAAAGGGTGTTTTTTAATTCATATTCAATTGTAAGAACATCTTTGCTTAAGACGCGGCAGTCTTCATCAGGCTATCCTCGGCGCCGCGGCGGACAGTCATCTCTTTGACGGCTATCGGTTGAAGCGCTTTCCTCAGATATTCGATGGCTTGCTGCGTCATGCCTCCGCCGCATGTGAAGACATCAATAGCGGCGTAACCTCGTTCGGGATAAGTATGAATTGAAATATGGCTCTCTGATAAAAGCAATAATCCCGTGAAGCCTTGGGGTTCAAATTTGTAGGACCGCTCTCCCAAAATTGTCATTTGGGCGCAATTCGCCGCGTGTCGGAGAGAATCCATCAAAAACTGTGCATCATTGAGCTTTTCGAACTGGCAACCCCAAAAATCAGCCAGAACGTGAGCACCTACAGTATCAAAAACCTGCATTCCCCTCACCCCTTCAAAAAATTAAATCTTCTGGTCAGGAAGAACCCTTTTGACCCATAAGCACCCTGATTTCCCTTTACCCGATGATGCACTAAGGCTCGCCTCGGGATATATGTTAGATCAGGACATATGTATTTGTAGACAGGAAACTAAGAAATTTCAACCTCCCTAAGGTTAATATAAACAAAGTTATAATAACAGATGTCCAACCTGATGTCAATCATTTAAAGGCAGTTTTCCGTTGGAAATTAAGAAGGCGCATGAGCCTGAAGTTTAAAGCTAAAAATCACAAGCCTGAAGGGTGTTAATTGGACTTGCTGTTGAGCGAAGCCCTTAGCCTTTGCTTAAAAGCTAATAGCCAACAGCTACTAGCAGCGGCTAACAGTAGTTGCCATTTGCCTATCAGCCTTTGGTACATGTGTTATTTTGTCCATTCCCCGCTACCTTAATTCTATTATAGTTCTTTGCTGAATATTAGTACTAATGCCAAGTTCATATCGCGGAGGAAGGATTGATGGGGCGAAAACGGACAATAATCGTTATTGTTAACAGTAACTTACTTTACTTGGGGATAATTCTCTTATCGTTAATGTTTGGCTGGTGGCTCTATCAGGAACCGGCAACCTGGACTAATCTGCCCTTAGCTTCAACTGTTTCGGGGAAAAAAATTGTGATCGACGCCGGGCATGGGGGGATTGATCCAGGGACAAGGTCGAAATCGGGCTTGCTGGAAAAAGAATTAAACCTGGATATCGCTTTAAAATTAAAACGGCATTTTGCGATGGTTGGCGTTTATTGTGTGATGATCCGGGAGGCGGATCGCGACTTTTCAGATAGCAATGAGGATTTTTCCACCAAAAAAAGGCGGGACCTCAGTTACCGTACCCGGGCCGCCAATCAAAGCGGCGCTGATATTTATCTATCGATTCATGCCAATAGTTTTTCGGATAATATCTACCGGGGGGCTCAGACTTTTTATGAAAAATCCGATCCCCGATCTAAATATTTGGCTGAGGTAATCCAATATCACTTAGTCGGCCAGTTGGGGCCAAACCGGCGCCGGGCTAAAGTTGGTGATTATCGGGTGTTAAACGATACCGATATGCCGGGGGTGATGATTGAGGTTGGTTTTTTATCAAACCCGGAGGAAGCCGAATTATTAGCAGATGATGGGTATCGGGAGCGAATCGCAAAAGCGATCTTCCATGGAGTGGCCGATTATTTTAGTAACCGGAGGCAATGCCCGCCAAAGGTTAAAGAAGAACAGTAGGAATTTGAGATGGTTGGGAGAATAATAGAGTTTAAAAGCTCGGGGTTTTAAACCTTTGCCTCATGCCTGTCGCTTATTGCCTGTATCTATGAAAGGAGCAATAAAATTGAAAGCGGAAATTATTTGTATCGGGACTGAGTTGTTACTAGGGCAAATTGTTGATACCAATGCCGCCTATTTGGCTAGAGAACTAGCTGATTTGGGGATCGACCTTTACCATAAAAGCACTGTTGGGGATAATTTGGAACGGATCATCGCCACTCTGGGACAAGCCTGGGAACGATCCGATTTGTTAATCCTTTCCGGCGGCCTGGGGCCTACTCAGGATGACTTGACCCGGGAGGCTGTTGCAAGGTTGCTTCGGGAGGATTTGGAGTTCAACCCTGAGGCCTGGGAGCAGGTTTGCGCTTACTTTCAAAAGGTGCAGCGGCCTGTCCCGGAGAACAACCGGCGCCAAGCGATGTTTCCCAGAACGGGGAGGGTTATTCCTAACCGGTTAGGGACAGCTCCGGCAATGCTGGTAGAGAAAGACGGGCATATCTTGATGACTTTGCCGGGAGTCCCATCAGAGCTGAAGGGTTTATGGGAAGATTCGTTCAAACCTTTTTTAAGAAAAGAATTGACACAAGAAGGATCGCCGGTGCTCAGCTCTTTACTGGTAAGAATGGTTGGAATCGGCGAATCGGCTATGGAAGAAAAGATCCTCGAACTGATTAAAAGCCAAACCAACCCGACGCTTGCCCCTTATGCCTCCCGGGGAGAAGTGGCTCTTCGTATTACTGCTAAAAGCGATAATCAACAATATAACAGGGAGTTAATCGAAAAGGCTTTAAATTTGGTCAAAGAGCGTCTTGGGTCATACATCTACGGTTACGATGGGGATAATTTGGAGTCGGTAATCGGAGGGATGTTAAGGGCTAAAGGATGGCGCCTGGGACTCGCCGAATCGTGCACCGGAGGACTAATCGGCCACCGGATCACCAATGTCCCCGGCAGTTCCGATTATTATTTGGGAGGAGTCAACTGCTATAGCAACCGCTTAAAAACCGGCTTTCTCAAAGTGAGGGAAGAGACCCTGGCCGAGCATGGAGCGGTAAGCCCGGAGACAGCCAAAGAGATGGCTGAAGGAATCAGAGAACGGATTGGCGCTGAGATCGGTTTGGCTACCACCGGTATCGCCGGCCCGGGAGGCGGGACTGAGTTAAAACCGGTCGGATTGATATATTTGGCGGTAGCTTTACCGGGCCGGATCGAAGTGGAACGGCGGATTTTCCCCTTTGACCGGATCGGTAATAAAGAATCAGCCGCTCAAGCCGGTTTAACGTTGTTGTGGAAATTCCTAAAGGGTAGTGATCAGGACTTAGTAGCCAAGAGCCAGGGGCACAAGTGAGCTTCTCTGGTTAAGGAGGGAACGGATTGCGGCTTTTTATCGGAGTCTGGCTATCGGAGAAAACCCGGACTGAAGTGTTTCAATATATCAACATGGCCCAGGGGCAAATCCAAGGGTTTAAATGGACTACGCCGGAGCAACTTCATTTTACACTTAAATTTTTAGGCGTGGTAGAGGAAAAAAGAATCCGGAGTTTGACTATGGCTTTGGAAGGGGTGGCTAAAGGAAGGCGGGCTTTCGAGCTAAGCTTGGGGAAACCGGGACAGTTCCCGGAGCGGGGGATTCCGCGAATTTTGTGGATCGGTTTGTCCTCCGGGAAAAATGAGTTGGAGACGTTGGCCGCAGCAGTTGAAGAAGCTTGTATTCGATGGGGTTTTCCGGCGGCGGATAAACCTTTTAAACCTCATTTGACCGTTGCCCGGGCCAAAGATGGGCAAAGCGGGTTAAATGTTCCGAATTTGGAGGTTTCCTGGCAAAACACCACTTTAGTCTCGGGTTTTTCTTTAATTGAGAGTAGGCTACAACCTAAAGGAGCGGTTTACCGGGTAGTCCGGGAATTTTTATTTCAATAAAGGAATCCAACGGTATTCCTCGAATCATTTGACATGAATAAAACGATTTGATATACTGATACAGAACATATGTTTGGAAGATTCGGGAGGTAGTAAAATGTCGGATAAACAAAAGGCGCTAGAGGTTGCCTTATTACAAATTGAAAAACAGTTCGGTAAAGGGTCAATTATGAAGCTGGGTGACGCTTCGGAAAAGATGAATATCGAAGTCATACCAACCGGCGCTTTGTCACTTGATTTGGCTTTGGGGGTCGGTGGCATCCCCCGGGGAAGAGTGATTGAGATCTATGGTCCGGAATCATCCGGTAAAACTACAGTCGCCTTGCATATTGCGGCTGAAGCGCAACGGTTGGGCGGTATTGCCGCTTTTGTCGACGCCGAACACGCCTTAGATCCACTTTATGCCAAGAGACTAGGGGTTGATATCGATAACTTGTTGATTTCCCAACCGGATAACGGTGAGCAAGCTTTGGAGATTACCGAAGCCCTCGTCCGTAGTGGAGCGGTTGATATTATTGTCATCGACTCGGTGGCTGCCTTAACCCCTCAAGCAGAGATTGAAGGGGAGATGGGTGATGCTCATGTTGGCCTGCAGGCTAGGTTGATGTCCCAGGCCCTGCGAAAATTAACCGCTGTGATTAGCAAATCAAATACTGTGGCGGTTTTTATCAACCAAATCCGTGAAAAAGTAGGGGTAATGTTCGGTAATCCGGAGACTACCCCGGGTGGGCGGGCCCTGAAATTTTACTCTTCGGTCCGTCTGGAGATTAGAAAGGTAGAGACCATCAAGCAAGGGACGGATATCGTGGGAAACCGTACCAAAGCCAAAGTGGTTAAGAACAAAGTAGCCCCTCCTTTCAAAGACGCGGAATTCGACATCATTTACGGTGAAGGGATCTCCAAAACCGGTTGTATTCTCGATATGGCTGTAGATTTAAATATCGTGAATAAAAGCGGCGCTTGGTTTTCATACGGTGAAAACCGGATTGGACAAGGCCGTGACAATGCCCGTGATTATTTAAAAAAAGACCCCGCGATTACAGCAGAGATCGAACAAAAGGTTAGGGTCGCCGTGGGTTTGATCAAAGAGAAACCGGCAGCGGAGAAACCAGCTGTTAAAGAAGCTGCGCCAGCCAAAGGGAAGTAACCTATGCCGGAACGGACTCCAATAAGCTTGGCGTTGAAAAGCCTAAGCCGTCAGGCTTATAGCCGCAGTAAAATTGCTGTTAAACTGAAACAGGCCGGATTTGACGAAGCTCAAACCGATGAATGCATAACACGTCTCGAAAATTGGGGTTATCTTAATGACCGGGAATATGGAATTGGGCGGATCGCTACTCTCCAAGCCAGGTTAAAGAGTAGGGGCTATGTAGCCGGAGATTTAGAATCGCAGGGAATTTCCTCCAAGTTAATCCATGAGTTGCTTGCTGAATTTTACCCGGAAGAAATGGAAATGGAAATTGCCCGTAAATTGTTGGCGAAAAAGGCCAATCAAAAAAACAAAGGTTATGGTTCTTTAGCAAGGGCGGGTTTTTCTGAAAATACCCTTCGCCATTGTTTTCCAGACATATTCTAGAAAACAAGGTTGAAAGCGGTAAAAGGCTAGAACATTAGCTCTTCAGCTTTGTCCCATGATAGGCATCTATATTGCTGAATTAAGCCGAAGTTGACGGGGACGTACTTGACACCGGATTTAAAAAAGTTTACAATAAATTCTTGAGGACAGAACATAAGCCGAGTTCTTACTCGGCTTGTTTTGTATTTATTTTTCTTTAATCTCTGTTTCCGAAGAAATTTGTTGGTTTTTTAATATGTATTAATAACTCAGGAGGTGATTAGAATCTCAGTTTTTCTATATGTTATAATAGGTTTCGCCTTGGGTTTTTTTGGCTTTGCTGTTTATAGCAAGTTAAAACTGCAGTCAGCTAAAGATTATGCCCGGAAAATAATCGATGAAGCCCAGAAAGAAGTTGAATCGATTAAGCGGGAAGCGTTACTTGAGGCGAAAGAAGAAGCTTTAAAAGTTAAAAACGAGCTCGAACGGGAAAACCGGGAACGCCGTGCCGATATTCAACGTTTGGAAAAAAGATTAGTTCAAAAAGAAGAATCACTTGACCGGAAATACGAGGTTATAGAAAAAAAGGAAGAGAACTTAGCTCAAAGAGAAGTTGAAATTGAAAAACTAAAAAGCGAATTACAGGAGACCCATAAGAAACACCGTTATGAATTGGAGAGAATCTCCGGATTAAGCAGTGAAGAAGCCAAAATGCTTCTGTTAAAAGATGTTGAAGAAGAGATTCAACAGGAAATTGCGATCAAAATAAGGGATCTAGAAGTTAAAGCCAAGGAAGAGTCAGACCGAAAAGCCCGTGAAATCATTTCTTTAGCGATACAGCGTTGCGCCGCCGACCACGTTGCCGAAGCTACCGTTTCAGTGGTGGCGTTACCCAATGATGAGATGAAAGGGAGAATTATCGGGCGTGAAGGCAGAAATATTAGAGCGTTGGAGACATTAACCGGGATTGACTTGATCATTGATGATACCCCGGAAGCCGTTATTTTATCCGGTTTTGATCCAATCCGTCGCGAAGTTGCCCGTCTTTCTTTAGAAAAACTTATTGTTGACGGCCGAATCCATCCTGCCAGGATTGAAGAGATGGTCGAAAAGTCCCAAAAAGAAGTGGAAAACATCATTAAAGAAGAAGGCGAGCGGGCTACTTTTGAAACCGGTATCCATGGAATTCATCCGGAAATCGTTAAATTGTTAGGTAGGTTGAAATATCGGACCAGTTATGGCCAAAATGTGCTAAAACACTCCGTTGAAGTCGCCAATTTATGCGGATTAATCGCTAGTGAGCTTGGAGCGGATGTAACTTTAGCCAAGCGCGCGGGTTTACTACACGACATCGGAAAGGCTATCAACCATGAGGTTGAAGGCCCCCATGTTACCATTGGGGCTGATTTGGCCAAAAAATACCGGGAAAGTTTCTTGGTTGTTAACGCAATTGCCGCTCATCACGGCGATGTGGAAGCCAATTCCGTGGAAGCGGTGTTAGTTCAAGCTTGTGACGCTATTTCCGCGGCACGGCCCGGTGCCCGTCGCGAAACGTTGGAGTCATATATCAAACGCCTTGAGAAGCTGGAAAAGATCGCCGATTCCTTTGAAGGCGTGGAGAAAGCCTACGCGATTCAAGCTGGCCGTGAGATCCGGATCATGGTAAAACCGGATCGGATTGATGATTTGAATGCGGTCCGGGTTGCACGGGAAATTACCAAAAAGATTGAAGAGGAGCTGGAATATCCGGGACAAATTAAGGTCACTGTTATTCGGGAAACCCGGGCGGTTGAATACGCTAAATAATTTGCGTATAATTAAATTAACAGTTTTTACTTTCATTTCAATTAGCCTTCGATGTTAATTGAAAAGAAGGAAGGGGGAGGAACTTGAAAGGCATCTTCTGGAAAGAAGGAGAATCCTTCTCCAACTCTATGAGTCTGATCGCTTTTTTACTGGTAAGATATCCTGAAATCGGTACAGTCCGTTTCGATCCTGAACAAAAAACATTACAATTTTCGTTTATTCTTAATAAAATACTATCGGAACCTGAATTTGGGTCTTTTAAGGATAATTTACTCCTTAGTATGGAAGCCATTTCTGAATTGCAGGAGCGAAATTCAGGAAGTATCCAAATTAACTTTTCAGTATGTGACGGATTAACTTTTTTAGAGATATTGAGGGATATTGATTCCTTAAACCAGGAAGAGATTGCCTTGATTATCGGGATTGTACACCGGTATTTTGAAGGTGATTTACTCTTGGATCAACAAGAAAATTTGCAAGAAGAGGATATAGTCCTTCAGGAAGAAATGATCGAGCATATGCTGGAAGATTTAAAGGACTCTCGACAGGAAAAAAGGCTGATTGGATTCAGAGAAGAGGGTCGGGTGTTAATTTTTAACAGAGCTAATTTACACAAGTGATGGTTTTCAACGAGGGTACTGTCGAAGTTTACAGTACCCTTTCTAATCATATGATCTTGCCCGTGTTCCTCGTTATAATGCCCGTTTTTTCCTAATTCGAATTTACGGAAAAGAAAACTGCGATGACGGGGACGAACACAGTTTCACTGAACACGGGCACGAATTTTTGGAGAGACTTACGGTAAAGATGTTGTTGATTTCAATATTAGTGGATAATTGATGGCGGAGGAATGGCAGTGCTGAAAATATTATTCATTGGGGACATTGTTGGGAAACCGGGGCGTAAAATCATAAAAGAATGTTTGAATGAGATTATAAATCGAGAAGAAGCTGATCTGGTTATTGCCAACGGTGAGAATGCCGCGGGCGGATTCGGAATTACATATGACGTATCGCAGGATCTCCTCTCTTCAGGAGTCGATCTGATCACGCTTGGGAACCATACTTGGGACAATCGTGAAATCAGCCGGGTTTTAGAAGAAGAACCTAAAGTGATCCGGCCGGCCAATTACCCGGAAGGCACTCCCGGGCAAGGCTATTACATTACTGAGACCGCCAAAGGGATCTTGGTGGGTGTGGTCAATTTATTGGGTCAAATTTTTTTAGAACCGCTCCGTTGCCCTTTTCGAGTCGCCGATGAGTGTATAAATAAACTAAAGAAAAAAACCGATGTGATAATTGTCGATTTTCACGCTGAAACAACTTCCGAAAAAATGGCTTTAGGTTGGTATCTAGATGGACGCGCCACAGCGGTATTAGGCACTCATACTCATATTCCCACTGCTGATGAACGAATTTTACCAAAGGGAACCGGATATATTACCGACGTAGGGATGACTGGACCTTTAGATTCTGTCCTGGGGATAAATCCGGAAATTGTAATCACTAAATTTCTAACCAAACGGCCGGTCCGCTTCGAGGTTGCCTCGGGACCGATTAAACTGGATAGCGTTATTATCGAGGTTAATGAATTCGGGTTAACCACCAGTATCAGAAGGCTTCAACGTTATTTGGATTGATTCGGGTTATTCTTTGTTTTAGTGGGATTAGGAAAGGATGAAAAATGGAAGTACTAAAAGTCTCTTCAAAATCAAGTCCAAATTCGGTTGCTGGAGCACTGGCTGGGGTTATTCGCGAAAAGGGGGTTGTTGAGATTCAAGCGATCGGCGCCGACGCAATAAACCAGGCAGTTAAAGCGGTGGCAATCGCTAGGGGATTTGTCGCTCCCAGTGGAATGGATCTTATTTGTATCCCGGCATTTACTGAAATTACCTTTGACGGAGAAAACCGGACCGCTATCAAACTTATCGTAGAACCCAAGTAATTAAGATAAATAAAAATACATTAAACCCTGTCAAACAAAACCTCCTTTTAGACAGGATTTACACTGAAATATGGATTTTTTTATCAATATTCATAACAAGCACAGCTTATAATAAAGGATATTTAAATGCAGGGCTTCCTGTATTTTTCTTTTTATATGGATTAACCAACATATTTTTACCTTGGATCTGTAAATAAGTAGAGATTAGTTACTGTTCACTGTACATTAAAACTATCGTTGAATTATGTCGTATTCCCGGAAAGAAAGATCCTATTTACCATGAGGGTTGAATCTTGGCGATAATTGCTTAAAGGTAAACCGGGAGAGGATCAGAATTAATGAAGAAACACCCTCGATACTCCGGCAATCAATACAGCAAAATTCGAAGCAATATTCAAAAAAAGGGCACATCAGGAGGGAGACATGGAACTCACCGGTAAAAGGATTCGGTTACGGCCGCTTTCAATTAATGATTTGGAGGCCTTGGTCCGTTGGAACCAAGATGCGGAACTCCAAGAATATGTTGACTGTGACCTTCCTATGGAACGTCATCAATTAGAACGATGGTACCAAGATAATGTTCCCGACCGTCATTACCAAGTTTTTGCCATCGAAACTATTGACGGAAGGGTCATCGGTGATTTAGAACTGGATCATATTTGTTGGAGTAGGCGTGAAGCTGAACTACGTATCAGAATCGGAGAAAAGGATTGTTGGAACCAGGGATTGGGTACGGAAGCGATTCAATTAGCCTTTGATTATATACTTGCCGCTAAAAAGTTTAATTGTATTTACCTACGGGTATATCGTTTTAATCAACGGGCGATCAATTGTTACTTGAAAAACGGTTTCAAGCAGGTGGGAATTTTGCAACGCCGGACTGAAGGGTGGAAAGATATTATCCTAATGGAAATTAAACGTAATAAATATCAAAGATGTTTTCAATCAAAAAAGGCCGGATAAAAAATAAAATTTTTCAGCTTCTATCTGGTTCTTTGGAAAAAATCCCTTTATCCGTTCGGGTTTCCTGAAAAAGGAATTGGCCTTCCATTGTCGAAATATAATCGCTCAGAAAGAATTATTGGGGGGCCATCCATGTCGAAAATTAGTATTGTAATTGCAGATAATAATCGGGAATTATGCGCTACACTGTCTGATCTAATTGAACTACAAGAAGATATGGAATTAATTGGAACCGCGTATGATGGGATCGAAGCTTTGCAGCTGGTGGAAGAATCTAAACCCAATGTGCTAATTTTAGATATCACAATGCCTTATCTGGATGGAATAGGCGTGTTGGAAAAATTAGCTGAATTTGAACATCCTCCAATAGTGATCATTTTAACAGCTTTTGAGCAAGAAGCGATGATCCAACGTTTAATCACTATGGGCGCTTCGTACTATATGGTGAAACCGTTTGACGCATCGAGCCTCATTGAGAGGGTTAGGCAATTTGCGACCAAGCGTCAATCTTCGCCATTGAAAAACCTTAAGGCTACGGAAGAACCGGGGATCTATAATTCAAATTGCCGCGAAAAAAACAACAGCCAACTTGAGCTGGAAGTAAGCAAACTCTTTCATGAGATGGGGATTCCCGCTCATTTCCGGGGCTATGCCTACTTGCGGGATGCGATTGTTATGGCTGCTAAGGAAGTCGAAGTGCTCGGGAATATAACCAAAAATCTCTACCCCCGTATCGCGGAGAAATACCGTTCTTCCGCGAGCGGAGTCGAGTCGGCAATTCGGCATACCATCGAGATTGGTTGGGAAAGAGGGAATTCCGAATTTATCCGTGACTTTTTCGGAGCGGAAAATGGCAAGAACCGTTTTCCGACAACAGCTTCTTTTATAGCCAAAGTTGCCGATAAATTAAGGCTAGGATCGAAATTAGTTTAAGTTAGATAATATATAAAAAAATAGCTTATTTATACCATCCCTTTTTAGGGATTTCTTTTTAATCGCATTTAATGCGGTAGGATAAAAAAATACTTATTTGACACTCTAAATTGAAAAAGGGTATGATAGGGGTATTATTATTTCTTCTAATACTCTTAGGATAAGTTCAGGAGCAAAAATTGAACCTAAAAGGTTTAAGCTTAGAGGAACTACAAGGTTATTTAATCTCTTTAGGCCTTCCTAAATATCGGGGTAACCAGATTTTCACTTGGATGTACCGGCAAAAGGTTTGTGATTGGGAGGAAATGACCGATCTCCCTAAAAGTTTGCGCTCGGTATTTCAAGCTAATGGGGTTTCATTGGGCTGCCTTTCGTTGGTTTCTCAAGTCCGGGCCGATGACGGTACAACTAAATACCTGTTTGGGCTGGAGGATGGCGAAACAGTCGAAAGCGTGTATCTTCCAGAACCTGATCGGCATACTGTTTGCCTATCGAGTCAGGTTGGATGTGGCATGGGTTGTTTATTTTGCGCCACCGGGCAACGGGGTTTAATTCGGAACCTCAGTCCGGCTGAGATAGTCGATCAACCTTTACGAATCAGCCAAATTACCGGGACTCGGATCAGTAGTTTAGTGGTGATGGGACAAGGAGAGCCACTGGCTAATTATGAGGCGCTTTTTAAGGCAATCAGGATTATCAATGACCCTCAAGCAATGGGCATCGGAGCCAGGCATATTACCATCTCCACCTGTGGTATTGTTCCCGGAATCCGGAAATTAGCCGAAGAACCCTTACAAGTGAATCTGGCGATTTCCTTACATGCCTCCGACAACCAGTTGCGTGATAACCTAATGCCAATCAATCGAAAATATCCTTTAGAACAATTGATGGAAGCCTGTCGGATTTATTTGTCACGCACCAACCGGCGGATTACCTTTGAATATACTTTAATTGACGGTGTAAACGACCGTTCCATTGATTTGGGAAATTTGATTCGATTATTATCGGGGTTGTTATGCCATGTGAACTTAATTCCGTTCAACTCGATACCCAACTCTAAATTTAGACGTTCTAAGGTAGAGCGGATCGGAGAGTTTGCAGCCGGTTTAAAAAAGGCCAATATTGAAACTACTATTCGGAAAGAAAGAGGGAACGCGCTTGCTGCCGCATGCGGTCAATTACAAGGTAAAGGCAATATTTTAAATGAAAAAAATTGAAGGGTTAATCAATAAATTACATAGTTTTTTTAGATGTCGCCGTAATTCGGTAGGGGTTGATTCGGAAGGCGCCGAGGCGCCAACTTTGAAGAGGGCAAAGCTTAACCGGATTAGCAAGCCTGTTCCAGGTGATCAATCCGGAGCTGGAGATCCGTGCCATACCAAACAATATAAGCGACGGCAAATAGCTAAATACTGCCGTTGGATCCTTACCGTAGTTGAAGGGGACGACCAGGGTCGGCAATTTATCGGGGCTACTCCGGAGATAAGGATCGGAAGGCAGCCTGAAAATCATATTTGTTTAAGGGATCCTAAAGTCTCCCGTTTTCATGCTTTAATTAGGTTGAAAGGTTCCTATTTAATAATAAAGGATTTGCAAAGTACCAACGGTACTATTATCAATAATGTCAGAATCAGGCGGCATAAACTCCAATCAGGCGACCTGGTTAAACTTGGCGACACCATTATAAAGGTAACGCTTGAAAAAAATTAAAGAGATTAAAGACGTATCTGGGGTGAGTTAATGAAAGTTGCAGGTAGGACTGATCGGGGAAAAGTCAGAGAAATAAATGAGGACGCTTTTGGTTATCGCGATAACCTATTTGTGGTTGCGGACGGAATGGGGGGGCATCAAGCAGGGGAGGTTGCCAGCGCTATAGCCGTAGAAACTATCCTCAAAATTGACCTAACTAGTGAAATCAAAACGACTTTGCAAAAGGCCCTCGAAGATGCAAATCAAGCAATCCTTAACCGAGCGGGGCATAATAAAGAACTTAGTGGCATGGGAACAACCGTGGCAGTTTTATATGTGGGAATGGAGCGGGCTTATGTGATCCATATCGGAGATAGCCGGGTTTATTATCTTTCAGGAAATAATTTAAAACAATTGACCAGCGATCATTCTTTAGTTAACGAACTGGTTAAAACGGGGGAAATTACCGTTGAGGAAGCAAAATCTCACCCTCAACGCAACATTTTGACCCGGGCCTTAGGGAGCAATGAGACGCTGGAAACAGAAGTTATTGACATTGAGGCCAATAAAGGGGATAAATTTTTATTATGTAGCGACGGCCTGACCAACGCAGTCCCGGAAGCGCTTATCAAAGAGCGGATGATCCGGGAGGATGATCCGGAAATCATCGTCAATCAATTGATTAATTCAGCTAACGAATTAGGTGGCGCCGATAACATTACAGTTATTTTGGTTGAAATCTAAATAAAAATTATTTTATGGCAGGATTTTATATGATATTGACGAAAAAAGTAAAGTTGTACAGATTAAATTCTGCGACTTAGTGGTTTATTAATAATTTGGTATAATAGAATTCTCGTTTAGTTCTTGTAGGTTTAAATATTCTTTGTAAATAAATATCCATGAATTGAGGTGCGGCTTTGATTGGTAAAATATTGGGGAACCGGTACCGTATATTGGAGTTAATTGGTGAGGGTGGCATGGCTTTAGTTTTTAAAGCCGAGGATTCTCTATTATGTCGAGCGGTAGCCGTCAAAGTATTGCGCCCCCAATATGCCAGTGACGCCGAATTTGTGGAACGGTTCCACCGCGAAGCTAAGGCGGCGGCCAGTTTATCACATCCGAATGTGGTCAATATTTTTGATGTAGGCAAGGAAGACGATATTGACTACATTGTAATGGAATACATCCCGGGGGACAATTTAAAAGATATTATTAAACGGGATGCGCCGATGTCAGTTGAACGAAGTCTGGATATAACCCGGCAAATCGGTGAGGCGTTGCACCATGCCCACCAGCGAAATATTATCCACCGTGATATTAAACCCCATAATATCCTGGTAACTCCCGAAGGGCAGATTAAAGTGACTGACTTTGGAATCGCCAGGGCGATTAGCGCTAGCTCTTTCACGCAAACGGGAATGGTCGTCGGTTCGGTGCAGTATTCTTCTCCGGAACAGGTTAAGGGTGGAATGGTTGGACCCCAGTCTGATCTTTACTCGCTTGGTTGTGTTTTATATGAATTACTTACCGGGACAATACCGTTTCAAGGGGATACGTCAATTTCCATTGCGATGCAGCATCTACAGGGTAATCTAATTCCGATCCGGGAGTTGCGCCCCGATATTCCGGCGGCAGTCACTAAGATTGTTGATCAAGCAATGGCCAAGGAGATTACGGAACGCTACCCTTCAGCTTTAGCGATGTTAAAAGAAATTAGCCTGGTGGATTCTAAGGATTACCGTAAACAGAAGTTGATAAATAATACCGACCTTCCTACTCAAACCTGGAAATCGGTCAGCGATCCTAAGGGACACGAACAAGAAAATGAGCGTAATTGGTTTTCTTGGCTACTATTCGGTTTTACCGCCAGTATGGTTTTGGTAGGAATTATCGCTTTCTTTTTTCTAAGCACTATAAATCCGTTTAGGCACAGAGAAGTAGTGGAGATCCCTGACATTGTCGGGAAAGAATTGGTTGATGCGAAGCAGCTTTTAAGGGATGAACGGTTGAATCTAAGGGTTATCAATTACCTATATAATTCGGAATATCCGAACGGGACGATTATCTCGCAACAACCAGCCGCAGGTCAAAAAAGAAAAGTCAACAGCGAGGTTGAGGTTGTGGTTAGTAAAGGCCCGCAGTTGGTAAGAGTCCCGAACCTGGTTGGTAAAAATCAGTTGGAAGCGGAATTGGCCTTGGAGGAAACCGGATTAACCTTGGGAGAGATTTTGGTTGATTCCAGCCCGGAGTATCCTGAAGGTGTGGTTATCAAGCAACTTCCCGATAAAAACACCCAAATTGAACATGGAGCCAGCGTTTCCATTACTTTAAACGTTACTTCGGCTAACTTGGTGAAAATACCGAACTTTATCGGCAGGCCTTTATCGGAAGTCCGGACTGACCTAATAACCTTAGGGTTAGTGTTTAATCAGGCAACTCCTACTCCTAGCAATATTTATCCTGAGGGAGTAATCATCGACCAGCGTCCTTTACCATATGACAGGGTTCCGTTGGGAACCGCCATGAATTTTATTATCAGTTCCGGTCCTGAATCAAATTAAGATTATCATTTTAGAGTAGTTTCCCAGTCATACTGGGTATTCGAGGATGAAAATGGCACCAAAGGCTGAACATCAATATTTTTGCCACATACTTCATACTACATGCCTTTAACCCCTTTCATCCCTATTTTCTAGATAGGCAGGCTAAAATTTGGTTAGAGACGGCGTTAAAATGTCAGTCGGCAGAGTGGTTAGGGCAATTGGCGGTTTTTTCTATGTTGACCCTTTGACCCGCACTGACAACATAATTGAGTGTTCTGTCCGGGGCAAACTTAAGTTAACCGTCCCCGAGATCTTGGTCGGAGATAAGGTTAAGTATGTAGTGGAAAATTTCAAAGGGGTAATTACAGAAGTATTACCAAGGGAATCGCTATTGAAACGCCCTTATATTACCAATGTTGATGTATTGGTCATTGTTTTTGCCCATCAAAACCCTGATCCTAATCCAAGCTTGGTGGCGCGTTTCCTGATTCTGGCAGATAATAGTGATATCCCTTATATTTTAGTTTTTAATAAAACCGATCTTGTTGGGAAAGGAAAAGCCGATCAATTAGCGAATATTTATCGTAAATACGGTTACCAGGTTTTTTGTACTAGTGTGGTGAATAATCTTGGCAAACGGACTTTACAAAAGGCTTTGGCCGGTAAAGTATCAGTATTGACCGGGCCTTCGGGAGTTGGGAAATCGGCTCTGCTGAATATGTTGAGCCCCGGGTTAAAGTTAAAGACCGGTCTCCTTAGCTCTAAGATTAGCCGAGGTAAGCACACTACCAGGGAAGTGCAGTTATTAAGGGTAAACCCTAAGACTTATGTAGCGGATACACCCGGTTTTTCACAGATTGATTTAGGACACTTGAAACCGGAAGACTTGGCGCCCCATTTTCCTGATTTTCGTAACTATTTAGGGAATTGCCGGTTTACTTCTTGTATTCATCAAAATGAGCCGGAATGCGCTTTGAAGAAAGGGATTGAGGCTGGGGAGATTGATCCGGAAAGATACAACTCATATCTTGACTTGTTAAAGGAAATAAAGGAAAATTGGGAAAACCGATATCGGTAGGAGAAACAGAATGGTTGAGATTGCGCCGTCGATTTTAAACTCTAACTTGTTGAACTTGGGAGAATCAGTTGCTGAGATTAGTGGAGCAGATTGGCTCCATTTTGATGTCATGGATGGACATTTTGTTCCCAATTTAACTTTTGGTCCGATGTTTGTAGAGGCGATTAAAAAGGAAACGGACCTACCCATTGAATCGCACTTAATGGTTAATGACCCGGAATTTTTTGTGCCGCTGTATGCGGAAGCCGGTAGTAAAAGGATTATTATTCATACTGAAAATACTGACCATATACACCGGATGGTTCAAAAAATTAAAGAATATGGTTGTGAAGCGGGGGTAGCGTTAAATCCGGGTACTCCCTTGACTGCGATAGAATACATACTGGCTGAGGTGGATTTGGTTTTAATAATGACGGTAAACCCGGGTTACGGAGGGCAAAAACTGATACCGGGAATGATTCCAAAGATTAAAAAATTGCGGGAGCTGATCGATGCCCAAAATGCTTCCTGCAAAATTGAAATTGATGGCGGGGTAAACTGGGAAAACGCCCCGGCTCTGGTTAACGCCGGAGTTGATGTAATTGTAGCTGGAACCTTAATTTTTAGGGAACCGGATCGAAAGAAGGCAGTGGAACGGCTAAAAAGTATTGTTACTAAGGGAGGTAATTAAACTGTCATTTGAGCATATTGATTCATTTGTAAAAGCCGCTTATTCAGTTATTGAAAATATGTTAGATCCAAAAGTTGAAGCGGGAAAACCGTTCTTCAATCAAGAACCGCTGAGTAAGTATGAAGTATCGGTTTTAGTCGGAGTCTTTGGCGACTTGCAGGGTCAAGTAATTTGTGGTATGTCGGTTGATACTGCTAAAAGAATTGCTTCGCAAATGCTAATGTCCGAAGTCTCCGAGATCGATATGATGAGTGAGAGCGCGCTTTGCGAATTAAAAAACATCATTGTTGGCAATGCTAGTACTAATCTATCAATAACCGGTTATCGTTGTAATATTACACCACCTCTTTTCATTATGGGTGGGGAGATTCCTGATTTTTTAAAGCATATTCATACTGCGCTCGCTATTCCCCTCAAAACGCCGTTTGGCGACGTTGATATGAATATCGCACTGCGTAAAGACGAAATAAGTTGAGGTATTAAGGCGGTGAGGTTTATGGGAGACAACATCGAAACCACCAGGCGTTTTTCAGCCAAAGAAGAAAATTTTTCAGAAGTTTGCTTGATATTACATGATGTTTGTTTGTCCTTAAAAGAAAAAGGATATGATCCTGTAGACCAGATTGTTGGATATTTGCTTTCGGGTGACCCTGCCTATATTACCAGTCATCACAATGCAAGGGTATTGATAAAACGGCTGGAACGGGATCAAATTATGGAAGAGCTGGTTCGAAATTACCTGGAAAAGCAAGGAATAATCTAATATATTCTTGAGGGAAATAAACTAAAATATGAATCCCCATAAATCGAAGCGGGTATGTTCTAAACCATACCCGATTTCCATAGTTTAAAATGGAAATTTAGTTGTTTTTTTTAAAAATGGGGTGAAATAATGTCCACTTTGTTGGGAACCGAGTTAAACTCTACCCTCAATGATCTCTTTGATAAGAGGATAAGTACCGCCATAATGGCCACCCTTGATCAAGAACAACATCCTCACACTGCCCCTTTCAATCACATTATAGTAAGCGATCCCAAACATTTAAGGTTGGCAGTATCACGAAACCATCAAACGTTTTTGAATATTCAAGCGAACGGAAATGTTGCCGTAGCAGTCCTTGAAGAAGGGGATATCGCGGTTTGTATCAAAGGTTTTGCCCGTGTAATCCGGAACTCAATGGAATTCGATTATAATATGGCTGTAGTTGAAGTTGAAATCTCCGAAATCAAAAAGGATAATTCACCAATCCATTTTGTCACTCAAGGCATCCGGATCCGGCATCGAAGCGAACCGTTTTTATTGGAATCGAGAAAAATTTTCCAAGAGTTGACTTGGGAATGGTAAAATTTGCTTGTAAATGACGGCCGTTATCGGAAGGTTATTGGTTGTGAAAACAAGAACTGATCAGCAACATTTTTGAGGAGTTAATAATGAAAAAACTCAAATTGGTTGGCGTCTTATTAATTGCAGGATTAATACTAGGATGTGGCGGAAAAATGCCGGTCCCGTTGGAAGGGACCTATCCGTTAAAAAACAAGACCTTGACAATTTTCGATTTATATTCGAAAGAGAATAAAATTTATTATAATGTGGCCGAGGTAGTTGAATCAAAACCAGAAAAATTAACGATTGGTTTTGATCTAGGACAGCTAATCGAATACCGTTTCGGCAGTTTTAAATTTGGAAACAACAACCGGCAAACCTGGTTTGTGATGGGTAAAGATTCTCAAGGGTTTTGGTCGGAGTTTTACATTGATCAAAATAATGATTTGATAATTAAAGAAAAGGAAAAAGTTAAAAGTTTTCAGAGTGGCCAGGACAAAGTAAAAGGATTTGAACGGGCGCAATCTTTATCATTGATTCCGGTTCGGATCAAGGTTTCTTATAAAGGTATGGCGGAGGAAATCCAAAAAAACTTATATTTCTTTATCATTACTACTGTTTTATCAAAAAATGAGGCCTCTGATCTCTTAGTGGAAGCGATTACCGCTAGTTTCTTGGATGGCGAAGTTAAAGTTGCCTCCGGAGAAACGGTGAAAAGTGTGAATTTTAGATTAATTGACGCTAACGGTAATGGATGTTTTAATGATTATGGCGCCGATTTAATCTTGATTGATCAAAACTCCAATAATTATTTCCAAACTAACGAAAGCCATAAATTAGCCGAATTTTTTGACTTAACGGACTCAACCGGGAAACAAAAACAATTACGGATTGTTATCCCGCCATATCCCGCTAAAATTGCGATTATTGGGGCGGATCAGGAGTATGATTTGCTTGACCTTGAAGCGAAATCCGATCAAGAAGAGGATCAGGATAACGAAAAGGAAAAGGCCGATTCGAACGATCAAAATGGGGATCCGGTAGCTAATCAAGACAGTAAAAATAATTAGTTATTCAGGTGTAAATTCTGACAATCCCGTGTGCCTCGCGTTTTTTTTTTAGATAAGCATTTTGAATAGCCTGTTGTCTTTAAATAGGTAAATTAAGGATTACCTGGACCACGTTCTAGGGGGGAAGCGATGAATTTGAATATGCGTGCTATCATATAGATATTTAAGTTATATAATTTCACCCGGAGACTTTCCAAGTGTCGCTCCGGAATCCCAAACGTAGGGCCTCTAAGGCTAAGGCTTCGGCAGGAGGGATATTGCCCAAATTAACGTTGGAGCCGAATTCGTTAATTAATTTTACTTGTTGTTTCTTAAGGGGAGCTTCCCAGATTACTTTCTCCGGGGGAATTTCTTGTTTAAGCCGGTTTAATTTTTCCTCAATAACTCCGCCCTGATTATCAAAGATCCCGATTCCCTGCCCGGATTCGCGGGCTTCGATAATTACCCAGGATACTCCCATTTTTAAATCATTTTCAGCTATTTCAACTAAACATTTTTCATCGGGTTGCATTTCCGGATTTTTCTTGCCAACTTCGGTAATTACTTTTAAACCGTTCCGAAAGGCTGATTCAATTACCTTACAGCGTTCAATAAGGTTGATTTGAATCGTTCCGTCGGAGATTTCAACCCATTTGAAGCCAAGTTCCCTAAGTTTTTGAAAAAATTGGTTAGCCTTATCTTGCCAGTGGGCTATTTCAAAAAAAGTGCCGCCCGGGTACACTGCGACTTCATTTCTGGCAGCTAACTCAAGTTTGTTTATTAACTTATCAGTTTGATAAAGGGCGGCGGTCCCAAAAGTCAATTTAATAAAATCAATATAGGAGGAGCTCATCTCCAATAAGTTATTGGTTTCAGCTAGGGATAAACCTTTATCAATCAGCATTGTAATCCCGGAATTCCGCGGTTTAGGATTTCTACCGCTAAGCGGCGGTTTGAGGAACCCCCCCCAGAAACTGTCCATTTGCATCACCCCGTTGTCATTTTATGCCGCGGGGAAATGTTTTGTTGAGGGTCAAACGTTTAAAATTTTTTATTACATTAAAATTGAATCAAGACATTAATAACTAAAAGCAAGAATAAGGATGATCCAAGGAGCGAAATAATGATTCAAGATAATCTGCTATTGCTGATAATACTGATGATCGGACTGGTTTTCAATAACCACCTGATTGCTTCTGCTGCCGGAAGTTTGCTAGTTTTAAAGCTAACCAAACTACATTCGCTTTTGTATTTATTTGAACGCAGGGCAATTGACGTTGGGTTACTATTTCTCTTGATTGCAGTCCTAATTCCATTTGCCTTAGAACGGGTAGGGATTAAAGATATCTGGCTTACCTTTCAAAGCCTTCCGGGAATAATTGCGGTCGTTGGAGGGATAGCGGCAGCATATCTATGTGGGCAAGGGTTGATCTTACTTCAGCTCCAACCGGAAGTAGTAGTGGGACTGGTATTGGGGACAGTGATAGGTGTTTCATTACTAAAGGGAATTCCGGTTGGACCTTTGGCCGCGGCGGGAGTAACCGCTATTTTGTTGAATATTTTGGGGATCGGAAAAAGGTGAGTTAGACGCAACGGTATTAGGGATTAATACCGTTGCATCCGGATTAAACTTTTTAATAATTTCGCAGGAGGATGAAAGCGTCATGGAACGGGCGGTTTTAAATAATATGGCGGTGATTCGAGTGATATCGGGAATTCTTGAAATTGTGACGGCTTTGATCTTTTTAAAAATTGGCCGGATCGATTCCGCATTAAGAATGAATGCTTTTCTAGGACTAGTCGGCCCTTTGGTATTTATAGCAGTTAGCGTCTTAGGAATTGCTGCGATTGCAGTCCGTTTGCCTTGGTATAAAGTAGCGCTGCTCAGTTCAGGAATAATCCTGGTTTTAATCGGAACCCGAAGTTAAAATTGAATGGTCCAACTAACAAAAGCTTCATTTACGGATTCTTCATTCAAATGTTGGAGATCGATCCCGAATTCCAGTTGGTTAATTGGAGAGTAGTACTTGATAATACTGCTACGTAATCGGTAACCGTTTTCCGGCTGTCCATAATCTTTCATCCGATTTAACAAAATTAGGTGATTGGATAGTTGATAGTTTTTTGGTAAAGGTGATAATAAAAACAGATCGACTCCTTGTGAATTGGGAAGGAACCATTCCCGGTTATTTCCCGAGGAATGAGCCAAACTGGAATAGGAGGGGGCGAAATCCGGCGCGAAATATCCAGCTTTGATCTGGAAGGTCCCATTTTTCGCAATTTGTTTTCGGTAACTGACTAGAAATCCGGGAGCCCAGTCAACCACATAATCAGGGTATTTATCCGACTTAAACGAATACAGGCCAAGCTCGGCCGCATATGACGCGTTTGAATTGGAGGCTGACCAGTCGACGCTGGCGCTTTTTTCACCGGAGACGCCGAAGGGAACCAGGTTAAGCCCTAAAACCGAATTCTTATTTGACCAACCAAGCCTTCCAGCTAGGTAATCTTCATTAACCTCGACTTCGTCCGTTCCAGCTAGATATTGGGTATAAACCCTAGAATAAAAACCAGCCAGATGGTAATTGCCGAAAGAACGTTGGTAGGCCAAGCCTTCGGCCGGGCTTGAAACAAAATCGGAGATTAAACCGAACGGGCCGAATGTATACCGAAACCGTCCGAGATAATGAATGCTTTTGGGATGCTCCATCTTTAATAAGGCTTCATCGATTTGGAGCGGGGCAACTACTGGAGAATCTAGCGGTATATTATCAGGGTTTAGGCTCTGATAACTCAGGCCCCAGCCTCCTTCGTGCGACATTTTTAGTGAGAATAGCAGATTTTGATTGATAAAAGCATCTAAAAATAGATTAAGCTCTTGATTAACTTTGAATAAAGAGATGGAATCGAGATTGGATTCGGTTGCAATGTTAAAGTAGCCACCTAGTTGAAACCGGCCCCAATTTGCTTCCAGGTTATTAATGCGGTTTGTTAAATCGGACTGGTTCCGGTTAGTGGATTTGTTAACGGCAGTTCCGAAAACAGGGACAGAGGACAGGCATAAAACGAGCAGAAGGGAACAGAGTGCGATAGTCTTTTTCAAATTGTTTCCTCCTTGTTGCTTGAAGTATAGGATGATGATTCTGTTAAGACAATAAAATACCTGCCTGGTGGATATAATAAAGAAATACCATCACTGCCAAAAAAAGAAAGCCGGATTCCCGGCTTTATTTGATGATTATTAAATACGGCATTTCCCTATGCTTGGGTCAGTAAGGGGTCAAGTAGCGGAGTGCCAGTTTTGAACCGGCGGAAACTTTAAACTTTTGTTTTATTATATTGAACTAAAGGTTAGAATGTGAATAAAAGGTTAGGGGACTAGCCCCTAACCTTGCCGGGATAATAGCTGTTCCGCTTTTTCAATTAAACCGCGGACTATTAAGCCGGCTTCGCGGGTGGTGATGTTTCCATAGTCGTAATTGTCGTTTTCTACCTGGATCCGGTCGGCAAACCCCAATTCTTTAGCGATCTCATATTTTACCTGATCGGAAACGATGCTGCCACGACGACTCAAGTTTTCACCCCCTAGCCGAAGCCAGGTACAAGCAGCCCGGGATCAGGATCTTATACCGGCTTCATTGCTAGTTTTTACGAAAAAAACGATTTTAATAAATAATCCTATTTTCAGTTTGATACATTTCTTCAGTTAAAAAATATGCATGAATTATATTTTGATAAATTAAAATATGTTATAATAAGTTCGGATTTCTGTTATTGAGGGGAGTAATAAACAGCAATGAAAAACCTCTATTTTGTTGGCATCGGTGGTGCCCGGCTAAGTGGACTGGCCAAGTTATATCAAGATCGCGGTTATACTATTACCGGGTCGGACGCTCACCAGTCGAACTCCGTTCAAAACCTTATTAATAGAGGAATTAAGGTATTTATCGGACATGACCCCGCTAATATTGAAGGCGCCGATTTGGTAGTATATACTAATGCAGTCGGAAATGACAATCCAGAAGTAGAAGCGGCTAAAGAAAAGGCAATACCTATAATTGAAGGGGCGGAACTTTTAGGGAAACTCATGGCCGAGGTCGGGCAAGGGATAGCGATTGCCGGGACACACGGTAAGACAACTACTTCGGCAATGACCGCCCTGGTGTTAACAGCGGGTGGAGTTGACCCGACCGTATTAATTGGCGGAGAGATCGAAGCCTTTCAGGGAAATCATCGTTCCGGTAAATCAAAGTATATGGTAGTAGAAGCATGCGAATTCAAAAGGTCGTTTTTACATCTTCGTCCTTCTATGGAGTTAATAACTAATATCGATTGGGATCATCCGGACTGTTTTCCAACTATGAAAGACGTGATTAAAACCTTTACCGATTTTGTGGAGTTGCTTCCGAAAGATGGCACCTTAATTCTTTGGGGAGATGACCCTAACACCTATAGCCTACAAAAAAAAATTAGGGGAAAGGCGGTAACATTCGGTTATCAGCCCCAATTTGACTGGGCGATAGCTGATTATCGCACTATCGAACCTTTGGGAATTGCCGCGCGGATTAATTATAAAGGTAATAATCAAGGAGAGCTTCGGTTAAAGGTTCCCGGCCGCCATAATTTACAAAATGCGGTGGGCGCTTTGGCAATTGCCTCGGAATTAGGGGTTGATTACAATATAATAATCGAAGCATTAGCCGAATTTACCGGAGTCAAGCGCAGGTTTCAAATCAAGGGGGATTATCACGGCGCAATGGTTGTTGACGACTATGCCCACCATCCGGGGGCTGTTAAGGCCACTTTGGCAACAGTCCGGCAAGCTTTCAAAGGGCGGGTCTGGTGTGTATTTCAGCCACATTTATATAGCAGGACAAAATTTTTATTAGACGAGTTCTCTAAGTCATTCAATGACTCTGATATTCTTGTTTTAGCCGATATTTATCCGGCTCGGGAAGCCGACCCCGGGGACATTTCCAGCCAAAACCTTGCAGATAAAGCGGAACATTTTCATACCGATGTCCGTTATCTCGGGGATTTTGATTCGATAGTTAATCACTTAGCTAGGCATGCCCGGCAGGGTGACTTGATCATTACTATGGGAGCGGGAAATATTTATGAAGTTGGAGAAAGATTATTATCTAACATAATAATTTGATTAATGTTTAATGAAACACAAAAAAGCCTGCTACGTCAGGCTTTTTTTGGTGAGCAGTTATAGTTGGATGATTAACATCCCGTCTTCATACTCAAATTCGTATCGCTTGTCTTCGATAGGTATTTGAAACCGGTTTAAAAATTTTTTTGCTACTACCATTTTAGTAGTTTGACCTTGGATTTTAAATGAATCAGGTGTAGGTTCGTTAACTGGTAAGATACCCATTTTTTTTACTTCTGGATCAAAAAATAATTCTACAAAATTTATATCATTTAGATATTTTTCGACCACTGGTTTGTAAAAAGCGAATCTACCTTTACGATTGATTCCGATTGTTTTAGATGTCGCACCCTTTTTGGGTCTTTCCTTTTGAAATTTTATAAAAGCCAAGAAAATCCCCCCTCTCCATGTTTGTACTTATTCAACAATTGTTACTAATATTCCTGCTGAAAAACAGAAATTTAAATAAAAAAATATAAAACCGCATTAAAACGAAAATAACTGCTCAGTTCAGAAAAATAAAGGAAATTACCTTAAAAAGCCGTTATATAATGGCAACATATTTAATAAATGATCGGTTTAGGATAAAAAACATGGAGAGCACCTAAGTTAAGTAATATTCATTTCCCCTGCAAAAACCGGCAAAAATATCTTAAAACCATTTTTACTTGGATTTCAAAATCAGATCCTTGGCTCTTTTCTTCCTTCTAATGCAGGAATTTAGGACTTTTTTTAGAATTGAATGATTTTAATGAAAGGGTTAGCTTGATTGAGTTTAAAGTAATTATCTTAGTTAATGGTTGTCAATTTAAGGTTTTAGGGTGGAGTTTTATGCTGTAAGAGAATACTAACAAATTACGGGAGGGGCAATGAGGTATCAATATGTCATTTTTGATCTAGATAATACTCTTTATCCTAAGGAATCCGGATTATTAAATCAGGTAGACCGGCAGATTGATCAGTTTATTAACCGGAAGTTAGGAATCCCTGAATCGAAGATCCCAAAGTTGCGTAACGAGTATTGGAAAAAGTACGGGACTACTTTGGGAGGGGTGGTTGCCTGCCACCGAACCGATCCTGAGGAATATATCAACTATACTTATAATGTAAAAGTATCTGATTATTTAAAGCCGGATCCGGCTTTAGTTAAGGTTTTGAGTGAATTGAAAATGAAAAAGGCCGTTTTCAGTAATAGCCCTTTAAAATATGTGGAGGAAGTTTTAGAAGTATTGCAAATCCGGGGATTTTTTGAAAAAATCTTTGATATTCATTTTTGCAACTATTTAGGAAAGCCTAATCATTCCAGTTATTTTAAGGTTTTAGCGGATTTAGGGGTTGACGGGAAGGAATGCCTATTCATTGATGACACTCCGGTAAACGTTTTAGGCGGGGAAGAGGCTGGGATGGCATCGATTTTATTGGGAAGCGCTCTCACACATAATATCAAATGGAGCATTTCGGACTTAACGGAACTACCATCGTTGATTCCAAAAATTCAAGATCAATTAACAGCTTAAAGGCATTTTAATTTTTTGACCAATTGCCTAAATCGACGTTTCTTTCCTTCGGCTAGCGATTGGTCAATTTGTTTTAATATTTCGGCTTTTTCTTGTTCGCGTTTAAAACCTGCAAACCAGAGGGATAATTCGAAATCTATTAAGAATTGATCGGTTTGATTTGGTTTTAGGCTGCTTGTTTCTTCAATGACACTAAGGTAAGATCCTGAGGATGAACGCTCGGGGAAGTACAAAGTTAAATAGATGGGGGTTGCTCTTTCTAAATAAAGGTGTTCCAAGATCAACCTGTTTGGTTTTGATCCTTAGTTTTAAAAGAAGCGGGGGCATACCGGAGCTGATAATGTACTTAATGATTCCGGTTATTGGTATAATATTGATAAAGGAGTGATGGTTGTGAAGGATCCAAGATTGGGAAAAATGGCGGAAGGGTTAATTAATTATTCAGTAAGGCTACAACCAGGCGAGAAGATTTTGATTGAAGTGATTGATGCCGGTACACCTCTGGCATTGGCAGTGGTAAAAGAAGCTTATAAGGTTGGCGGAGTTCCATTTACTATGGTTAGGAATAAACAACTTGACCGTCAAATCATGCTGGGGGCTACCAGAGAACAATTGGATAAAATGGCTGAATATGAACTTGTTCAAATGAAGGAGATGGCTGCCTACATCGGTATCCGGGCGGCTGAAAACGCTAATGAAACAGCCGATGTCCCCGGTGATAAACACCAATCATATATGAAACATTACTCCCGCCCGGTTGTGGAAGAAAGAGTCAATCATACAAAATGGTGTATTATGCGTTATCCTAACCCTTCCATGGCGCAATCCGCCAATATGAGCACCGAAGCGTTTGAAGATTTCTATTTTGATGTTTGTACTTTAGACTACCGTAAAATGGCCCGGGCAATGGAACCATTGAAGGAATTAATGGAAAAAACCGATCAGGTACGTTTGACCGGACAGGATACTGATCTGTCATTTTCAATTAAAGGGCTTCCGGCTATTCCTTGTGCTGGTCAAATGAACATCCCTGATGGCGAAATTTTTACAGCTCCGGTCCGTGATTCCGTAAATGGGGTTATTACTTATAATACTCCTGCGGTATACCAAGGGCTAACTTATGAACGGATTAGGCTGGAATTTAAGAACGGAAAAATAATTAAAGCTACCAGTAATGAGACTGAGAAGCTTAATCAAGTATTGAATACGGATGAGGGCGCCCGGTTTGTTGGCGAATTTTCAATCGGGGTTAATCCGTACATTTTAAAACCGATGAAGGATACTTTGTTTGATGAAAAAATTAGCGGTAGTATCCATTTTACTCCGGGTCAAGCTTACGAGGAGTGTGATAATGGCAACCGTTCCGCTATTCACTGGGACTTGGTGCTGATCCAGCAACCGGAATACAGTGGAGGAGAGATTTATTTCGATGGTAAATTGATTCGTAAAGACGGGCGGTTTACCCTTCCTGAACTCCAAGGGCTTAATCCTGAGAATTTAAAATAAATCGGGAAATAGGCCGGCGTTTAAACTTTATCTTTGAAAGATGCTAGATAAATTTAGCTTGGCATCTAAACATAAAACCCTGCCTATTTGGCAGGATTTTTTATTTTTTGGTTGAAATTTATTTTATTCTGGAAATAAGGTTCTTTTTAGTGACTTCCACATAATCAATTTTGATAAATTTATGTTTAAACACGATAGATAGTAATTTGTGCCGGAATAGTCTGTCGGAATATTGCGTACAATTAAAAAATACTGGAATTATCAAACTTACTTGGATTGAATCCTTTAGGTATTATTACTTAAATTTATAACCATCGAAAATTCGGTACCGGCTTTATCGGCTTCGCGGTAAATTGCCCTTAACCCGTCCCAAATCCGTTCCGGAGATTCGCTGTAAAGGTAGGTGCTCATATTGCCTGTTTCAAACTTGACACCCGTTTCTTTTAAGGATTGAATCGCTCGATTTACTATTTTATCTGAAGTAAGGGTCTCTAGTGGGAATAGAGAGACTTCACATGTTAACAATGTTTCAACCTCCATCTCCGAAAATTATGTTATTATAATATCCGGGCGCGTAAGGTTTAAACTTAAAGATTGCGGTAATTATAGAAGTTTTTGACATCCAAAATCGGCTAACAGTAAAGGCTGGTACAAAAAGAGATGCGAGTTATACCGATTGAAAATGTTAAACCTGGGATGAAATTAGCACGAGCAATTTTTAGGGATCAAGACGGTAAAATTTTACTGCTTCCTAAGGTTGTATTAAAACAGTCTTATATTCAAAAAATCAAGGATTTAAAATATCAGTTCATTTACATCATGGATCCCGAAGACGAGGAGCGGGATATATCAAATCTGGATCCTATCAAAGAAGAGACTTTATTTCAGGCTAGGGGATTAATTAAGAAATATTTTACTCTTTTAAAACAGAATAAAAGCATTGATATAGCCGAGATCAAGTCGGTAATCGGGGATATAGTAGACCAGATCATAAGAAACCCTAATATAGTATACAATATGGTAGATATCCGTTCCCACGATAATTACACTTATGCCCATTCGGTTAATGTATGCGTGATTTCGGTAATGGTCGGTATTGCGCTTAACCTAAACCGTAAGCAATTGGAAACACTGGGAATCGGCGCTTTGTTGCATGATATTGGCAAAATATTAATTGACAATGAAATTTTAAATAAACCGGCCAAATTAGAACCGAATGAATCAGAATTGGTCCGGAAGCATGCCAAAGACGGCTATGAATTAATAAAACAGAAAACAAACATTAATTTTCTCTCGTCTCATATCGTGTTTCAACATCATGAAAGGGAAGACGGTTCCGGGTATCCTCGCGGCCTAACCAGGAAACGGATTCATCACTTTTCTAAAATAGTGGCGGTTGCTGATACCTATGATGCGATGACCTCTAACCGGGTTTACCAAAAAGAGATCACCTCCCAACAAGCTATTGAGGAAATTAAGTTTGAAGCTGGCCGCAAGTTTGATCCGGAAGTGGTTGAGGCTTTTTTACAGGTAGTGGCTCCATTCCCGGTTGGTAGCATGTTGATTTTTGAAAATGGCGATAAGGCTGTAGTAAAATCGGTTTCCAGGTTGGAATGCCTGGTCGAAATGATTGAAGGCCCAGGTTGCGGGAATACTTTTAACCTCTACCATCATCCCAACCGTAAAGTTGATAAAGTTTATTTAAGTATTTAGGTTAATATGCGTAGGTTAATTTTTATGAAGGAGGCCTAATAGTAGCCTTGTTATTGCAGGAAATTTTATCCTATTGTCAAATAATCTAAATTGGTTCTGGGTTAACTGATTCTAATAACCAATGGTTATTAAAGGTAAAAAGGTAATGTTAAGAGGTGCCATTGTGGCCAAAGAATATACGGATATTCTGATCTTGTCAGCCAGTTACGGCGGGGGTCATAACCAAGTGGCCCGAGCCTTAACCCAGGAGCTCCAACTTCAAGCCCCGGGGCTCAAAATTACTACAATTGATTTTTGTGATTTACTTTTTCCCCTGATCAACCGAATTAGCCAATTTAGCTATACCCAAAGCATCCGGCATTTTCCTGTCGGTTATGCGCTCTACTATCAAGCGACCGGTAATATTTCCCCCGACTCTTTCTGGCAGCGAAGATTAAACCGGATGGGATATAGCGAATTAATAATGTTGGTTAATCGGTTGGAACCAAGAGTAATCGTCTCCGCTTTTCCTTTACCTGCCGGTGTGCTTTCGCAAATGAAAGAGTCCGGGGTCCTGAATGTACCGGTGGTTACGGTTATTACCGATATGTGTGTCCATAGTCAGTGGATTCACCCCAAAACCGACCTTTATTTGGTAGGATCGCCCGAGGTTGCTGTAGGGTTGGAAAAACGCGGTGTTGCAAAAGAGAAGGTTGCTATCACTGGGATTCCGATTTTACCGGCTTTTAAACAAGATATCAATGGGGAAAAGGTTAGGCGGCAATTTGGTTTGGATTCCGGCGCGAAAGTGGTTTTATTCATGGGGGGTAATGACGGGATTTTTGGGATTAACCATTTTAGTTTTTTGTTACGAGATTTACCTCCAAATGTTCAATCAGTGATCATTACTGGTTTGAATCAGGATTTATATGACCGGTTACAATCGAATAGTTATCATAAATACCGGATCCGGACTTTTAAATATGTCGACGACATCGCCGGTTTGATGAAAAGCAGCGACCTATTGGTTACCAAGGCTGGGGGGGTGACAATTTCCGAAGCCCTAGCCGCAGAATTACCGATGATTATCTTCAAACCAACTCCCGGACATGAGGAAGCCAACACCGACTACCTAGCAAAACATCGGGCGGCTTTAGTGGTTAAAGGAGAACGGAGCTTAAAAAAGGTAATTAATCGGATGATTACTGATGAGGATTTTCATCAATTTTTCAGCCGTAATTGTTTAAAAATCGCTACTCCTGATTCGGCGGAAAACGGGGCCCGCCTGATTTTAAAGCTGTTGACCCCTTCTACCCGTCTCTTTAGGGATTGTCAAGAACCTCTTGCGAGGAGAGAGATTCATGCCTAAAAGCAAAACAGCTCTCTTTAACCATCCGGTTGTATTATATTTTTTGGCGGTTATTGCTGCGGTTGAGTTTATCCGCATGTCTTTATTTTTAACGTTTTTACCCAGTTTTCTGACTAAGCTTCACTTTGATACGGTCGCATTAGGGGCGGTGATTTCCGCTAATATCCTTGCGGACAACCTCTCAAAGGGCGCTACGGGATGGCTGGTTGACCATAAAGGACCTTGGCCGGTGTTATTTGCCGGTAGTTTGTTGGTTTTAACCGGCATTATAATTATCATATGTTTACATCAGCAAATTTTAATACTTATTCTAGCGGCAATCTTGATCGGGCTAGGAGTATCTCCGGCATGGCCGGCGGTTATCTCCGGCACCATCCAGGGCGTTGGGGAGGCTAAACGGGCCACTGCCATTAGCTTGATTTCAGTAACCTGGTTGGCTGGAGGTGGCCTGGGACCGATTATAATGGGGTTTTTGATTGACACCAGAATGAGCCGTTTTTTAAGTGAACTGCGCCTACCAATCGTTGACGCTTATAAAACCGGATTTGCCCTGATGTTTGCCGCAGCTGTTTGGGGGATAATAATTTGCCTGCTAGGTTGGTTCACCTGGCAACGGACCCCTCATATTCAAGCGGCGATTGCAACCAGGGAAAAAAGTAAACCGAGATTTAATGATATTTTGTACCGGTTATGGAAGGTAAAAGCTTTAATACCGGGGATGTTTTTTCAAACCATGTCCTTAGGGATACTACTCCCCAATTTATTGCCATATGCTACCGGTAAATTGGGCCTGACCGAGTCAGAATACAGCCTGCTGTTACTAATCGGAGGTTTAGTAGTAGTTTTATTCATGATCCCCGTAGGCCGCCTGGCAGATCATTGGGGAACCAGGGGTTTGTTAGTCTCCGGATTTACTTTAGCTTCCTTTTCCTTAATGCTTTTAGCGTTATGGGGCAACTCGGCTAACATTTGGTGGATTGTTGCCTTGGTTGGGATGTCATATGCCTTAATTCAACCGTCGTGGAACGCATTGTTGGCCGGGGTTATCCCACCGGCGCAACGCGGAGTTCTGATGGGCTTATTTATGTCTGTAGAAGGGCTTGGATTTGGAATCGGCCCGATTATCGGAGGGCTATTGGGACGAATTGACGGCAGCGAGATGCAATGGTTGAAATCAATTGGGGCAGCAGCTCCGTTTTATGTTAGTAGCGCTTGTTTGGGTTTGATGGCTTTGGTTTATTTATTTTATCCATTTCAACAGTACAATTTGGAAGAAGACAGATTAGATTGAAGGCGGTTGCTTGATTGGCGTCGGAATCAGTATCATTTTGCTCTGGGGATTGGTTTTTCCATTAACTGATTTGTATATAAGGTTTGTTTCCCCAAAAACAATCAAAAAAGGTTCGGGGACGGGAACTAATATTTGCCTTACTTTTGATGACGGCCCCGATCCCCGTTATACTCCAGAGGTATTAAAAATCCTTAAGGAATTCCAAATCCCGGCAGCCTTTTTTTTAGTTGGGGCTAAGGCGGAACGGTTACCTGATTTGGTAAGAAGGATTGAATCCGAGGGGCATCAAATAGGATGCCATACTTATTATCACTGCCATGCTTATTTGCTTTCTCCTTGGAAGAGTATGGCCACCATTTGCAGGGGCAAACATGTTATCGAAAAGATTACCGGAAAGCCTTTACGCTGGTTCCGTCCGCCTTGGGGAGCGCTGAATCTCTTTCAATACCGTTTTTTGGAACGTTCCGGTTTCCAAATCGTCCTCTGGAACGCTAATGGGCGTGACTGGGCAAAAAAGACCGGAGCCTCCGGTATTTCCGGACTGATTTTGAAAAAAGTTAAGCCCAATTCAATTATCGTATTACATGATTCCGGAGGGGAAAGGGGCGCCCCTGAAAATACAGTGGCGGCATTGCCCGGAATTATCAAAAAGTTACAAAATGAAGGCTACTGCTTTGTAACCCTAGAAGAGGCCTTGGGAGGAAACGACTATGATAGGCGCGGGAATCATCAGGAAATTATTAGGCAAAATTGACAAACATTATCAAAAAAAAGTTGGCGCGGTTACAATCCCCGGTTCAAAAAACGATTTGTTATTAATCTGTTTTCATACATATCACGGGAAAAAGCAGGTGGTTACCAACGACCGGGTGACCATCAAACCTGGCGATCCGGTGGGAGAGTTGCATTTTAACAACAAACGGATTACTGAGATCGCCGCTTCGCCTTCGGATCGTTCGATGGAATGGCGTTTATTCGAGATGTTAAAAGCGGAGTTTGCAGCTTTGGCCGAAGCATACGTGGCAGGCTCAATCCCAAGTGATGTCAAGGCGTTTTTTGGGGTTAACGTTTTAGCTGCGGGAGCAAAACGGTTGGGATTTACCTTGGTTCCTATTCCTCCGGGTTGGAACCGATGGTGGCTGGGTTTTTGGGAATCGGTTTTACGCTTGATTTTTTATTCATTTAAAACGAAAAAAAAGGCTTCCTTAAAAAGGACGATGGATCCTTATGAAATTTGGATTTCTAGCGACGAATTGATTCGGAGGTTTAAACAGCCTACCCAAAAGGCAAGCTTTAGTTAACCGGCCAGGGTAAACAGGATCTGGCGGAGTTGAGCGTATTGTCCCACATTTAATTCACAAAAACTAATACCGGTCAGGTATGAACCAATCGTCCAATCATGAGGGGTTGTCCAGCGGCAACTACCTGTAATGGCTAGCTGATGGTTGGCAAGATTCAAGGTCAATATTGAGCTGGTAGCCAAGCATAGCGGGAGGCGGAGTTTGGCACCGTTTAGGCTTAGATCCTCAAGTTTCCCGAAGACAGCCCGTCCATTACCTAAGATTACTTCTACTAAGAACGAAGCCGGAATACGGAGATCTTGCCTTATTTGGCGCCCTTTATGGCAATTTTCAAAACGATAATCCGGTTGCATCTTCAAAACCTCGCTTAAGTTATTATTTGATATTTATGCTTCTCTTTAAAATTTGATGACTATTGTTTACTGATATTCAGCATTGCCTAAAAAAGTATCTGTTAAACGTTGACATCGATGAAAGAATTTGATATATTTTAGATTATCTAAAGGTTTATGTTTTAAAACAGTAGAGGGTTTAATTATTAGAATAGTGAAGTAAAGTAGAGTAGAGTTGAGACGAGTGCAGGCGAGCGTTAATTAAAAACGTTTCTTAGCCAGGCGCTAGTTTGCCTGGTTTTTGTTTTCCGGTCAAAAGGCGGATGCCTATTGATAAAATGAATCAAAAAAACAGGAGGTTTTAGTAGAGATGAGTATTGAGACGAGAGTAGTAAAGCAAAGAGGTTTACATGCGGTTGACGTGGCTATTGTAGCGGTCTTATTAGCGGTTGGCGCGGTATTAAGGATGTTTACCCCGCCGTTTGCCGGAATCACTCCTAATTTTATCATTGGAATGTATTGTTTGGCGATCTTACTGTTAAGGCCCAAATTAACCGGGATTATCGGTATTGGCCTGGTTTCAGCCGCTGTCTGTATGGTTACCACCAAATCAATTATCCCCTTTTTAAACTTTATCAGTGAACCGATTGGCGCTTTGGCAGTGGGATTATTAGCATTTATCGATTTTAAAGAGGGAGTTTTAAAATACATCCGTCCTTTCGTAATTACCTTTATTGGTACTGCTGCAAGCGGTTTCTCCTACGTTAGCACAATGATTTATTTTTTAACCGCTGATGGTAAGAACGCCCCGGCATTTGCAGCCTTGACAGGCGTTGTACTGATTACGGCATTAGCCAACTCTATCTTAGTGTCGATGCTATATTTCCCTTTAAAAAATGCTTTGGGAAAAAACCGTTAGGAGAATGATACAGATGCAACCGGTAATCTCCGTCGACAAACTTACCTTTAAATATCCAGGATCAGAACAGGCTGCCTTAAAAGATGTAAGTTTTCAGGTTAAGGCCGGAGAATTCGTGGGGATTACCGGGCCGGCAGGCGCCGGTAAATCGACTCTGGTTTTGTGCCTAAATGGGATCATTCCCCAATTTCAAGCCGGGACATATCAGGGGAAAGTGGTAATTGACGGTCAGGATACCTTTGAAACAACCTGCGCCGCGATATCCAGGAAAGTTGGGAGTGTCTTTCAAGATCCGGAGGCTCAAATAGTGGCTCCAACAGTAGAGGATGAGATCGCTTTTGGGTTGGAAAACTTCGGGAACGCTCCCGAAGTAATCGAGGGACGGATTAAGGAAGCATTGAGCTTTATTGGTATCAGCCACCTCCGTAACCGTTCCACCATCGAGTTATCGGGAGGCCAGAAACAACGGGTCGCAATCGCCGCTGCAGTTGCCCTCCGCCCGGAGATCCTGGTGTTGGATGAACCGACTTCGGAGTTGGATCCGATTGGCACCATGGAAGTCTTCGGGGTCTTAAAAGAACTGAATGACCGGTATCGGATGACGATTATCGTGGTCGAACAAAAGATCAATATTTTGATGGAGTATATCAAACGCTTATTGATCTTAAACAACGGGAGCCTGGTTGCGGATCGGGCTCCCCGTGAAATTATTAGCGAACCTGAAACATTGACTCAAGTGTGCTTAAAGGTGCCGCCTGTCAGTGAGTTGGCCTATTTGCTAAAAGTTAAGGGACTTTATCGAGAAGAACTCCCCTTGACGGTAGATGAGGCTTATTGGGGTTTGTTGAAAAACTTTGGCCATTTCGGGGGCAAACCATGATTAAAGTTAATAATTTAACGTTTCAATATTCCAATGGGTTTCCGGTTTTAAGCCAGTTGAGTTTGGAAATTAAAAAAGGTGAATTTGTAGCCTTGATTGGTCAAAATGGGGCTGGTAAGACCACCTTGTTAAAACAATTTAACGGTTTGCTGAAACCAAGTTCCGGGGATGTCTCGATTAATGGGATCAATACCAAAGATACCAATACCAGGAATTTAGCACGGACAGTATGCTATTTATTTCAAAACCCGGATCATCAGATCTTTATGCCGACAGTGGAAAAGGAGATCGGTTTCGGCCCATCAAACTTAAGGCTATCAAAAGCAGAAGTGAGCCAAAGGGTGGCCGAAGCCGCCGAACAGGTTGGGTTGACACCGTATTTGGCTGATAACCCATTGTTTCTAAGTAAAGGACAGCGGCAACGAGTGGCTTTCGCCTCCTTGCTTTCGATGCGCCCGGAAGTAATGGTGCTCGATGAACCCACTACCGGCCAGGACTATCGGGAAGGCATTGAAATAATGGAGATGGTAAAAAAACTGAATCAACAGGGGCATACCATTATTTTTGTAACCCATGACATGGAACTGGTCGCCAGTTACGCAAATCGGGCGATTGTGCTCGGCCAGGGGAAGATTTTAATCGATGATACCTGCCGGAATGTTTTCTATCAACCCGGACTATTAAAGGAAACCAATTTGTTTCCACCGCAGATAGCCCAGTTGGTTCAAAAATTCGGCAGTCAGCAAACCAGTTTTGATCAGGCGGTCTCGGTAACAGAAATGTTGGAAAAAGTTTTAAGAATGGTGGAGCGTGAAACGAATGTCTGTTGTAGCTAATTTCATTCAGCGGGACTCGGTGATTCACAGGCTCAATCCGCTAACCAAACTATTATGGTCTGTCGTTTTAATGACCCTTAGTTTTATGTTTAAAGGTCCGTTGGTGTTGGCAGCCTTATTTTTATCAATTGCCCTGGTGGCTCAAGCAGCCAAGATTCTTAAGGAAATGATCCCGGTTTTTAAGGGTTTATTATATTTTGCCGGTTTTTTTCTCCTGTTTCAGATTTTTTTTATCACAGAGGGCAATAGGATCTGGGTAGTTCCCGGAACCAACTGGTTGCCGGTTACGGATCAAGGTTTAGTTATTTCCCTAGGTATAGGGGTGCGTTTGATGGTGATTGCAGCCAGTTTTCCGGTATTACTCGCTACCACTCAGGTGAAAGATTTAGTCGTGGTATTAGTAGAAAAGCTTAAAATCCCTTATACTTATGCGTTTATGTTCATTACCTCGCTTAGGTTCATTCCAACTTTTATGAATGAGATGGATCAAATTATCCAAGCCCAATGCTCCCGGGCGCACCGGCTGGACAGCCGCAATTTTGTCACTAAATTTTTGTCAATTTGCCCTTTGGCGATACCATTGATGATTACATCGGTAAAAAAAGCCGAACGGTTGGCGATTTCAATGGAGACTCGAGGTTTCGGTTCCGGTAAAAGGACTTACCTTCGTCAAATCGGTTTTTGCCCAGCGGATTGGGTGATTTGCGGGGTGCTAACCTTAGTTTCAATCGCCGGGTTGGTATTAAACGCAAAAGGAATTTTAAATTAAGTCTCGAATAGAGGTTTACTAGAGGTGACATTAGTGGCAAAAAAATTACTAATGGGGAATGAGGCGATCGCCCGGGGAGCGGTTGAGGCCGGATTAAACCTAGCGACAGCTTACCCCGGCACCCCATCTTCGGAAATAATCGGTACTTTGGCTGAAAGGGCCGGGGACTCTCAGTATTACGTTGAATGGTCCGTCAATGAGAAGGTGGCCATGGAAGTGGCAGCCGGAGCCGCCTATGCTGGAGCGCGAACCCTAGTGGCGATGAAACAAGTTGGCTTGAATGTGGCCAGTGACCCGTTAATGAGCCTAGCTTACATTGGAGTTAAAGGGGCGTTGGTAGTAGTCGTGGCTGACGATCCCGGACCCCATTCATCCCAGACGGAACAAGACACCAGGACTTTTGCGAAATTCGCCAAGTTGCCGGTGTTTGACCCGTCCAGTCCCCAAGAGGCGCTGGCGATGACTAAGGCGGCATTTGAGGTTTCTAACCGGTATGGTTTGCCGGTATTGGTCAGGCCCACCACCAGGGTATGCCATGCTACGGAAGGGATTGATTTATCAGAGGCCTCTGTCAATATTCCGGAAGGTTTTGAAAAAGATCCGCGTTGGGTGATCTTTCCCCGTTTATCATATTTGAGGCACCAACAGCTAGAAACAGAATTACAGAAATTAGCAGTGGAATTCGCCTCCGGCAATTGGAACCTGATTGAACCGGGAGGCCGGTTGGGGATCGTGGCCGGTGGTGTATCCTATCTTTATCTATCCGAAGCTGTTGCCAGTTTAGGAATTAAGCCAACCATCTTAAAAGTCGGAACGCCCCATCCTTTTCCTAATGCAATAGCGGAAGAATTTCTCGGCCAAGTTGATCAAGTAATTGTGGTTGAAGAATTGGATCCGGTTTTAGAGGAAGGAATCCTTCAAGTGGCTGCCCGAATCGGGTTTCACGGAAAGATTTCCGGTAAATTATCGGGTGATTTCCCCCGGGCCGGTGAATATAGTTTTGACCAAGTCCGACAGAGTTTGATTAAAATGTTAGGAATTACAGCCAACCCGGAAGCATCGGTTGAAATTAGCGACGGCCCGGAGTTGCCGGTCCGCCCGCCGATTTTATGCGCCGGATGTTCCCACCGGGCTTCATTTTATGCGGTTAAACGGGCTACCAAAGGGACAAATGCTATTTATACCGGGGATATCGGTTGTTATACATTAGGGAATGCCCCGCCGCTGTCAATGGTTGACACCTGTCTCTGTATGGGGGCGGGGATCACCATTGCCCAAGGGTTGTATCGGATTGACCCCCAAAGGCCATCGATTGCCTTTATTGGGGACTCGACTTTCTTCCATACCGGAATCCCCGGTGTGATTAATGCGGTTTATAACAACCATCCGATTAAGATTATGTTATTGGATAACAGCACGACCGCTATGACCGGCCATCAACCTCACCCGGGAATGGGTCGGACTGCGGTTGGAGAGAAAGCTAATCCGATTGACCCGGTAGCGGTCTTGAAAGCTTGCGGAGTAGGGTTTGTCAAAACCGTCGACCCGTTAGACTTAGCGACGGCTGAGACGGCGATCAAGGAAGCAATTGACTTTCCCGGAGTAGCGGCGGTAGTGATGCGATCCCCATGCGCTGCGACGGTAAAATCAAAACGTAAATATGAGATTGACTGGAGTGTCTGTAATAACTGCCGGCGTTGCCTGCGTGAATTGGGATGCCCGGCGTTTTTTAGCGGAGATAAGCCCCAGGTAGGCCCCTCATGCCATGGTTGCGGCTTATGCGGTCAAATCTGTCCCACCGGCGCTATCAAGGAGGTGTCTCCGGTTGAATAATATCAATATCATTATTGCGGGTGTCGGGGGGCAGGGTACGGTTTTAGCGTCCCGGGTATTGGCCCAGGCGGCATTAAACGCCGGGTTTTCCGCCAAGACTTCCGAGACCATCGGTATGGCCCAACGTGAAGGATCGGTTCAAAGCCATGTTCGGATTGGCGCTGCTAATTGCGGCCCGCTAATCGGTAAACAGCAAGCCGATATATTACTCGGATTTGAACCGGCTGAGGCGCAGCGGGCTTGTAAGTTACTTAAAACGTCCGGGTTCGGATTGATTAATACTCATCCGATATTTCCGGTAACAGTAGCATTGGGCGGTTCAGCCTATCCATTGGAGCAAGTTAGGGCTTATCTTCAAAATCTTCCGATCCAGATTCGGTTTATTGACGGATTTAAGCTGGCGACAGCGGCCGGGAGCTTTAAAACAGTCAATGCGGTAATGTTGGGAGCTCTTGCTGCTACCGGAAGATTACCGGTAAGTAAAGAACAGGTGAGAGAGGCCTTGCTGGAGTTGGTTCCGGATCGGTTTCGCGGGATCAATGAGCGGGCTTTTGAATTAGGCAGTCGCCCATGTTAAATTCAGTTTAACCCAAGCAATCAAAAAAATAAGCTGAGGAGGATTACGTCGATAGTATTTTCTTAATAGTCGTCCACGTCAGCTACCGATTGATCTACATGAAATTATGAAAATGGGGCTGATGTGGATCGACAAACATCGATAGTACGTTCTAGATTAGTAAGGTTAGAGGAGGCCAGTTGAGATGATTAACAAGGTAATCCCATTGGAGTATCAGGAACTGCACGATCCGGATTACACAAAAATGAATAGCGCGGAAAACACGGATTTTCTGAATCAGGCTTTAAGAAGGTTAGTGGAGAGAGTAAGCCAGCACAGCCCTTTTTATCAAAAAAAGTTCAAGGAAAACGGGTTTGACCCCAAAGAATTTTCGGGAGCAGCTGACTTAGAGAAGCTGCCATTTACTTATAAGGAAGAATTAAGAGAGGCTTATCCCCTGGGATTACAAGCGGTTCCCGATCGCGAAGTGGTCCGGATCCATTCTTCATCGGGGACTACCGGCAAACCGGTGATTATTCCCTACACCAAAAAGGATGTCCATGATTGGTCGGTAATGTTCGCCCGCTGTTATGCCTTGGCCGGAGTTACCAGGGAAGATCGGGTCCAGATTACTCCCGGATACGGCCTTTGGACAGCCGGGATCGGGTTTCAAGCCGGAGTGGAACGATTGGGCGCGATGGCAATCCCAATGGGTCCCGGAAATACCGAAAAACAACTTCAGATGATGGTCGATCTCAAGGCTACCGTTTTATGCAGCACTTCATCCTATGCTTTGCTCTTAGCCGAGGAGATTCAAAAACGGAACCTCCTGAATCGGATTCACCTCAAAACCGCTATTGTAGGTTCTGAACGTTGGGGTGAAAAGATGCGCGACCGGATTGAAAACGAGTTGGGCGTCGAAAGTTTCGATATATATGGCCTGACCGAGATTTATGGGCCGGGGATCGGGATTGATTGCAAGTTTCACCAGGGGATTCATTATTGGTCGGACCATCTCTATTTTGAAATCATCGATCCGGTAACCGGCAGGAATTTACCCGATGGGGAATTGGGTGAACTGGTAATTACCACCCTAACCAAAGAGGGGGCGCCTTTGATCCGTTACCGGACTAGGGACTTGACCAGGATTATCCCCGGCACCTGTCCTTGCGGGAGTATTTATCCGCGAATCGACCGGATTTTAGGCCGAAGCGACGATATGATTAAAATTAAAGGGGTAAACATCTATCCCGGCCAGATTGAGGATGTCCTAAAAACTACCAAAGGGGCAAGCAGCGAGTATCAGATCCGCTTGACCCGGGTGGAAGCCAGGGACTATATGCAGCTCACGGTGGAAGCCGAGACAGGGCTTGACCCCAAACAATTGGCGGAGCGAATCGGCGCTAATTTTAAAAAGCGGATTGGAATCTTAATTGATGTTCAAGTGGTCCCTTTGGGAGAACTGCCACGGAGTGAGAAGAAATCGAAACGGGTTTTTGACGAACGGGATATTTGATTATATATGTCGCAATAAGTTTTTTGAACCTGCACTGATTATTGGAGACAGGAGTCAGGAGACACTGATTTTCAAGGTTGCTTCCGTTGATTTATTTTACGGAAGCTTCTTTTTTATTGCGTTTAATAAATGTAGAGTTTACAATAATTTTAAGGAACGAAAAAACAGGAGCGAACCTACAAATGCGGAACCGATTGCCGGAATGGTTACGGAATAAATCGCCGTTAGCGGCTGAGACCAATATGGTGCGGGAGGTTTTAAAGGAATTAAATCTTAATACTGTCTGCCATAGCGCCCAATGTCCCAACCGGGGGCAATGTTATACGGAAGGGACGGCTACTTTTTTGATCTTGGGGGATATCTGCACCCGGAACTGCCGTTTTTGTTCAGTAGCTAAGGGAGTGGTCCAACCTCCCGATCCCAATGAGCCGGAGCATGTGATGGCGGCGGTGGCCCGTTTAAAGTTGGAACACGCGGTGATAACTTCAGTGACCCGGGACGATCTTCCCGACGGGGGAGCGTCTCAATTCGCCAAGACTATTAAGCTAATTAAGGAGAACTTGCCCGGAGTATCGGTTGAGGTTTTAACCCCGGATTTTAAAGGGAATCCAGAAGCCATCCGGTTGGTGGTAGAGGCGGGCCCGGATATCTATAATCATAACTTGGAGACTGTCCCAAGGCTTTATGATCAGATCCGCCCCGAGGCGGACTACCGGCGGTCATTGGAACTGATACAGCTGGTAAAAGGATATGACAGGAAGCTATTGACAAAATCCGGGATTATGGCCGGATTGGGTGAAACCGCAGCTGAAGTTGAAGCGGTAATGGATGACCTACGGGAGGTTGATTGCGACATTTTAACGATTGGACAATATTTGGCTCCCACCAGGGCCCATTTGCCGGTAGTTCAGTATATTGAACCGGAAGTTTTTAAGCAATGGGAAGAATTAGCCTTAGGGAAAGGTTTTAAATATGTGGCCTCCGGGCCGCTGGTGCGGAGTTCGTTTCATGCGGGACAAATTTTTAATCGGGCAGACTAGTCTCCAGATTCCGGAGACCTTTAAATAGAAAACCGCTGAGACAAGTTATTGCTCCTAAAATCCCCGTGACTAAAAACATCAAAGCCATCCCGGAGCCTTTCCCCGAACCGACCAGCCCTTTGAAGACATGATTTATTACCGTATTTGTTGTCATCACGGGTTCGAAGATATTATCGGCCAAATAACCCCCTAACAAATAGCCAATCGGTAAAAAAGCTTGTTGGAACATATTCCGAATCGAAAAGACACGGCCTTGAATGCCCGGTTCAATCTTTGATTGGAATAATACATTCTGGCCGGCATTAATCAAAGGGATAAAAAATGAGGATAAAAATGCGGCAATCACCCATACCGATACTGTCGAGCCAATCGCCAGAAATAGATCCCCGAATAGGAAAGAACAAGCTCCACTCAGGAGTATCGCTAAGACGTTTCTTTTAGGCCCTCCCCAAATGCTAATGATTAAGCTTCCAATAATACCTCCCGCGCCTAATGATGCCTGGACCCAGGCCAACACTAGCTGATTATCGGCGCTACGTGCTAAAATCAACGCCGGAAGAATTCCGAAATAGGTTATTCCGGATAAAAAATTAATGATTAAAAAAATTAGCATTAACCAGAATAAGCCCTTGTGGTTTAAAAGGTACTTTAGGCCAAACCAAAAGCCTTCGCTAAGATGTTGGTTATTTTTCAATTTATCTTGGTTTAGCTCCGGGTTGGGTATTTTAGCAACAATTAAGGCGCTGATTGCCAATAGAAAAGAGATAATATCAATCACCATAATGCCTCGGATGCCGATGGCCGGCATTAATATTCCGGCTAAGATAGGAGCCGAGATTTGGGCGGATGAACGAGCCAGAGAAACCATGCCGTTAGCGCGAGAATATTGTTCTTTCGGTATCAGTAATGTTATGGCGCTGGAGTATGCCGGTACCTGAAAAGCCTCGCAAGCACCGGTAAAAGCTTCCGCCAGGTATAAGTGGCATACTTGAAGTTTGCCCGTGGAATATAAAATGAAAACGGCGACTGTAACAATACCCGCTCCTAAATCGGCAAGCGCCATCACTTTCTTCCGGTCAATGCGGTCTATCAATACTCCAGCCAGCGGGCTAAGTAAGACGATGGGCAAAACTGCAGCAAAACCAAGCAGAGCGGTGGTAGTTGCTTTGCTTGTTTGCTGATAGGCCCAGATTAGTAAGGCAAATTTGGTCATGGCGGTTCCCATTAAGGAGATAAATTGGCCAGACCAAACTAATTTGAAATTATTCATACTATCTAAGCTATTGGCTTTGAAATTTTTCATCATAATCACCTTTCCTTAAAAAATAAAAAGGAAAGCGGACTATAAAGCCCTCTTTCCTTGGATAAGCCAATCTTACACTTGATAAAACTCAAGTAAAAATAAAAAGAGTCCTTGATCCGGCGCGATGTAATTCTATTAAATTGACTTAGCTTAAAAAAGGGCAGACTAAACCCTTGTTTAAGCTAGATCAATTAAAAGAATTACGCTGCGGAACATTGGCGACTCTCAACTCCTAAACTCCTGTTTCTAAAGATAGAATAAAATTATTTACTGGAAAAGTCAAGGAATTAAGTTATCATGACTAAAAGTAGTTTGTTGGATGTTTTGCTTAGCTAATTAAAACCAGTAGCCAATTTATCTTTTTCAAACAAGGAATAATCCTAACTGATCTTCAGATTAGTTTTATAAAATAATTAAATAATATGTTATTATGAATATTGGATTAGCAATAAAAGTTAGGCTCAAATACTGATTGGTTCATGAAGCCTTCCCAAAGCTTATTGAAAAACGAGGTGAGTGCCATTTTAGATCAAAATAATATCCCCAAAATTGTCGGCATTGTTGCCGGAGCCATTTTATTTTACTGGGTCCTCCAGAACTTATCGGCTATATTTACCTTTTTAGGCAATATCATCGATTTAATCACCCCTTTACTGATCGGGCTTGGAATTGCCTTTATCCTAAATATCCCGATGCAGGCCCTTGAGAGCGGGTTGCTCAAAAAAATTGACGCCAAACCGCGACGCCTGGCCAGCCTGATACTGACGATATTAATAATGTTAACGGTAATTTTATTGGTGCTACTAACCGTAATCCCGGAGATTGGGAAGACCTTGGAAACACTGCTGGCGATGCTTCCCGGTTTTATTGACAGCGTAACGGCATGGGGGAAACAGCTTTCGGCTAAATTTCCGAACCTGGGCGGATGGCTCTCTGAGTTGGATCTGGACTGGGACAATATCGGAAAAACCGTTTTCACCTTTTTGAAAAACGGGGTCACCAGTATCATGAATTCTACAGTCAGCATTGCCAAATCGGTTTTTAGCGGTATTTTAAATTTTTTGCTTGGCTTGGTTTTTGCGGTATATATTCTTTTTCAAAAAGAAAATTTGGCGCGGCAGGTTAAGAAGTTGCTCTATGCCTTCCTTCCGAAAGCGAAAGCAGCTGGTTTCGTCAACCTCTGGAGCCTTGTGAATAAAACTTTTGCTAACTTTATAACCGGGCAATGCGCCGAGGCAGTAATTTTGGGGTTGATGTTCCTGATGGCGATGGGCTTGTTACGCTTTCCCTACGCAGTGGTGATTTCGATCTTAGTCACCTGTACAGCCCTGGTTCCAATATTTGGCGCATTTATTGCTTGCTTTATCGGGGCATTTTTGATTTTAGTAACCAGCCCGCTTAAAGCATTTTGGTTTATCGTACTGTTTCTTACGTTGCAGCAGATCGAGGGCAACCTGATCTATCCGCGGGTAGTCGGCAGCTCCGTGGGGCTTCCCGGACTGTGGGTGATGTTAGCGGTGGTAATTGGCGGCGGTTTGATGGGCGTCACAGGCATGCTGGTAAGTGTCCCGTTATGCTCGGTATTGTATGTACTGCTGCGGGAATCGGTAAGCCGAAGGCTGGCTAAAAAAGAGATACCTGTGGAGAAGATCTGATATTTTTTCACACATCACTTTCACCTCTTGGATGTATTGTAACCACAAAAAAAAGTCTAAATTTGATCATATGTGGAGTTCGTTTGTAACGGCAAAACTTTTTCCCGGCAAAAAAGGATTTGAACCGCTATTGTTGAATAAATGATACTGTTTTCAATAATACACCCTACATGGAGGTTGACATGGAAAAAGCCTGGGGTGGACGGTTTCAAAAAGAGACTGCTTCCTTAATGGATGATTTTCATTCTTCGATTCACTTCGATTGCCGACTGGCCGAAGAGGATATCCGGGGTAGCATCGCTCATGCCACTATGCTGGGAGAGACCGGGATCATCCCCCAATCTGAAGCAGACGCAATCATTATCGGTTTAAAACGAATTTGGGAAAAAGTGAAGGCTGGGCAAATCTCCTGGGATCCTGCTGCTGAAGACATCCATATGAACGTGGAGAAATTGTTGATTCAAGAAATCGGCGAAGTAGGCAAAAAACTACATACCGCCAGGAGCCGTAATGATCAGGTGAACCTAGACGCCCGGCTTTATTTACGTACCGAAATCTTAATATTGCAAAATATCCTAAAAGAACTCTTCCAAGTACTTCTCAAAATCGCCGAACGGGAAAAAGAAACGATTATGCCCGGCTATACCCATCTGCAACGGGCCCAACCGATTTTGCTCGGGCATCACCTCTTGGCTTATTTTGAGATGTTTCGCCGCGATTATGAACGGCTTGAGGACTGTTTGAAAAGGGTAACGGTCTCGCCACTGGGGAGCGGCGCTTTGGCCGGAACCGGGTTTCCGATTAACCGGGAACAGGTTGCCGTAGACTTGGATTTCTCCGGCATTACCGCAAATAGTATTGACGGCGTCAGCGACCGGGATTTTGTCGCCGAGTTCATCTTTGACGTTTCCTTGATAATGATGCATCTTTCCCGTTGCTGCGAGGAGCTGGTGCTTTGGTCTTCGATGGAATTCAGTTTCGTGGAGATGGACGACGCCTATAGCACCGGCTCCAGTATCATGCCCCAAAAGAAAAATCCCGACGTAGCCGAATTAGTCCGGGGGAAAACCGGGCGGGTTTACGGCGATTTGGTTGCTATTTTAACCGTAATGAAAGGCCTCCCCTTAGCATACAACAAAGATATGCAAGAGGATAAAGAGGCCTTATTCGATACCATCGATACTGTGAAAGGTTGCTTAACCATTTTCATTCCGATGTTGGACACGATGGTAATTAAAAGAGAACGAATGCTGGAAGCCACTAAAGATGGATTTCTAAATGCTACCGATCTGGCTGACTATTTGGTTAGCAAGGGCTTGCCCTTCCGGACCGCCCACTCGGTAGTCGGGAAGTTGGTAAAGTATTGTCTTGACAACCGGAAACGTTTGGAGGAACTTAGCTTGGAAGAATTTCAGGCCGGCTCCGCTTTAATCGTTGAAGATATCTATCAAATCCTCCGGATCGAAAAGGTGGTTCAAGTCCGGAATTCATCCGGCGGCACCAGCTTTGACCAGGTGCAGCTGGGGTTAGAGCGGGCCGGTGAATGGGTGGAGTTGATAACAGGCAATAGGTAAGAGGCATAAACTTTGAATTAGAAAAGGATGAATTAGATGAGGATTATTGTACAGAAATTCGGGGGCACCTCGGTTGCGACTCCGGAAGGGCGTGAAAAGGCTTTAGTTAAAATACGCAAAGCTAAGGAAGAGGGGTTCGCCGTAGTGGTAGTCGTCTCGGCGATGGGCCGGAGCGGAGAGCCATACGCTACCGATACTTTAATTAATCTGGCCAAGTCAATCGGGGCGCCGGTCAACTCCAGGGAACTGGATCTCTTAATTTCCTGCGGTGAAATCATTTCTACGGTAGTGATGGTTCAAACCCTAGAAAAATCGGGTCACCCGGCAGTCGCGCTTAGTGGAGGGCAAGCGGGGATTTTAACTGATCCCAACTTTGGAGAAGCCCAAATCATTAATATTAATCCGGAAAATATCCTAAAGAACCTTGGCGAAGGTAAAATAGTGATTGTAGCCGGTTTTCAAGGAAGGACCGTTGACGGCGATATCACCACCTTGGGCCGGGGCGGATCGGATACGACCGCTACCGCGCTAGGGTCTGCCCTCGAAGCGGAACTGGTTGAGATTTACACCGATGTGGATGGGGTGATGACAGTTGACCCGCGGATCATTCCTGAGGCAAAAATTTTACGGGAATTGACCTATCAGGAAATTTGCGAGATGGCCAATAACGGCGCCAAGGTAGTCCACCCGCGGGCGGTGGCTATTGCCAGGGATAAAAAAGTACCGGTTAAAGTGAAAAGCACCTTTACCGAAGATGGCGGGACCCTGATTTGCGATGGAAAACCCAAGCGGATTATTACCGGTATCGCCCATCAGGCAGGAATCGGCCGGGTTCTGGTAAAGGCAAAAGCCGGCCAACTCAGTGCCGAAGATGCGGTAAAAATTTTTAAAATATTGGCCGAAGCGGAGATCAGCGTAGATATGAACTCCATTTCTACCGGACAAGTCAGTTTTGTGGTAAAACAAGAAGCTGTAGGTAAAGTAGGCGACCTGCTGTTGCCGAATGGTTTTGATGTAGAGTTGGCGCCACATTGCGCAAAGATTGCCCTGATTGGAGTGGGAATGCAGGAAGTACCGGGAATTATGGCTCGGGTGGTAGAAACCCTTCACAAACATCAGATCGAGCTCTTCCAGACCGTAGATTCGGAAATTACCATCTCCTGTTTAGTGCCTGAAGAGCAAATTAATCAAGCCATTAAAGTATTATATAACGAATTCGGACTTTAAGGAGTGGTCGCTGTGGATTTAAAAACATTAATCAGGGAAGTACCCGATTTTCCAAAACCGGGAATCAGTTTTAAGGATATTACTACTTTATTGAAAGATGGCCAAGCTTTAAGGTATGTAACCGACAAATTTGCCTCCCATTTTCAAGGCGTTAACCCTGACGTGGTGGTAGGAGCCGAATCGCGAGGATTTCTTTTAGGCGCTCCCCTCGCTTATAAGCTGGGCAAGGGATTCGTGTTGGTGCGTAAACCCGGCAAACTCCCGGCAGCCATTGAAAAAGTCACCTATGAACTAGAGTATGGCCAGGATTCACTGGAGATCCATATTGACGCCATTAAACCCGGGCAAAAAGTATTAATTGTTGACGATTTATTGGCTACCGGCGGCACTATTAGCGCTACTGCCGAATTGGTTAAACGGTTAGGCGGACAGATCGTCGGGTTTGCCTTCATCATTGAACTGGACTTCTTGAAAGGCCGCGACAAATTGGCCGGCTATGATGTGCTAAGTTTGGTTCATTATGATGGGGAGTAAGGTTTAGCTTACTAGAAATAATAGAAGCGGCTGCGAAGCCGCTTTTGTAATAGGGGCAATAAGGAGCGTAAAATGGTTGTTCAAGGTTGGGATCTGCTTGGCTTCGCAATTAAAGATTATTACCTTCAAAATGATCCGGAAATTTGCTTGAAGGTCCACACCAATTGTAGCGGGGTAGAGACTTTACCGGTGGAAATTTTCTTTCGGAACGATTACAGCCTGCCGGAACTTGAGCGGTATGCGTTGGATCTCTGCCAAGGCCGTACCCTGGATGTCGGAGCCGGAGCGGGTTGCCATAGTTTGATCTTGCAAGAACGCGGCCTTCAGGTAACTGCAGTGGATGTTGCCCGGGATGCGGTTGAGGTCATGGAAAGGCGCGGCCTACGGCATGTTTTGGAGGCCGATATTAAAGAGTGGGAACCGGAGGAGCAATTTGATACGGTTTTAATGCTGATGAACGGTATCGGATTGGTAGGTAATTTGGATGGTTTAAAGCTTTTTTTTAAACACGCTAAAAGGCTTTTAACGCCGAAAGCGCAGTTATTGTTAGATTCCACTGATTTCACTCTCTTCCCTAAATTCATGAAATCATGGGCGGCCTCCCAATCCAAACTGAGCCGGTATTTCGGTGAAGTAGAGTACCGGTTGGAATACAAGGGTCAACTTAGCGAAGCATATAGCTGGTTGTTTCTCGACCAAAAAACCTTGGAGGAATATGCGCTGGAGGCAGGTTGGTTTAGCCAAATTATTTTTGAGGAAGAAGGCCAGTATTTGGCGAGGTTGATTAGGAATGAGGCATGAGATAGGCGCGAGGTAAGAGGCGTTGGGCGTGAAAGAGGGCAATAGGCAATAGGAGTAAGAGATTGAATTAATTACAGTGGAACACCGTCAATACTCATGCCTTAAGCCTCTTACTCTATGTTTGGCCTAACAGTTCGGCGCAGTTTTGGCCATAAATCCGTTCTTTGGCAGTAGCCGATAGCCAAAGGATTCGCTCCAGTAACTCAAATTCCCGTTGGGGTGTATTTAGCGGATAATCGCTCCCGAAGAGGATTTTAGAATAATCGTGTTTCATAAAGATTTTTTGGAGTGTTTTCGGATCAATATATGGTAAAGCGCTTGAGGTATCCAGGTAGACATCTTTTCCGGCAAGTTCCTCCAAAACCTCGTCCCAAAAATATAACCCCCCCATGTGGGCGGCGATGATCTTTAGCTTAGGGAATTTTTTTAAGATGGCAGCCACCTTTCGCGGAGTGCTAAAATTAGCGGGGCTGACTTTTGGGTCACCGACATGGATCATCAGGGCAAACCGGTCGTTGATTTCCTCAAAGAAAGGGTAGAGATGAGGGTCGTCCAGATCGATCCCTTGAAACTCGGGATGTAGCTTGATTCCCTTAATCCCGGCCGCTTTGAGCCGTTTGATCTCCGCTTGCCAGTTTGGGTCGTAAGGATGAAAGGATCCAAAAGGGATAATCCGGGGAACGCGCCCTAGGCCGGTAGATTCTTCTAATTCGGTTTGGGACTTGGTGGCGATCTCTAAAATCCAATCGTTAGCCGGTTTGACCTGTTCCGGTTTGGTGGCGGCCACTAAGAGAATAAAAGCGTCTAACTTTGCTTGGTTGGCGTTATTGATCAGGTCAGCCAGCCGTCCGCCGTTAAGCGTAGGGATTTTATAATAATCAATTAATTGCTGGACTGCTTTGTCCGCGATTTTATCAGCAAAAGCATGGGCATGGCAATCAAATAACATTACGGATACCTCTTTTCAAGACATATAAATTTTTTCGGCATCGAATTAAGAAATCCTGTGGATGATTTTGAAGATATTATTACAAATTAAAGTGACCTTTCGCTTCCGCTCCTCTGTGGGAGAATAAAAGTTTGTGTTGTGCTTGTGATCATACTTGTCTTCCAAATTTCAAATTTACAAAAGAAATTTTCAATTACCAAGACGAGTAACGTCAGAATGTGTGAAAACCAGAAATATCGAGGTAAAATATGGTATAATTATACTATAATGGGATGGGAAAAGAAACAACCTAAGGAGTAAATTAGCATGGGATACATTCAAGGAATAGACCGGG
>JAEZJK010000069.1 GCA_023415835.1 Bacillota bacterium
ATTTGAGCGAGTTTCATAATTACAAAAATTTATCTTCGCATGCAATATATAGTGTAGGTTTTATTTTAGTCTATCAATATATTGTATGCGAAGCCAGAAAAAAGGAATTATGAAACCGCCTAATTTATATATCAAAGCGATCTTGGGAATTTATTGCTATTTTATAAATTATTAATAAACGATAAAGTAGGATCGTGTTAAAATGGTTACCATAGGGGTGATCATTTATGACAACTAATTATTTAAGGCAGAACCAGACTTTAGAGACAATTAACCGGCGGCATAGCATTAGGCTTTTCACCGATGAGCCGGTTTCCGACGATCATTTACAAACAATATTGAATGCGGCCAATATGGCCCCATCGGCTCACAACCAACAGTCCTGGCGTTTTATTGTAATCAGGGGAGCGAAGAAACGGGAATTGGTAGAACTGGTCAATTCAAAGGCCGCTGAGTTCCCCAAATCTTCATCGGTTTTACTTAGAATGGCTTCAAGGTCCATTGCCAGCGCGCCCGCGGTTGTAGCTGTAGCTAATACGGGGGATTTGATCGAACATGGGACCAAGCTGTTTCAAATCGATCGGGAGCGGGCCCATGACTTTTTTAGAACCATGGAGATTCAAAGTTCCGCTGCGGCGGTCCAAAATTTATTGCTGGCTGCAACTTCTTTGGGTTTAGCTACGGTTTGGCTGGGGATACTATTTTTAATCAAAGATGAAGTATTAGAGTTACTGGGAGAACCAAAGGGAGAGTTTATGGCGGTCGTCCCAATCGGATATGCGGCCAAAGAGAGTAAGGGCCCTGAAAAGAGGCCTTTGGATGTAATCATCAAACAATTTGAATAATTAATCATCTCTTGAAATTATGCATTCCGGAAGGGGAATAAAATGAAAAGCGTCCGCATCACCTTAGGATTACTAATTAGCCTGTTAATAATAGGAAACGCTAATTCACGGGCAATGGCCTTAACAGCAGAAGACATTGCAAAGGGACAAAAAGAAACTTGGACGATAATAATTGCCACGGAGGTAAATGATCTTTACCCTGCGGCCATTCAATATGCAATTTTTGCCGAAGATCCCATCCCGGTGTTTAAAGCCAATTTGGCGATACTGAGAGCAAATCCTAAACTCAATGCTGACGTAGCAATCAACCTCATAGTAGCCTGGGATGCAACCTTTAAAAGAGTGACCGGGGAAAAAATCGGCTTATTATCTCCTAAAAGTGAAAATGAATTTTCGATGGGTTCAAATGAACCGGGAGGCCAAAAATGGTTGATGACCAAGATGGCTATGAAACGTAACGGGGCCAGTCTATGCTGGTGTATTCCGATTGAAGTGAAGATCGGGGAGATGTATCAAATAAAGTTGGATGAAAAAAACAGCTTTGATCTTCAAAAGTTTATCTAAAACGCTCCTTTTAAATATCCAGAAAAGCCGTTAGTGATAAAACTTTCCTCCTTAATGGAGGATTCATACTATAGAGGTAGAATTTTTAGACGATATACTATTTCATGTGACATTGGCCGATACCAAATTGGGTTGGCAAGGTGTAAGAAAAAGCATATTGGTCTAGGGAGGAAAGATTTTTTGATTGACTATCCTGAGTTTAAAAAACTAGCCGGCCAACTGGTAGGAATTGACCTTAGCGAATATAAAAGTCAACAAATGGATCGTAGGATTCATTCACTGATGCAGTCTTGGGAGGTTCAAGATTACGATTTTTTTCTGGAATTGTTAAATACTAATCCCCAGAAGTATAAAGAATTCGTTAAAAAATTGACTATCAATGTGTCTGAATTTTTTCGCAATCCGGAACGTTTTGAGGATTTATGGAGCCATATCCTTCCCAAGTTATTAAAAAATAGTTCCATATTAAGAATTTGGAGCGCGGGGTGTTCCAACGGGGCCGAGCCTTATTCGGTAGCCTTAATTTTACAGGAACTGGGAGCGGCAGATCGGGTTCAAATTTTCGGAAGCGATATTGATCAGATGATCTTAACCAAAGCCCGGGAGGGGGTTTATGAATACAACGACCTTAAAAACTTACCCCCGGAATTTTTGGTCAAGTATTTTCTAATTCGGAACAACCGCTATCATTTAACTGAAAACATCAAACAAATGGTTGAATTTTTCAATCATAATTTATTAAAAGATCCTTTTCTTAGTAGTTTTGATTTAATAATCTGTAGGAATGTAGTGATCTATTTTACGGAGGAGGCCAAAAAAGCCCTTTACCAAAAGTTTTTTGAAGCCCTTAACCCGGGGGGTTATTTATTGGTCGGGGGGACGGAACCTCTTTTAAATTACAGGAAAATTGGTTTTGAAAGTATTTCCCCATCTTTTTATCAAAAATTATAACTTCTAAAAGTGAAAGGATAAGGAATTGATTATTGGTAATGGAGTTGACCTGATTGAGATCTCCAGGGTCGCCAAAGCAATTGAAAACCCACAGTTTTGTAAGCGGGTTTTTACAGAAGCAGAACTCCTTGAGAGTAAAATGTTAGGGCATCGGCTGGCCGGTTTTTTTGCGGCTAAGGAGGCCATGTTGAAAGCCATGGGTACAGGTTTGTCATATTTTTCATGGCAGGAAATCGAAGTTCGGCATGACTCGAAAGGGGCCCCGTTTTTAGAATTAAATGGTAAGGTTCAGTCATTCTTAGCCGAAAATCAGGTTTCCCGGATTCATTTAAGTATTTCCCATTGTAAAGAATATGCTGTGGCTCAAGTGATTTTGGAAGCGGGCGATCTAAGATGAAAGTGGCCTCCGCGGTTGAAATGAATCAAATTGACCGATTAGCCCAAGAAGATTATGAAATTCCCGGAGTGGTCCTGATGGAACGGGCGGCTTTGACTGTCCGTCAAGTTATTCAGGAGCGCTTTGGTACGGCCCAAAAGAAGATCTACATATACTGCGGTAAGGGGAATAACGGTGGAGACGGATTGGCCCTGGCCAGGCTGTTGATGGAAACCTCAACTGAGGTCACGGTGGCGCTGGCTTTTGAACGATCTCAATTCCGTGGACTAGCACAGGAAAACTTGGCCAGGGCTGAAAAGTTCGGCTTACGGATCGTTGATTGGCAGGCTGTCAACGCGTCCGAATTGCAACGGGCCGATTTAATTGTCGACGCACTGTTGGGGACTGGAGCCGCCGGGATCCCCAAGGAGCCGGTGGCCGCTATTATTGCCATGATTAATAACTCCGGAAGGCCGGTTTTAGCGATGGATATCCCCTCTGGGGTTAATGTTGACAACGGCCAAGTTAGCGGAGTGGCGGTTAAAGCAAGCATCACTGTAACCTTCGGGCTTCCCAAGCCGGGGTTGTTAATTTACCCTGGAGCGGAAGCGTGCGGCGAATTAATAATCGACCCAATCGGTTTTCCCAGGATGTTACTGGAGTCCACCGCCCTGAAAGTCAACTGGCTGAACGTTGACGAGGCCGGGGAGTTAATTCCGGAACGGCCTCCAACTGCCCATAAAGGCTCTGCCGGCCATGTCCTGGTCATTGGTGGGGCTATGGGAATGACTGGGGCGGCAGCCTTATGTTCCTTAGGCGCGTTACGCGCCGGGGCCGGTTTAGTCACGGCCGGAATCCAGGATCAGAATAATTTTCCGGAAAAACCGGCAGAAGTAATGACCCTCCCATGGGAGCGGGTTTTAACCAATTTAGAAAGAGCAGACGTGGTTATTTTCGGTCCCGGGGCTTCGGCCGGGGAACGCAGCCGGGATTTATTAATCGAACTTTTGCGGAACTGTAAAGCGCCGTTAGTTATCGATGCCGACGGAATTAACCTTTTAGCTGCAAATTCTATTAATTTACGAGAATTTACTTTACCGGTAATCCTAACGCCCCATCCCGGAGAAATGTCCCGTTTATCGGGATTGCCGGTGGCGGAGATTCAGGAAAACCGGATTGAAGTTGCGATCCGTTTTGCTAAAGAGTGGGGCGTAACATTGGTTTTAAAAGGAGCACGCAGCATCATTGCCGATAGCGCCGGGAATGTTTTTATAAATTCCACCGGAAACCCTGGGATGGCTACTGCCGGAATGGGTGACGCTTTAGCTGGCATTATTGGCGGGCTTTTGGCTCAGGGAATGCCCCTAACGGAAGCGGCGGCTGCCGGGACTTACCTTCACGGCTTAGCCGGGGATTTGGCTAGCGAAAGGTATGGTCAGAGGGGAATTATTACCACGGATTTAATAAAGGAAATTCCGGTAGCGGTTAAGAAGGTGTTAAAGCAATGAGTAGATACGAAGAGGCTATCAGGCCGGTTTGGGTCGAGATTGATTTGAATGCCATCCGGCATAATCTAGTGGAAATTCGGCGCTTAGTCGGTTCGGCGGTCGAGATTATGGCGGTCGTAAAGGCAGATGCCTATGGACACGGAGCGGTTAAGACCGCCCAAACCGCCTTGCAATCGGGCGCAAACTGGTTGGGGGTCGCCTTACCCGAAGAAGGTATTGCGTTACGAAAAGCCGGTATAACAGCCCCCATTTTGGTATTCAGCCCGCTCCAAACGGATCAGGCCGAGGTAATGGCCGGGTTTGATCTTACTCCAACTATTTGTATGTTGGAACCGGCGGTGGCTTTATCGCGGGCAGCGACCGCCATGGGGAAAAAGCTTTCGTTTCACGTGAAGATCGACACCGGAATGGGGCGGATCGGAGTTCCGGCTAACGAAGGGATTGTTTTTATAAAAAAAATAGTATCTTTACCGGGGCTTATTTTTGACGGAGCCTTCTCCCATCTGGCTACCGCGGATGAGCATGATAAGGAATACGCCAAATACCAAATAAAAAATTTTAATAAAGTAATTGTAGATCTTAAAACCGAAGGGCTACTCCCTCCAAAGGCGCATTTGGCTAACAGCGCCGCAATAATCGACCTCCCATTGGCTTATTATAATCTGGTCCGCCCAGGGATAATCCTTTATGGAATGTATCCTTCCACAGAAGTAGAAGTTGATAAGGTTCAGCTTAAACCGGCGTTTTCACTTAAAACAAGAGTGGTTTTCATTAAAAGGGTTTCGCCGGGGACCGCTGTTAGTTATGGACGAAAGTACATCGCTTCCCAAAAAACCACTATCATTACCATTCCCATTGGTTACGCCGATGGATGGACAAGGAGGCTTTCCGGCAAGGCTGAAGTGTTAATATCCGGAAAGAGGTTCCCGATTGTGGGTACTATTTGCATGGATCTCTGTATGGTAGATGTTGGGGATGAACCGGTTGAGATTGGACAGGAAGTGGTATTAATCGGTTCTCAAGGATCAGAAAGTATAACTGCAGATGAAATCAGTGAGCATTTGGGTACGATTAATTACGAGGTTACCTGTATGATTAGTGATCGGGTACCAAGGAGATATCTGAATGATAATTAAACCGAGAATCGTTAACTTAAAAGTCCCGCTGCTAAACGGTGAAGAATCGCTATTAACTGTTAAAAAATGGTTGGTAGCAGTCGGCGAGCAGGTGGAAATAGATCAAGATTTGGTGGAATTGGATTTTAACGATGAACTTTATTTACTGCCATCTCCATTGGATGGAAAGTTGATTTCGATCGAAGCGGAAACGGAAGAAAAGGTTGAGCCGGGCCAGGTACTGGCTACTATTGAAATGGATGATGAGGCAATAGGTAATAGGCAAAAGTATTGAATGTTAAGCCTTTGACGCTTTTTTCTTGTAATTGCCGTGCTCGTGCGCATACCCGTAATCGACAAATAACGAGAATTGACGTGTCGGAAAAACGTTTATGAGTACGCGCACTGCTTCGCTGAGCAGGAGCACGATGCGGGTTGCGAGAATATTTGTCCACTTCCACGCATAGACCTATGGTGGAGGTGTTTTTAATGAAGACTAGGGTTATATGGGTGGTTTTACTTATTGGATTCATCATTACTTCACTGGGGGTTGCGGCGCCCCCGGAAGTATATTTTGAGATGAAAGATCCGCTCGGAGATGAACACGGTTATGGCACCTATCGTTATCCCAGCAATGTTGCTTTCCAACCATATAAGGGACTTTTCGATATTACCGAATTTAAGGTCTGGGGGGAAAAACCCGGAATCATCTGTTTCGATACCACATTCGCAAATATCACTAACCCATGGATGGCGCCGGAAGGCTTTATCCATCAAAACTTAAGAATTATGGTAGACAGTATTCCGGATCAAGGAGAAACTGAACTCCCCCAAAAAGGTGCTTACGTTAGTTTCAATCCCAAATATGGTTGGGATTTTGGCTTAAAGGTAATAGGTTGGGGCAATAGTAAAATTATTTTACAGGATAATGGAAAACTAAAATACCAACCTTTAAAGACTGAAAAATTGGCCGATAACCGGACGATTCGGGCTAGTGTCGAGGAATCCGTAATTGGGAAGCCTAATCGAAACTGGAAGTATTATGTGTTAGTAGGTTCCTTTGACGGTTTTGGAGAGGATTTTTTCCGAAGGGTCCGGAAAGATCATGGCGAATGGAATATCGGCGGCGGTTTGGATCAGGTCATCGAACCCCAGGTAATGGACATCTTGTCTTTGGAAAATAGCAGCCAAAATCAGTCCAAACAACTGAAATCCTTTGACCTAAATAGCTCTAAGCTGGCAACTCTTAATCCGGTTGGCCACGGTTTTAGCGGGTTAACTCTTTTGGGTTGGTCAGGGATAGTATTAGGGTTGTTAATATTAGGCGGTTTAGGATATGGAATCTACCGGTTATCCAGCCAGCGAAGGAGAATTTTATGGTTTTGGGTAAAACAGCCGGAACCTAAGGAGAAGGATGGTTGAAGTTGAGCATAGCCTTATATTATTGGGTTGACCATTGATCCAATTAATGTTAAACTTATTTTGACTTAAAACTCACTCAGCTGGAGGAAAAGGATGCATCCCTATCAAGAATTTGTCAACCCAGTGTTAGCCAAACAGTTGAAACAATTGAACCTGGACAAGGTCTTTCAACGGGGGACCGGGTGTGAATTAATAGATCAAGCAGGTAATTGCTATTTAGACTTTATCGCGTCCTACGGGGCGTTGCCTTTCGGTTTTAACCATCCCGAGATTTGGGCGGCGGTTAATGATGTCCAGGCAAACCAGGAACCAAGTATGATTCAACCTTCTTATCTGGCTGCCGCTGGGGAATTAGCCCAAAAACTTGTGAAAGTCGCCCCCCAAGGCATCAAGCATGTGACCTTTGCTAATAGCGGCGCTGAGGCAAATGAAGCGGCCTTCAAGTTGGCCAGGATTTATACTAAGCGGTTGGGAATCCTTACGACCCAGAATAGTTTTCACGGTAAAACTTTAGGGGCCTTATCGGCGACCGGCAAAGATTCTTATCAGAAAGGTTTTGGGGCGCCGGTGCCGGGATTTGACCGTATTCCGTACGGGGATCTCAACCGGTTGGAAGAAACCCTTAAGTCAAAACCTGAAGCCTATGCCGCCTTTATTGTAGAACCGATTCAGGGTGAAGGGGGAATTATTATCCCTCCCGACGGATATCTCCGTGGAGCGCTAGATATTTGTCATCGATACGGGGTCCTGTTAATTTGCGATGAAGTCCAGACCGGATTAGGCCGGACAGGGCGGATGTTCGCTTGTGAAGCGGAGGGGATTACCCCGGATATTATAACTGTCGCCAAAGCGCTTGGCGGCGGGATTATTCCAAACGGCGCTTGTTTATGTACTGAGGAAGTATATACCGAAGATTTCGCCCTAAAACATTCCTCAACTTTTGCCGGGAATACACTGGCCTGCCGGGTGGGACTGAAGGTGCTTCAGCTTCTGACCGACAATGAAGGACAGTTGTTAAAAGAAGTGGCGGCAAAGGGTCAATATTTACTGGAACGTTTAACTCAGATTCAAAAACAGTATGCGTCGGTTATCGCCGCAGTCCGAGGCCGCGGCCTGATGCTGGGCTTGGAGTTAGGAGTGACTCCCGATAATTTGCCCGGCTCCATGTTAGGGATTATGGCTGAGCAAGAGTTTTTATCACCAATAGTCTCCAGTTATTTATTGAATGTGGAAAAGGTAAGAGTGGCGCCTACTTTAAATGGCGCAGACGTTATTCGTTTGGAGCCGCCTTTGATTATCAGCGAGGCTGATTGTAAACGGGCAATGGATGCCGTTGAACACATGGCGTCCTGTTTGGCAATGGGTAATACTGCTTTATTCCTATCGCATTTAGTCCGGGAGGGAACACCCAAAGTTCAGCAAATTAAATTGGTATCAAAAGAACCAATCCATCCACTTCCGGAAGAAGGCAGATTTGCGTTTTTAGTCCATCCTTTATATTTGAAAAATTATTTGGAGTTTGATCGTAGTTTGGAGATATTCTCCGAACCGGAATTGCAAAATTTAGTTGACCGTTGGAATGACCTGGTTGATCCATTTGTAGTCTCCAAGGCCAGGATTACCTCAAAAACCGGCGCCACCGCTTACGGGGAGTTTATTTGTGTTTGCCGTACGTCAGAAGAACTGATGACCCTTCCTAAAGAACAAGTGCAGGCACAGCTGGAAGCTGCGGTGAAACTCGCTAAAGCCCGGGGGGCAGGTATTGTTGGTTTAGGCGCTTATACCTCGGTAGTCTCTAAAGGTGGGCGCGATCTCCGTAATTTAGGCGTCGCTTTGACAACCGGCAACAGTTATACGGTATCCGCAGCGGTGGACGCTACCTTGGAAGCTGCCAGGCGTCTCGAAACGCCCATCGAAGATACTTTAGCCGCCGTAGTCGGAGCAACCGGTTCGATTGGGCGGAACACAGCCATTTTCCTGGCTGAAAAAGTGAACTCATTGATCTTGATCGGAAACCCGTTAAACCAGGAACACAGCAGGCGGCGGCTGATGAAATTGGTTGCCGAAATATATCAACATCTTAATCAAAATGAGATTAAAAACGGGGGAGAAATCTATCGGTTTGTTAAAGAGCATCCTCAAATGCCATCGCCCGATGCGCCGATGGATGAATACTTGAGTTTCGCCGAGAATATTCAAGGAAAGTCGCCGATTATTTATACAGTTGAACTTGAAAAGTACCTGCCCCAAGCTGATGTGGTAGTGACCGCCACCAGTCAGGTTAATAGTTTGATTACTCCGAGCATGTTAAAGTTCGGCGCAGTAGTATGCGACGTTTCAAGACCGGCGGATGTTAGTTATGAAGTCAAAGAAGCCCGGCCGGACGTGTTGGTGATCGACGGTGGCGTAATGGCGGTTCCGGGCTGTCCCGATTTGGGATTTGATTTTGGTTTTGAACGGGGACAAGCTTATGCTTGTATGTCGGAGACGATGATGTTGGCCTTGGAACACCATTATCAACATTTCGGATTAGGAATCGATATCAGCGCCGCTACAGTTATCCATACAAGAAAACTAGCTGAAAAACACGGCTTCAAATTGTCCGGGTTCCGTAGTTTTGACCGGCCTTTGTCCGAGGAAAGCTGGGAACAGGTGATTAAGGCGCGGGGACAGCATGAAGAGCCTTCAGTGGTGAGTTTATAAGCCAAGAATTATGAAATGTAATAAGTAAAAAAAGAACCCATTCGGGTTCTTTTTAGTTAAGGTATTGGTTTTCGTGCCTATTGCTTGATTTTGATAACCCCCACATCCCCTTGGGACTCAATCTCCGTTTTAAACTGGCTCGAATAAGTCCTCATATCATTTAATACCCTTTGGGCGTCGGTCCCTTGACGGAACCTGGGTTGGAATTGGACTTCGGTGTTATAAACATTGATCGGATAGATCTTGGCTTGAATCAGGCTTTCTTTACTACAATCGATTTCCAAGATGATACTGTCCTTGACTCTTTGCGAATAAGAGCCGAAAACGAAATTACCTAAACTATAAGCGATTAGGCCTCCCTTATAAACTTCAATCCCTTGAAGGACATGAGGGTGATGGCCTAATACCACTGAGGCCCCGGCGTCAATGCATAACTTTCCGTAATTTTTCTGATACGCTGAAGGGTAATATTGCAATTCGTCGCTCCAATGGAAAGAGACGACAACATGATCAACCAGAAGTTTAGCAGCTTTGATGTCCGGGACAAAAAAGGCCGGATCCCCGTAAGGGGTCCCGGGACGGGTTGGGTTGGCCCAAAAAAGCTCCGGATAAGTCAAAGAATATGACAGAAAAGCAAATTTAACACCGTCCGGAGTTGTTATAATTGCCGGTTGGCGGGCTTCGTTACGGTTCATTCCTGCGCCTGCCCAGGCGATTTTGGCATTGTCCAGGGCAGCTAGGGTGTCCTGAAGGGCGATGGGACCGTAATCCATGATATGGTTGTTGGCAAGGGTGAGGACATCAAAACCTGCTGTTACCAACGAATCCACTGTACGGGGATTGGCCCTTAAAATCCAGGTTTTTTTAGTATACTCGGAGCCGCGGTTGGAAAGGGGCACTTCCAGGTTTCCCACTAAAATTGAGGCGTTTTTTAAAACATCGTTCGTGCTTTTCCAGGGAAATTCCGGGTTCTTCAAGACCAAACCGTCAATACTGTGAAAGTTAATATCTCCAACAGCAGTCAAGATGAGAGGTTTTGCTGCCGGGTTAGGTTGGGGATTGGCAGTTGAGGAAACCGGCGGTATCTCCGATTCCGCAAAAGCGATTGCAGCCATTAAGATTAATAACAGCAATAATATTGGGGTCAGCTTTTTCATTAAAAGCCACCTTCTTTATAAATATACTTTTTCTTTATAACTATAGCCAGTTAACGCCGGGTTGTCAAGCTTTAGGAAATTAGTTTAACATTAGCATTGATAATCGGCCATGGTAAATTGATAACTCACTGTTGAACTGGTTAAAATAAGGCGGAGGTGATTAAAATGACAACCCCTTTATCAATAATGGGTATTTTGGTCGATGATCGGGCTAAGGTTGCTCCGGAAGTCCAAGAAGTAATTACCAAGTTTGGCAGTGAAATTCTTTGTAGAATGGGGATTCCCGGATCTGATAAGGAAAGAGGGTTAATAACGTTAGTTATCGAGAGTGATTTAGATGAATTAATGAAATTTCGGCGCGAACTGGAAGCAATCTCCGGTTTAACAGTTCAAACGCTAAGCTTCCCACAATAAAAAACGACTATCTAAAATGGGGTAAGAAAATGTTTAATAAATTAACATTATGGCTAGTCGCGGCTAGAGCGCCGTTTTTTACAGCTGTAATTATTCCGGCGCTGGTTGGAGCGGCCTTAGCAGGACGGGAAGGCGCTTTTAAAATGTGGTCTTTACTCTATGCGTTGGGGATCGTCATCTTTGAACATGCCGGGGCCAATCTATTAAACGATTATTTTGACGCCTCCGGGAGCGATTTGATCAATCAAACCTCCACGCCATTTAGCGGGGGGAGCAGGTGTATCCAAAAAGGCGTCCTTGATAAGGATACTTGTTTAAAAGCGGCATTAATCTGTTACGGTATTAGTATACTGTTAGCGGCATCTTTATCAATCATCCGTGGGCAACCGCTAATTTTAGTTTTAAGTATAATCGGGGTAATTTTGGGAGTTTCCTATAGTATCTCATGGACCTTCGGGATGGGCCGGGGATGGGGTGAACTGGCGGTAGGGTTGGCCTTTGGACCCATGGCTGTCCTAGGGAGTTATTTGCTCCAAACTAACGCTATTGCCTGGAAGGGATTTTTAGCCGGAGTGCCGGTTGGTTTTTTAATTATGGGAGTGTTAGTGTTAAATCAAATTCCCGACTATCAGGCGGACCGTGATTCCGGAAAAAGGAATTGGACGGTCCGGACAGGAGGGGAACACCGAATAGTCTGGGTTTATCTAGCTATTGTCGCCGCAGCTTATTTAACGGTTTTAACCGGGATTCTCGGCGGGGTCTTTCCGGAGCGGGTCTTATTCGCCTATAGTACCGTTCCGTTAACGATCTGGATTGTTATCAAAACCTGGCGTTATCAGGGCCAGGTCGCGGAGCTGGTCCCGGTTTTAGCTGGAAATATCGGGCTTCATTGCCTAACCGGTTTATTGATTGGGTTAGGCATTTGGTGGAGATGAAAATACAGTTTAAAGATTAAATCCCGTAAATCAAGTGAATCCTGTCAAAAAGAAACCACGTTATAGACGGAATTTACACGGATTAACACTTGATTTTAAAAAATAGAATTAACAAAGATAGAGATTGAAATCCCGTAAATCCAGTTAATCCTGTCAAAAAGAAAACCCGTTTTTTTAAATCAGCATTAATTAAAGTCCGAACCTAAGAAATCTGATAATTTTCATGAAAGGAGATCTGGGGAGGATAGCGAATTAGGAAAAGATTCACTATAAACGGAGGCAGGCGATGGAATACCAAACTTTATACCGGCGTTGGCGTCCCAGGGGTTTTAACGATTTTGTGGGCCAGAGCCATGTGGCGACCACCTTGGTAAATGCCGTAGCGGGAAAACGGGTTGCCCACGCCTATCTATTTACTGGGCCGCGTGGTACAGGGAAAACCAGTGTTGCCAAAATATTAGCCAAGGCCTTAAATTGTGAAAACCCAAATGGAGCCGAGCCTTGCGATCAATGTTCCAGTTGCACCAGGATCAATGAGGGAGTTTTTCTTGACGTTTTAGAGATTGACGCCGCTTCAAACCGGGGAATCGATGAGATTCGGGATCTGCGGGAAAAAGTAAAATATGCTCCTGCAGAAGGCAGATATAAGATTTATATCATTGATGAAGTACATATGTTAACTACGGAGGCTTTTAACGCCCTCCTTAAGACCTTGGAAGAGCCACCGGAATTTGTGGTATTTATCTTGGCAACTACCGAAGCACATAAGATACCGGCTACAATCCTCTCCCGATGTCAACGGTTTGATTTTAAGCGGTTTACTATTAACGAGATTAAAAGCCGCTTGGAGCAGATCGTAAGCGCAGAAAAGCTTGAGGCTTCTAGTGAAGGGCTGGGGTTAATCGCTAAGCATGCCGATGGCGGGATGCGCGATGCGATTAGCCTGCTCGAACAAGCGCTAGCGCATAGCCAAACCAGGTTGGAAGAGTCTGATGTCCGGGCAATATTAGGCCTAATTGACCAAGAGGAGATCGACCGCCTTACCTCGGCCATTAGAGAGCGAGACACCAAAAGGGCTTTAGGGCTCTTGGCCGATGTAAATCTTAGCGGTAAAGACCTTTGGCAATTCGGCCGGAGCCTGGTGGAACATTTTCGGGAATTGCTTTTGGCAACCTTGGGAGCTGAAAAAGAAACCGGTTTTTCACCGGAAGAGTTGATCCGGATTATTGAAACCTTAGCCGATGCGGCCTTAGAGGTTAAACGGAGCCAACAAAGCTCGCTACCGTTAGAATTAGCCCTGATCAAACTGACTGCTTTGAGGCAGGCAAGGGATTTGGAAGCGAGGGTCGCCAAATTAGAAGCACTGTTGTTACAGGGTACTCCTGAGCAGGTTAAAAGTAACCCGCTTCCGGTAATGGGAAGCACTTCCCGGATTAGTCCAACAACGGAGGCTGTCAAGGCCAATCCTAAGCCGGAACAAGACAGGGATCCGCAATCGGTTGAACCATTAACCGATAATCCGTTCAAGAATTGGGAAACCTTTTTAGAAGTGATCAAGAAGAAAAAGCGTACCTTAGCCGCCCTAGTCCAAGAAGGCAAACCAATTAGTTTTGAAGGGGAGGAACTGGTAGTCGGGTTTCCGCCGAACCTCAAATTCCACCTGGAGAATGTTAAGCTTCCCAATAATAAAGAATTATTGGAAGGTATCCTAAAAAGTTTATGCGGTAAAGAATTGAAGCTAAGTTTTGTTCCGTTGGAGGAACCCGCCTCGGGCGATGAAAACCGGTCCCAAGAAAACGATCTCTTAAAGAGGACCGTTGGCCTATTTGGAGGAGAAGCGCGGCCAGTATCAAAGGAGGAAAAAAGATGAACCCCAATATGCAACAAGCAATGAAACAGATTCAAAAAATGCAAGCGGATATGGCTAGAGTGCAGCAAGAGCTGGAAGAAAAAACCGTGACCGCTACCGCCGGTGGAGGCGTAGTGGAGGTTACCTTTTCTGGGAAGTTAGAGTTAAAAGAGATTAAAATTGACCCGGAAGTTGCTGGGGAAGATCTGGAAATGCTTCAAGATTTGATCACAGCCGCAGTAAATGAGGGGATCAAGAAGGCTCAAGATATGTCTGCTTCCGAAATGGCTAAAGTCACTGGAAACCTTAAAATTCCAGGTATGCCTGGCTTATTTTAAAAAGGTGGCGTCATGTTATATCCACAACCAATGTCAAGATTGATCCATGAGTTAAGCAGGCTTCCTGGGGTAGGACCAAAAACCGCCCAGCGGCTTGCTTTTTATATTCTTACCCTTTCCGAGGACGAAGTGAGCAAGTTAGCCGAAGCCCTCTTGGACGCCAGGCATAAAATCGGGTTTTGTTCGGTTTGCGGGCATTTAACAGAAACCTCCCCTTGCTCTATCTGTGAAAACCAGGGGCGGGATCGCTCACTCCTTTGTGTAGTTGAAGAACCCAAAGATGTAATCGCTATGGAACGGACCAGGGTTTATAAAGGATTATACCATGTATTGGGCGGGGCTTTGTCTCCCTTGGAAGGTATTGGGCCGGAGGAGTTAAGAATCAAAGAATTGTTACAACGGCTCTCTGAGGGAGGATTTGGAGAGGTGATCGTCGCAACCGATCCTAATGTCGAGGGAGAAGCTACTGCTTTATACCTTAGTAAATTATTGCGCCCAATGGGATATAAGGTTACCAGGCTTGCTAGGGGTTTACCGGTCGGCGGCGACTTGGAATACGCCGATGAGATCACCTTAGGAAAAGCCTTTGAGGGCCGGACTGAACTTTGACCAGGATGGATTCAACGGATTGTACGGATTATCTGCTACTTCTAAGGAGAGAATCTTATGGTTTCAATATTAAAGACGTTTACTTACCTACTATAAGTTTAATGTATAATTTTTCCTCTGCCGGTTCATACTTAAGCCAATAATACTTGCGGAGGAAACCATGCAAGAGTCCAAGGTGCGAAGGGGAACGGCCCAAAATTGGCGTTCGATAATGAGAAAGTTCTTGGGAGTTTTTCGTTTAGACGAACCACGGTTAGGAACTTTTAAAGTCCCAGATATGCTGGAAAATTTAGAAGGGGCCTGGCGGGAATGGCAGTATGCCAAAGCTTATTTCAATAGTGTACTAGATCCCGATCTAATCGATCATGCTATTTTTTATATGGGCGCCACCGAAAAGAAGTATGTTTATTTACTCAAACAGGCCAAAGAAAACGGGATAAATATCGATCAGTACTCTTTGGCTAATCGGGTTGGATAAGGCAAATTATTAAGGCTGTTAGGAGCCGGTCTAAAATGGCAACACCTCCAATACAATGTTTTAAGGAGGGGATATAGATGCCGGCTGGTTTAATTATAACCTATATAATTATTTTGGGGTTGTTATACCTTTTGGGGAAAAATTGTTGGAAACCTTTATTCGCAATTTTTAATTTGTTATTTCAAGGAGCGTTGGGCGCATTTGGCCTCTATTTTTATAACCTAATAGTTTCTAGTTTTAGTTGGGGCCTAGAAATTCCCTTAAACCCGTTTAATTCTTTGTTTGCTGGATTTCTTGGGATCCCGGGATTGGTGTCGCTGGTAGCCCTTAAATATTGGGTTAAAATATGAAAGGCGGGGACAGACACGAACCGGCGCCGATCAACATAGTTTTATAAATATATGGCGCAGCGCCAATTACAACTAAACGGAGGTATGGTTGATGGATAACCCCGAGTGTTTTAGTTGCGGAGCCTCTACCCCGGGAGGTTTGAAAATCTTAGGGCAATACCTCTGTCAAAACTGTGAAACAAAACTGGTTAGATGCCAGACAGGGAAAATTGATTATCAACATTGGATCGATAGTTGCCGCAGGTTTTGGGTGAATTCGGAATTTAATTTGAATGAAATTGAAGAATAGGCTTAAGAGGCCTGTTTTTTATTATCAAGGGTAGATCCAGTAAGAAAAAAGGAAAGCATGAAAAACTTGTCGAATTAAGTTTTATAATGAAAATAGAGTTTTCGCAAAAACAGGCGCCGCTTTTTGAGGAGTTGTTAAGCTACTCCAAACAGCCATTGGTTCCCTTTCATACACCTGGCCACAAGATGGGGGCCGGTTTAGAACCAGAATGGTTTCAAACCGGGATAGCAGCTGGAATCGATTTAACGGAAATCACGGCGCTTGATTGGCCGGGAGCTTTAGAGAAAGCCCAAAGGTTAGCAGCCCGTTTTTTTCAGGCTGATCGGAGTTTTTTCCTAACCCAAGGGGCGTCACAGGGAATTATCGGGGCCCTAGCCGGGTTGTTTGCTCCTGGAGATAAGGTATTGGTTGCCCGTAATTGCCATCTGTCGGTTATCAAAGGGATTATCATCTCCGGGTTAACTCCGGTTTTTATCGAGACTGAATTTTTACCGGATTGGGGAATTCCCGGCTGTTTAAAAGAAGCGGCTTTACAGGATAAGGTTAAAGAGAACCCCGACTTTAAAGGGTTAATAGTAACTAATCCCACTTACCAAGGGATAACTAATCGGATCCAAAATTATCGGGCAGTCATCGGTGAAAAAATATTGGCCATCGACGAAGCCCATGGCGGCCATTTGGAATGGTCCGGGATATCCGGTTATAATGCTTGTGAAGGGGCAGACCTTTGGATCCAGGGGACCCACAAAATAATGGGGTCTTTCACTCAAACCGGAATGCTCCATCTGCGCTCGGCAAGGATTGAGCCGGCCAAGATTGAACAGGGGATCGATTTGATCTCAACTACCAGCCCTTCATATATCTTATTGGCTTCACTCGATTCCAACCGGCGGTTTTTAGCTAATACGGGCAGCCGTCTATTCCGGGAAAGGCTGCCGGAACTAAAAAAGCTTCGTTCGCGAATCGCGGCTTGCAACGGCCTTCAAATTTTAGAAGAACTGCCATACGCCGACGCAGTAATTGATCCCTGGAAAATCACTCTTAGCTTTCTCCTTTCCGGAATTTCCGGTTATCAAGCCGCCACTATTTTAGAGAAAGATTTTTGGATTCAACCGGAATATGCCGATGTAAATCAAGTGACCTTTTTGATTGCCCCTTGGCAAGACAAGGCGGATTTGGAGGCGCTTTACCGGGCGGTAGCCGCCATTTCGCATCGGAAAGCTGCGAGATTAATACCGCTAAATTGTTTGCCTTCATCATTGCCGCCCCAGATAATGCCGGTCCGGGAAGCAGCCTTCACTATCAAGGCTGCGGTTTCTTTGGAAAATGCAGTTGGGAGAGTGGCTGCCGGTATTATTGCCCCATATCCGCCGGGTGTCCCCTTGCTTATTCCCGGAGAGTTGATTGGGAAAGATGAAATTGAATGCATCAAACAAGCGCTTTCTATGGGTGGAATTGTACGGGGATTAGAAATAAACAACAAGATTTCAGTGGTTAAGGAGAACCGATCATAAAATGGGAAAAGGATATTTTATTACCTTGGAAGGTATTGACGGTAGCGGCAAATCGACACAGGCCAAACTTATCTACCAGCGCCTTCAAGAAATGGGTTACCAAGTATTGTTGACTAGGGAGCCGGGTGGTACCGATCTGGCGGAAGGGATTAGGCGGGTGATCCTAACTCCTGGTAAAGAAGAATTGGCTCCCATGTCCGAAATATTACTTTATGCCGCTTCCCGGGCTCAGCATGTTAACGGCTTGATTAGGCCGGCCTTGGAATCCGGGCAAGTGGTCATCTCGGAACGCTTTGTCCATTCGAGCTTAGCCTATCAAGGGTATGGCTTGGGTTGGGACTTAAAACTGATTAAGGAAATTAATTGTTTGGCAACCGGAGATCTCCGGCCCGATCTTACTTTTTTATTGGATACAACGCCGGAAACTTCAGGGGAAAGGGTGCAACAGCGTTCTAAAGCTAATGGGAGCGATTGTGACCGGATTGAAATGCGGGGTTTGTCTTTTCAAGAACGGGTTAGGATCGGGTTCTTAAAACTAACGGAAGAAGACCAAAAGATTGTAAAGATAAATACTGCCGGTAAGGGGATTAAAGCGGTGTTTACGGAGATAATGGAGATTATTTCCCGAAAGCTCAAAGAAAACTATCGATAAGGAGTTGGTAGCAATGAGATTAGTGATTGCAATGGTTCAAGATCAGGATGTCAACCGATTGCTTGGCGTACTGACCGAACACAGTTACTATGCGACTAAACTCGCCAGCACCGGGGGATTTCTCCGGCTGGGCAACACGACTCTACTAATTGGGATTGAAGACGATCAGGTCCGGGAAGTTGTGGATTTGATTAAAGAGACCTGTCATTCCCGGAAGCAATTAATGACCCCGATAGCCTCAGTGGGGCGCTCGATGAATAATTACATCCCGGAGCCGGTGGAGATTTCTGTCGGCGGAGCCACTGTTTTTGTAGTTGACGTGCTGGAATTTTCCAAAGTATAACGGAGGTTTATGGGATGGAAGTAAAACCAACCGGTTCAAAGCAGGTTAATGCCGGGAGTAGTGATACTTTCGGCAGGACTGCCGGTGTAAATGCCAAACAACCGGTATTTATGGAAGCCTTAAAGGATACCGACAGTGACCGCCGTCGGCAAGCTTGTGATGAAATACTGCGCCAAATTGATTCTCTCAGTGTGGATTTGAAGAAAGCTCCCACCCCAAGTGGGGTTAAAAAATATCGCCGGTTGGTCGCGGCTTTTATGAAGGAAGCCATGAGCCAAACTTATGAGCTGAATGAAGAAACCCATTGGGACAGGAATGGTAACCGGAAAAGTTTTGTCACAGTTCGAAACATCAATAAAGCGCTGGAAGAATTGACCGATGAAGTAATGAACCATGAAAAGAAACAAATTGACCTAGTTGCCAAATTAGATGAAATCCGGGGAATGTTATTGGATTTGTATGTTTAAAAAAGCAAAAGGCGTGAGGCAAGCGTGCTGAATGTTCAGCCTTTGTTAGGTTCTTTCCAGTCTTTCGAGTGCCACGGTTAAGGTGAAATAAATAAAGTGGAGAGCGGATCGTGTTTTTTTCTGATATAATAGGGCATAAGGAAATTGTCCGGGCGTTAACTGCAGCTGTTGACGAAGGTAAAGTAGGCCATGCTTACTTATTTATCGGTCCGGCCGGAAGCGGTAAAAAAACGCTGGCGAAAGCATTTGCAATCAGATTGCTTTGCCGGGAAAAGGTTACAAGCCCGGATTGCCAATGCCCAGGGTGTGTACGGGTAAAAACGGGTAACCACCCCGATTTGATCACAATCTTACCGGCTGGAAATTCGATCAAAATCGAACAGCTCCGCCAGCTCCAACATGGCCTATTTTATCGGCCGTTAATGGGGGAACGAAAAGTATGCTATTTTCCTGATGCGGAATTATTGACCGAAGCGGCGGCAAATAGTTTTTTGAAGACCCTAGAGGAGCCTCCGCCAGGAGTGGTCTTTTTATTTACTGCGGTCCGGGCGGACCTAATTTTACCCACCATTCGATCCCGCTGCCAGGTATATCAACTCTTTCCCGTACCCAGCGCGGAGATTGCGGAGGCTCTCGTTGAAAGAGGATTTGACCAGTCTGAGGCTTTGGAACGGGCAAGGTTAAGCCAGGGTTTGCCGGGGAGGGCTTTAAACAATGTAACCGAAGCTCAACCGGAAGGGCAGCTTCAGTTCAAGGAAGCCTTGTCCCTAAGTTTATTAGAGTTATTTAAAATCGCTAATAACTTAGAAAAAAAAGAACGCCCAGATATCCTAGGGTTATTTAAGAAGTGGGAATTCCAAGCTAGGCAAGAACTTTTAGAAATCACCGATTCCGGTTTGAATTTTGATAAGGCCAATCAACTAATTTTAATTTTAGAAAAATTGGGACAGGCCATAGTAATGCTTGAAAGTAATGTTAATCTGAGGCTGGTAATCGAAGACTTTTTCCTGACCTTAAAAACTGCTGGAAAGATAAGTTAAACTAAAAATTAGATAACAAGCTTATTGAGCCCGTTTCTTTTTTAAAGCCACCAAAAAATGTTCATTGAAAAAACTTTAGATTGCATATATAGGTTAATGAAGGGATTGAAATATTAATGGTTACAGTAATTGGGGTCAGTTTTAAACTGGCAGGTAAAGTATATTATTTTGACCCGGCCGGTTTTGAACTTAAACAGGGAGATCAGGTCATCGTTGAGACTGTTAGAGGAATCGAATATGGAAAAGTAATGATCGGCCCCAGGGAAGTACCTGAGGAAAAAGTAACTTCCCCTTTGAAAAAAGTAATCCGGATCGCCACTCCGGAAGATCTGCTTCAGTTAAAGGAGAACGAAGAAAAGAGCAAAAAATCATTTGAAATCTGTCTCCAAAAAATTAGGCAACATCAATTAGAAATGAAATTGGTTGATGTGGAATATACTTTTGACCGGAGTAAAATAATTTTTTATTTTACTGCCGATGGGCGGGTTGATTTTAGGGAATTAGTAAAGGATTTGGCTGCCGTTTTTAAAACTCGGATTGAGTTACGCCAGATTGGGGTTAGGGATGAGGCGAAAATGCTGGGAGGGCTTGGCCCGTGTGGCCGTCCGCTTTGTTGCGCTACTTTTTTAGGGGAATTTGAGCCAGTCTCGATTAAAATGGCTAAAGAACAGAACCTATCGTTAAATCCGGTTAAAATCTCCGGGATCTGTTCCCGGTTAATGTGTTGCCTTAAATATGAGTCTTCTTCCTATCGTGACGCCAAGCAAGATCTACCCTTGATCGGCAGTAAGGTGCGGATTGACGGAATGGAGGGGACTATTCTGGAAAACTATCCCGTAAAGGAATCGGTTTTGGTGGAATTAGCGGGGGGCGCTAAGAAGGAAGTACTTTTAGCGGAGATCGAAGAAATTATTCTGGATACACCGGAAGCCAATAAAGGCGGTAACAAAGGGACTGAATAAAATTTGTCTGACAAAATTCAAAAACAATATTGACAGCCGATTATTACTCACTTATAATTATCTTTAAATATAAAAAATAGCTATGAAGAGGCTAGTAGGATGGTACGGTCATAGAGAGCTGGTGCATGGTGGAAACCAGTACCCCAACATCTGAAACTCCCCTCTGAGCTGCCCGCCCAAAGTTTAACGAGTAGGCGGAGCCGGGGATTTCCGTGAGGAAGTTCGGCCCGTTATAGCGAAAACGTCTTTCTATAATCCGCGTGATTATAGGGGAGGTTGTTGAGGCCATTTTGAATGGTGAAATTGGGTGGTACCACGAGAGTTACCCTCGTCCCGAATATTCCGGGACGGGGGTTTTTTGTTTTTCCAAAAAGCCCAATGCTTAAGGGTTGAAACTTAGATAGATTGTCAGGGCTAGGGTCGCGGTGTATTGTTTCTAACTTTTGGCTTTTGAATTTTAACTAATATAAAATAGAAGAAGGAGGCCTAATCAGGATGAGAACAGTTAAAATTTTCGATACTACGCTACGGGATGGAGAGCAGTCAGCTGGAATCAACCTTAACGTGGAGGATAAATTACAGATTGCCAGACAGTTAGCCCGATTAAATGTGGATATAATCGAGGCTGGGTTTGCCATTGCTTCGCCGGGGGACTTTGCCGGAATCCAGGCGATCGCGCGTGAGGTCAAAGGAGTAACTGTATGTTCCCTGTCGCGGGCGGTTAAGGCTGATATTGAACGGGCCTGGGAGGCCATTAAGGAAGCGGAAAACCCTTTGATCCACACTTTTATCGCCACCTCGGACATTCATATGAAGTATAAACTTAATAAGCAACCGGATCAGGTAATGGCGATGGCGGTTGAAGCGGTCAAGTATGCCAAAAACCTCTGCCCAAATGTGGAGTTTTCCGCTGAAGACGCCACCCGGAGCGATTGGGATTTCTTATGCCGGATTTTCAGCGAGGTTATTAAAGCCGGGGCCACTATTATCAATGTCCCGGATACGGTAGGCTATGCCATTCCCAGCGAGTTCGCCAAATTAATCCGGTATTTGAAAGAAAACACCGCTGGAATCGACCGCGTTTCCCTTTCGGTACATTGTCATAATGATTTAGGGTTGGCCGTATCCAACTCATTGGTAGCGATTGAAAATGGTGCCGACCAGGTAGAATGCACCATAAACGGCCTGGGAGAGCGGGCCGGTAATGCGGCATTGGAAGAGGTGGTGATGGCTGTGAAAACCCGGGCTGAAAACTTTAAAGCCCAGACTAGGATTGTTACCGAACAAATCCACCGTTCCAGCCTATTGGTATCAACACTGACCGGAAAACCGGTTCAGCATAATAAGGCAATTGTCGGTTCAAACGCATTTGCCCATGAAGCCGGAATCCACCAGGATGGGATGTTAAAAAACCGTATGACTTATGAGATTATGACCCCGGATTCGATCGGATTGGGCCAAAGCAATATTATTCTAGGTAAACATTCAGGCCGGCATGCGGTGAAAAACCGGCTTGAAGAGTTAGGTTATAACTTAAGCGAGCCTGAGGTAGATCAAACATATCAACGCTTCATTGAATTGGCTGATAAGAAAAAAGAAGTGACCGACAGCGACCTTGAAGCTTTGGTTAGGAATGAGTTTCTGGCTATCGCCGACCGGTTTGAATTGGATTATCTGCATGTTAGTACCGGTAACTCAACTATCCCCACCGCTACCATTCGTTTAAAAGTAGACGGCGTACCGGTTCAGGAAGCTTCTTGCGGTGACGGCCCCATCGACGCCATTTATAAAGCGATTGATCGGATTACTAAAATTACAGTGAAGCTTGATGAATATAATATCAAAGCGGTAACTTCCGGAGAAGACGCCTTGGGTGAAGTAATTGTCAAAGTTAGAGAGAATGGGCATGCCTATGTTGGCCGCGGGCTATCAACGGACATTATTGAAGCGAGCACCTTAGCCTATATTCATGCCATTAATAAAATGATCAGGGCCATAAAATAATTTAAAATCTCACTTATGACCTACCCTTTTCCGGGGAAAATATACCGGAAAGGGGTGTATTTTTTGAAACTAAAAGTTGGAGTCATTGGAACCGGTTTGGCTTGGGAGAGATTGCATTACCCTGCTTTTCAGGAATTGGCGGATAAGTACGAGATAGTTGCTCTCTGTGATGTTGACCGAAGCCGAGCCGAAGATTGGGGACGGCGTTTGGGATTAAATATTGAAGGGGATGTATTTACGGATTTCTATGCAATGTTAGAAAGGCCGGATTTACAGGTTATTGACGTTTTAGTCCCAATCGCCGAGAACCATCCGGTGGGCGAAGCGGTAGCTAGGACTGGAAAAGCGGTGATTCTAGAAAAACCAATGGGCGCCACCCTGGAACAAGCCTTGGCTACTAAACGAATTTATGATCATTATGATGTCAAAATGTTAATCGCGGAAAACTACCGTTACAATGAAGAGTTCAATCTAATTAAAAGCTTAGTGCTTGAAAAGAAAGTCGGTAACCCGGTCTTCTTTCTTTACCACAGTACCAGTTGTTTCCCTTGCGCAATGACTAAGGACACCTTCTCGGCTACTGAATGGAGGCAGCACCCGGATTATCCCGGCGGAGACATTTTGGACGCAGCAATTCATGATTTGGCTGGGATCCGGACTATTTTTGGAGAGATCGAGCATTTACAAGCTTACGGTGTTAAACAAAGGGACGAGTTCAGCCCCTACGCGGCAATTACCGTTAACTTAAAGTTTTTTAACGGGATAATCGGAGAATTTTCGTATTATCCGGCTGGCCAGGAACCTCAAAAACCGTTGCTAGGGTTAAGGATCTTCTGCCAAAATGGCATGATTTATTTGGAAGATACCAAATGCGGGATTATAAACGTCTTCTATAATAATGGCAGCCAAGAACAGATTTATTACCGCCCAAACCGGGGTTACTATAATGAACTGCTAAATTTTTATAATGCAGTATTATATAATGAACCGATCCGAGTTACACCGGAGGTGGAGATCGGGGATATCAGGACGGTTTTTGCAATTCTTCAGTCCATTAAGGAGGAGGAAATTGTAAAAGTAGATCGGGTGCGGGAACTTGTATTTGTTTAAGGAGCGCTCCTTTTCTCAAGTATTAAATTTCGGCGTTTTAATGTAAGAGTTCCCCAATTATCCAAGCGGCGATCAAGCGCCTGTGCCAAACCGGTTATCAGTAAGCAGAGAGCGGCTAATAAGGCGGCGGTGGTATGGGCTTTGATTAGGTCGCCGCTCATAACCGCTCCCCAAATGGATAAAGAAAGCGTTTGGGTTTTTCCGGGAATGTTTCCGGCTACCATAAAAGTAGCCCCAAATTCCCCCATGGCCCTAAGAAAGGCCAGCATTATTCCGGCGATGGTTCCTTTGGCCGCTAATGGTAACCTGACTAGCAATAACACTTTCGTTTCAGAGGCGCCGTCCAGACGGGCGGCCTCCAGTATTTCCACGGGAATCATTTCCAGAAACCCTTTGCAAGCTTTGTAAACAAGTGGAATAGCGGCCACGGAAGCGGCAATAACGGCTGCAGTAGGAGTAAAAATCAATTCCAGCCGAAAGAAATTATTGATGAAATTTCCCACCAGTCCGGTCCTTCCCAATACGATCAACAGATAGAAGCCCATTACGGTAGGGGGAAGCACCAGCGGTAACGAGATGATACTTTCAAGTAGAGTAGACCAGAAAGAAAATTTTCCAAAAAGCAACCAAGCAAAGAGGCCACCCCAGAATAAGGCGATTAGGGTCGCTAATCCAGCTACTTTTAGGGATAGAAATGTTGGGGCAATAATTTCTAAGATAAAATTGGTATCCATTAACCGTCACCGCCAGGCAAAAACCCGTATGCTTGAAATGTTTTTTGACCCAATGATCCAGTGATAAACTTGATAAATTCCAGAGCAATTCCCTTTTTGGAAGTTCGTTTAAGAATGGCGATCCCATAATGGATGTCGATTAAGTCCGACCCTGCTTGAGCAATTATTTTAACTTTGTTCGAGATTTGGGCATCGGTGCTATAAACCAAGGCCGTATCGACTTCTCCGATCTCAACCCAGGCTAAGGCTTGGCGAACATTGGATGCCAAAATTAACTTGGGCTGGACTATCTTAGCCAAATTCAACTTCTTTAGTAATTCCATGCCGTATTTTCCGGCAGGAACATAAGCGGGATCTCCAATGGCAATCCTTTTAATTTCCGGCGTTGTTAAGGCTAAAAATGAACTATTGTTATCAAGCCGTAAACCCGGCCTGACTACCATTACCAGATTATTGCGGCACAGAATTTTAAAAGATCCTAGGGCCACCAAGTCTTTTTTCATCAAAGTTTTTAAGTTGTCAATACTGGCGCCGGCGAAAAGATCGACTGGGGCGCCCTGCTCGATCTGAGCCTGTAAAGCGCCGGTAGCGCCGAAATTGAATAAGAAGTCGATCTCAGGGTGAGCTGATTCATATTTTTCAGCCAGTTCGGTTAAGACATCGGATAGACTAGAGGCTGCAGCAATTATTAATTCCTCCCGATTGGCCGTTTTGCCTTGGGGAGGGGCTACCCCAAGAATCAAGCTTAAACATAATAAAGAGTAAAGTAAAAATTTTTTGGTTAACATATTTAATCCTTCCTATGTTCGGAATATAACCGGGTAAGTTCGTCAATGGAACAAGCCCCTTTTTTATTAATACTGGCTTCGCGTACGTAGTGCAGTAATTTATGGGCTTCAGAATTATCGATTTGGATACCATTCTTGGCCAAAAGGTGCCGGATTGAAGTTATTCCAGAATGTTTTCCAAGTACAAATTCGGAAGCGTTCCTACCGACGGTCTGGGCTGGAAACGGTTCATAAGTTGAACTATCGTGAAGTAGGCCATGACAATGGATACCCGATTCATGTAAAAAAACAGTCTCGCCGGTGATAGGCTTATTGACCGGGATGGTCCGCCCGGAGGCGGTCGCCACCAGATCGGCAAGCTTATAAAACTTTGAAGTGTCGATACCAGGGTCAAGCCCGCAAGAATGAATCAAGGCGATGATCACTTCTTCCAATGGAGCGTTACCGGCACGCTCACCCAATCCGTTCACGGTAACGCTAATCCCTTTAACACCGGCGGCTACAGCAGTGACCGTATTGGCGGTAGCCATTCCCAAATCATTATGGCCGTGAAATTCCAAGTCGAGATCGGGAACAGTTTTTACCAGCCCGTCAATTAAATGCCAGGTTTGAATCGGATTTAAGATGCCGACGGTATCGGCGATTCGTAAGCGTTCAACCCCGGATTTTTGAGCGGTATCAGCAAAATAAGTTAAAAATTCAGGTTCGGCCCGGGAGGCGTCCTGGGCTCCAATGGAAACCAATCTAAATTCATTCTTAGCATATTTCAACAATTCCTGAAGCTGATCCATGACCCAGTCAGTCGATTTTTTAAGCGCCTTAATGTGAATCGGTGATACCGGAAATGAGATATGGACACTATCGATGCCTGAAAACCTTGCCTGAACAAGATCTTTTTTTAACGCCCTACACCAACAGGTAAGCCGGGTAGGGAGGTCGAGATTCCGAATGGCCTTGATATCCAGGATTTCAGTTTCCCCCATCGCCGGAATTCCGATTTCCAACTCGGGAATACCCAGTTCGGCTAGTTTTGTAGCAATCGCCATTTTTTCTTGACGACTAAAAACCACGCCCGGCGCTTGTTCCCCATCTCGCAATGTGGTATCGATTATCCAAACGGGCTTACTTATAAATCTTGTTTCCATAGCCAACACTCCTACAATTGCGGTTATGAGCTACGTATTTAACGATATTGGTGTTAGTTTTGGTTCATGTTAAAATGTAATTTTCAGCGGGTTGGCCTTTTTCGAGGGCATCTAAAATTTCATCAATAGCGTCTTCAGTTACATTGCCGTACCAATAACCTTCGGGATAAATTACCATTACCGGCCCCCGATCGCAAGCCTTTAAGCACCCTGAATTGGAGACCATAATCTGGTCCATACCCCGGTCGGAAAGCTCCGTTTCCAAGTACATAATCAAATCGGCTCCGTTCTTGTTTTTACAGGTCCCCTTCGGTTCACCGCTAATCCGGGAGCTGGTACAGACGAAAATATGATGTTTTGGTTTTACCATTACAGATTCCTCCTTAATTTAAATTATTATTGGGCGATAAAAATGAGGTTTGCAGAAATAACATTCATCTTGATGACCATCTTTAGCCGCAACCCGTTCCGCTTCCCTTACATCCGCTGCATCCGGGTGGGCTTCGTTTTTTTAAGCTATTTTCATGTCCGGAGAAGACCGCTTCTAACCCTTGTTCGATTAAACCCTCCATCTCAATTAAGCGGATTCCTTCCTGTTTCAAGACTTCACGCGGGGGATCTCCTGCCGCGCTCACCAAAATCACCCGGCAATCCCTTAAAATAGCCGCCAAATCATGCCAACGTTGTTTGGCATTGCCGGGAGCCGGCGTCCGGCGGGTATCTGCCAAATAATATCCGGACTGATCCTTACCATAGATTAGCAATTCTTCAGCTTCTCCCAGGTGCTGATTGACCAACATTCCTTCTAATGAAGCTACGGCTATGTATGGCCGGTTTTCACCGGGATTTAGAGGCATAATCGCTGAGTCTCTCAAGAACAAGTATGTTTCTCGGTCCAACTCCTTGCCCAAGAGGCCGACCGCGTCTGCGCGACATCTGGCGCAATGTTCCATTTGGGGTAAATACTTGCCGGTTACACGGCGGATCCAGGAAATTTCCTCTACACCCGGGGCTTTAAGATCTTCGAAAACTGTACCGGTAGTCGGGTAAATTGGAATACAATTCATAAGATCCGCTCCTAATGTTTTCATCTGGCGGGCCACCTCTGCCAAATGAGAATCGTTGACACCGGGGATGATTATGGAGTTAACCTTAACTGTAATGCCGTGCTTTTTCAATCCGGCGATCGCCGCTTGCTGCCTTTCCCAGAGGAATTTGGCGGCATCCTTGCCACGGTAAATTATTTTACCATCCCGGACCCAAGCATAGATCGAGCCGCCGATTTCCGGGTCCACCGCATTAACAGTGATGGTAACATGACTGACGCCCAAATCCGCCAACTCGGCGACATATGGGGGAAGGTTCAAACCATTGGATGCGAGACAAAAGATCATTTCCCGGAATTTCATTTTAACTTGTTTAAGCGTTTCCAAAGTCTCCAAGGGATTGGCCAAGGGGTCTCCGGGTCCGGCAATACCGATAGTCGAAATTTCAGGATGTTTCTTTAAGGCCTGTTCCACATAATAGACCGCTTGGCCCGGAGATAGTATTGCGCTGCTAACTCCCGGACGGCTTTCGCCGACACAGTCGAATTTGCGGTTGCAATAATTACATTGAATATTGCATTTCGGCGCTACCGGGAGATGCAATCGGCCGTATTGATGACGGGAATTAATATTAAAACAAGGATGCTTGGAATAATCTTTCAACATCGAGATCACTTCCTTTTAGATGTAACTCCAACCTATCGCTGCCTTTTCCTGACGTTCCCGGATCAGTTCATTCACAATCCGGTCAAAAAGCTGTTGGGCGCCGCGATAACCCAGATGTAAAATACGTTGGCCGCCAATCCGGTCGTGAATGGGAAAACCCACCCGGATCAAAGGGATGCCAAATTGCCGCGCCGTGGAATAACCTTTACTGTTGCCAATTAATAAATCCGGTTGGATTTTTTCTACTAGGGAACCAATTTCATTAAAGTCGATCCCTTCAACGATCTTCATTTGAGACTTAAACTCAGGTAAAAGAGCGTATAAATTAGTTTCCAATTTTCCGGTTTCGGCGCCGGTGGCGCAAAGCACCGGGATAACACCGATCTCAGCTAAAAAAGCCGCTATTCCTAGGACTAAATCAGGTTCACCGTATAAAACCGCTTTTTTACCGAACAAATATTTATGGCCGTCAATATAGGAATCAACTAATCGGCCTCGTTCTTGCCGGTATTTTAAGGGGATCTCTTTCCCTGAGATTTTCGCCAGCAGCTCCATAAAAAGATCCGTTTCCTTAATACCGATCGGCAGTCCTAATTTCCAATAGTCGACGCCGAATTTTTTTAAAAAAAGGGCCGCATTTTGGGAATCGCCCACAGTCCTTCCTAGTTGAATCCCCGCTCGTGAACAGCCGGCGGATTGAATTTTTTCAAGGGGCGCTCCTCCTGGAGATATCTTCTGATATGAGTCCCATATTTCTCCATCCATGGTTTCCGAATAGTCCGGAAGCAACAGCAGGTCAAGGCCAAAATCGGAAAAGATTTCTTTAATCAATCTTAAATCCGCCGTCGAAACCATGCCCGGAAAAAGAGAAACCAGATCCGTTTTCGGACCGCTCGTGGCCATCGCTTCGATAATGGCGCGGACCGTATCGTGAAAACCGTCAATATGCGAGCCTTGATAACTGGGGGTGGATACCGGGACAATCACCGGCCGGTCGGGGGATGAGTATTCTCGATTAAACTCATGCAGAATCATATGCAGATCATCGCCGATAGTCTCACTTAAACAGGTGGTGGCAATCCCGATCAAACTGGGTTTATATTGAACGATTAAGTTTTTAACGGCGGTTTTCAAATTTGTTCCGCCTCCAAAGATGGTGCTGCTTTCGGTGAAGTTGGAAGAAGCGATATCAACCGGTTCTTTAAAATGACTGATAAGATATCTCCGAATATAAGTAGCGCAGCCTTGAGAACCATGCAATAAAGGGACTGCTCCTTCAATACCGCGAAACACCAGGGAGGCGCCTAAGGGATTACATAGTTTGCAAGCATTAATTGTAGCTTTATGGGCCGCTTGATGCGAGCTCATTGAGGACACCTCCTTCGATTGGTTTGAACTGTTGACGCGGTGTAAATTGCCAGACCGGACTCAACACCGACCCATACACTTCTTTGGCAAAGTTCAACATCCCGACAAAACCAGCCAAAGCGGTCTTGCGCTCATGATTATGATCACAAAATCCGATGCCTAATTTATAAGCAATCGGCCGTTCTTTTACTCCGCCGATAAAAAGGTCGACACTTTTTTCATACAGAAAGTTTGAGAGTTCCAGCGGGTTGGAATCATCCACAATAATAGTGTCTCTGTCACAAAGATCCTGTAAAAGTTGGTAATCGGTTTGGTTTCCGGTCTGTGAACCGACTACCGCAATCTCCATCCCTAATAACCGTAACGCTTTGACTAGAGATAAAGCCTTAAACGCTCCCCCTACATAAATGGCGGCTCTTTTTCCGTTAAGAGCTTTACGGTACTCCAAGATTTGCGGATAAATCCCATTAATTTCATTACGGATCAATTCTTGAGCGCGGTTCATCATTTCCGGATCATTAAAATGCCGGACTACGTTATATAACGACTCAGCCATATCTTCGATACCGAAGTAAGATACTTGGATCCAAGGCGTACCATATTTTTCTTTCATTAACCGGGCCAGATAATTCATGGATCCCGAACATTGGACTAAATTCAAGGAGGCTCCGTGGGCCCGTTGAATCTCGTTAACCCTTCCATCTCCGGTAATACCCGCCACAACTTCCACGCCCATCTTGCGGTAGTACTCTTTGATAATCCAAATTTCGCCCGCTAAATTATAATCGCCCAGAATATTAACGCTTTTTTTAGAGATGCCTTCGGTGGATCCCTGACCGATTAGTTCCATTAAGGCTGCGCAAGCAGCCTTATAACCATCTTTTTTGGTGCCCTTAAACCCTTCCGAATGAACCGGAATCACTGGGATCCCCTTCTCGGCGCCGACTCTTTTACAAACTGCGCCGACATCATCGCCGATGACCCCTACAATACAGGTTCCATAAACAAAAGCGGCTTTGGGATGATAAGCTTCAATCAGCTCGGTCAGTGCTTGGTAAAGTTTGGGCTCACCGCCGTTAATAACCTCTGATTCTCTTAGATCAGTTGAGAAACTGAGGCGGTGCAATTCCGGACCGGAAGAAAGCGCGCCTCGGATATCCCAGGTATAAGCCGCGCAACCGGCAGGACCATGCACTAGATGAATCGCATCGGCAATCGGATAAAGCACAACCCGGGAACCACAGAAAACGCAGGCTCTTTGGCTAACCGAACCGGCCACGCTTTGTTTTTCGCATTCAATCCGAAACTGATCCTCACCTTTACGGAAAACTTGATTTTTCCTAGCTTCGAGCACGTTCACAGCACTCACCCCACAATTCCGCAATTAAAAATGCTACATAACAAGTTCAAAACATTCTTCTTTACTGTCTCGGTCTTGACGGTCCATTAAGGCATTGAGAATCTTCTCGACCAGGCGTAAAGCACCCGTATAACCGACGTTTGGGAAGTAAGAGTGGCCGATCCGGTCTAAAATGGGGAAACCAAACCGGATAAAGGGAATATCTTCATCCCTGGCGATATATTTACCGTAAGTATTTCCGATCAAGAGATCAACCGGTTCATTTTTAATCCATTGGTGAAGCAGAAAGATATCTGCGGCTTGTTTAAACTTGGCTTCCGGAATCTCTTTTAAGATTTCAGCCATTTTTTCTTCAAACCGTTTGCCGGGAGTACCGGTAACTACATAGACGGGACGCATATTTAGGCTTACTAAGAATTCGCTCAAACCGATCAATTGATCGGGATCTCCGAATAAAGCAACCCGCTTGCCGTAGAAATAATTCTGCATATCGCTGATGACATCCAATAAACGGCCCCGTTCCATATTGATTGACTCCGGAACACCGATCCCGGCCATTTGACGCAGGGTGTCGATGAAACGGTCGGTAGCTAACAAGCCGTAGGGTATCTCTAACAATTCGTACTTTACTTTACATTTAGCATCCAATGCTTCAGCCGCAGCTAAAGAAGCAAACGCTCCTAAGGCAATGGTGCCGGTGCTATCGCCGGTTGTTTTCAGTTGGTTAACCGTAACCCCACCAGCGGGATAGAACTGGTGTTTACCGGTTAACGGCGCATCCAATATGTCGGAGGTATCCGGAAAGAGTACGCTTTTAATCCCCAATTCAGCGACTAAGCGTTTAATCTCACGCATATCGGAAGGTTCGACCCAACCGGGGATGATATTGATTTGCGCTTTCTTGGTCCCGGTAGATTCGGAAAAATTAGTGGCCATGCTTTTAACCATATTAGAAAAACCAGTTATATGGGAACCGACGAAACTTGGAGTATTGCAATGAATCACATATTTCCCTTCGGGAATTTTTCCGTCATCCTTGGCTTTGGAAACGATTTGCAAAATATCGTCGCCAATAACTTCACTTAAACAAGTGGTGTGCACCGCAATGATATCCGGATTATAAATGGTGAAAATATTATTGATGGCTTCCAGCAAATTTGCTTGACCGCCGAAAACCGAGGCGCCTTCAGTAAATGAGCTGGTGGAAGCCATGACCGGTTCTTTGTAATGACGGGTCAATGTGCTGCGGTGATAAGAGCAGCACCCCTGAGAACCATGACTATGCGGCAAACAGTTACGGATACCTAGGGCCGCATACATAGCGCCAATGGGTTGACAGGTTTTGGCCGGGTTGATGGTCAGCGCTTCCCGTTCGGTTATCGCTTTCGGTGTATGACGCAACAGCATCTTTAGTTACCTCCTTTAATTAATTGGTTTCAAAGGTTGCTATCAATTCCGGATTGATCTGCCAGGGAGCTTTAATGTATTTCCAAACTTTGGCATGGACTATCTGATCGATATCTTGATAAAAATTGATTGCGCCTTGGAACCCGGCATATGGGCCGCGATAGTCATAGCTGTGAAGTTGTTTACAGGGGACCCCCATTTTTTGAATGACATACTTTTCTTTAATGCCGGCGCAAAATACATCAGGCTTGTGAACCTCGATCAACTTCTCCATTTCATAATGGCTGATATCATCAATTACCAATGTCCCTCTAGCCATCTCCGCCATCATCCCGTCATAATCTTTGAACCGAAAACCTTCGTTTTCTAATTTGCTCAGTTCAGCCTCGGTTTTCCGGGGACGATAGCGGTCGGGGTCCGCCTCGACCGTGAGCTCCTCGATATTACGGCTATCGGCATCAACTTTGATGGTGGGCATCACGCGACGGCCTTCGTAATCGTCGCGATGGGCGAACTCATAACCGGCAGCCACCGTCTTCATGCCAATTTCAGCGAAAAGGTCTTGATAATGATGGGCCCGGGACCCCCCGACGAACAACATAGCGGTTTTCCCCTCGCAACTTGCTTTTACTCTGGTTTTAACTTGATCCACCTTAAGTATTTCTTCGGCAATTACCTCTTCGACACGGTCAATTAGTTCCTGATCGTCAAAGTATTTGGCAATTTTACGTAATGATTTGGCGGTAGAACTTGCGCCGATAAAGTTGACTTTGATCCAGGGGATGCCATACTTAGTCTCCATCATTTCGGCCACATAGTTAATGGAGCGATGGCACATGATGCAATTTAAATCGGCGGTATGCGAATTAGCAAAACTATCATAGGATGAATCGCCGCTAAAAGTGGCCACCAGATCAATCCCGCATTTTTGTAAAATCCGTTCGATTTCAAAGGCGTCACCGCCGATGTTGTATTCGCCCAACAGATTAATCATGTATTTGGAACTTCGCTGGGTATCATCCAAACCGATCACATGCCGGAACAATTGATTATTGGCGATATGATGGCCGGCGGACTGGCTGACGCCCTTATAACCTTCACAGCTGAAGCCGAAGATGTTAATCCCCAGTTCTTCTTTCATCTCCCGGGCCACGGAGTGGACATCGTCGCCGATTAAACCCACCGGGCAGGTGGAGAAGATACCGATTGCCTTTGGTTTGAAAATTTCATAAGCTTCACGAATCGCCTGGCGGAGTTTTTTCTCGCCGCCGAAGACAATATTGTCCTCCTGCATATCGGTGGAGAAACAGTAGGTCATTAAATTATAATCTTCATCGCCGTGGGGCCGGGTTTGGTTCCGCCGGGTCAACCAGCTATAAAAGCCGCAACCAATCGGCCCGTGGGTCAGATTCAAGATATCACGGGTCGGCCCGAGAACCACCCCTTTGCACCCGGCATAAGTACAGCCCCGTTGGGTAATAATCCCGGGAATGGTCCGAACATTGGCCTGGATTTCCGGCATGGCCTCAGGATCCGGATCGTTGATTACCATCTGTTTAGAACGTTTTCGCGCTATTTTAGTAGGATAGTTTTTTAGCATCTCTTCGCGAGTTGCTTCAAGTTTTTGGGCCGAATTCTTAGACATTGAGTACCCTCCTTCGATGAAACATTTAAAATCAGGCTTTATCCAGCACTACATCACCGGATTCCCCCGTCCGAACTCGATAGGCGTCGGCGATCGGCATAACAAATATTTTACCGTCTCCCGGCTGCCCCGTCTGATTGACTTCAATAATGGTCGTGACGGTTTTTTGAACCAAAGTGTCCGGGACAACTATCCAGAGAAGCCGCTTTGGAATTAAACGCGGGCCTTTGCTCAACTGGGAAATTGCCTCTTCGTATCCATTTTTGGCTCCTTCCAACAGTTTAAAGTCGACATTGCCCTTGCCGCGCCCCATCACCCGGCCGGTGGCGGTAAAAGATGAGATTCCGGCGTCCACCAATGCTTTTTTCGTCTTATTCATCATGTTCATCCGGATTACAGCCATAACTTCCTTCAATTCATTCGCCTCCTTCAAACCTCTTTCACGCCGGAACTGACGGTATATGCCTCTTCAACCGGTGTGACAAAAATTTTTCCATCTCCGAAGGAGCCTTTGGGGCCGGTCCGGGCGCTATTCATAACAGTTTCAACCACAAAGTCCTTGTCTTTGTCAGGGATCACCATGATTAACAAATCTTTCGGGAGTTCATCGTAATGGATTTCGCCTACTTTTAAACCCCGCTGTTTACCTCGGCCAAACACCGGCACTTTAGTTACAGCCGGGAAACCGGCTTCCATTAACGCCGCCATTACTTCATCAGATTTTTCCGGACGGACAATCGCCCTGATCATTAACATCGATAATTCCTCCTTCTAATTTTAAAATTTACTTATTCGTCAACCATTGATTTTGAAAGCACTGCTGAATTTCTAATTTGGGAAAGGAAGTCTAACAGTGCCCCCGGCTACTGCTTAGTTGGCAATACCGAATTCAATCAACAGTTTTTCCAGTTCTTCGATGGAGAGCGGTTTCGGGATTACGAACATGTCGTTTTCATCAATCCGTTTCGCCAAGTTCCGGTATTCATCCGCTTGGGGGTGGGACGGATCATAGTGGATTACTGTTTTCCGGTTGATCTCCGCCTTTTGCACCATGTTGTCGCGGGGTACGAAATAAATCATTTGAGTACCCAATCGTTTGGCCAATTGTTCAATCATTTGTTGTTCGTTATCAACTTTCCGG
>JAEZJK010000025.1 GCA_023415835.1 Bacillota bacterium
GAAGTCCTTTCCCCGGTAACCGCCGGGAAGGATATGAAGACCAAATTATCCCTTTATGAACGGGTGGGTGTTAAAGAGTATTGGATTGTCGATCCCAGCAATAAAACGGTTCAGGTTTATCAATTGGTAACGGAAGGCCGATACGGCCGTCCCAGTATATATACTGACACTGATCAGCTACAGGTAGGTTTGTTTTCGGATCTGGCGATTGAATTAAACTTGGTTTTTAACTAAAAAATAGCTGAAGTTTTTTCCGGTTACATATAAATTATAGTGTTGCTCAAAATAGCTCGAAATTCTTGACTTAATTCTTTTTAACTGGTTATAATTAGTAAAATATTTTAAAAGCTATGACTGAGAAGAAGTAGGATCACAATTCCTAACAGAGAGTTCCCGGATGGTGAGAGGGGCTAGGAAGGGTTCTCCGAAATACATCTCAAGAGCTGCTCACCAAAAGGGTTTAACCTGAGTAGGCTGACGCCGGGAACCTGCGCCCGTTATAAAGCTAGAGTATAAATACAGTTATTTGTATCGTACTTGATAAGGTTGGCGCTGAGAGGCGCTGATAAATTGGGGTGGTAACACGGGATAAACGCTCTCGTCCTCTGAATATTTTCGGAGGCCGGGAGCTTTTTATTTTATAACAAAAAGGAGGCTTTAAAGATGCAGTCAATCGATGAACAAATTAAAATTATGATGAAAGGAGCCGAGGAAATAATCAACTGTGACGATTTAAGGGGAAAATTGTCAAGAACCCTTCAGACGGGCGTTCCGTTGACAGTGAAGCTCGGGCTTGATCCGACGGCGCCGGATATTCATCTGGGACATACGGTGGTTCTCCGGAAAATCAAGCAATTTCAGAATTTAGGACATAGGGCAATCGTTGTGATCGGTGATTTCACCGGAATGATCGGCGACCCGACAGGTAAATCCAAAACCAGGAAACAACTAACCCAAGCAGAAGTTATCGAAAATGCCGCTACTTATGAGAAACAGATCTTTAAGATACTTGATCATGAAAAGACTGAAGTGAAATTTAATAGCGAATGGTTATCCAAGCTTAATTTTGCGGATGTAATACATTTAGCATCCAAGTGTACAGTTGCCAGAATGCTGGAAAGAAATGATTTTCAAAACCGTTTTCAAGAGTGTGAGAGCATAGGGATCCATGAGTTCTTTTACCCACTAATGCAGGGATATGATTCGGTAGAACTAAAAGCCGATGTTGAACTTGGCGGTATTGAGCAGAGGTTTAATATTCTGATGGGAAGAAACCTGCAAAAGGATTACGGGCAGGAAAGTCAAGTCGCCATCTTCATGCCGATACTGGAAGGTGTTGATGGAGTTGAAAAAATGAGTAAGAGTCTTGGCAACTATATCGGTATTAATGAAGAGCCGGACAATATGTACGGCAAGGTTATGTCCATACCTGATACTTTAATTGTGAGATACTTTGAACTTGTTACCGATATCCATCCGGATGAGTTGGTTGTGATAAAGGAAGCCCTGAGATCGGGTAATACCAATCCGCGTGATCTAAAGATGAGGCTGGCAAGGGAAATAACCGCTTTATACCATGGGCATAACGCCGCTACTTTAGCGGAAGAACATTTCAAGACGGTATTTCAGAGACGTGAAGCGCCGGAAAATGTAACAGAATACGAGATCCCCGCATCTATGTTTAATGATGGCCTGGTAGATGCGGTGAAGCTTTTAGTGTCAACGGGTTTTTCATCAAGTAATAGTGAAGCCAGGAGGCTTATCATGCAAGGAGGATTGAAAGTAAACGGCAAAAAGATCAATTCTTTTGAAATTTCCGGTTTAGGGGATGGCGACATTGTTCAGGCTGGAAGACTTAAGTTTGTTAAGATAAGAATCAAGGAGTGATGATATTGGATTCGGATGGATATTATCGACCGCTCCGGTAGAATTTGGGAAAATCTGCCGGGGCTTTTTTATTTTAACTAAACATGTATAGCTCGAATTTTTCCCGTATCTTGCTTTACCAATGGTTCAAGTGAACATTCGATCATGTTTCGAAGATTGGTATATACTTATGCCAACTTTTGGCCTTAGTTAGACTGAGCTTAACATGGAAGATAATAAGGAAGATTTACTTTTACTATAGAATTGGAAGTTGGTTACCGAAAACTGTAGTGATATGATGAAACAATGGTTTTTCCGGAAAGGGGAAATCGATAGTTTGAAATCTTTATTGAGATTAGTTTTGATGATGATTTTTGGATTGTTGGTTTTATTCCCGGCTAATGCCGCCGAGTTGAGTTGGGGTGATTTAGATTCGCAGTCAAGAATGTATTTTGAAGCCGGGGAATATCCAAAAGCATTGGCTAGCGGGGAAAAAGCATTAGCCGCCGCCGAAATGTTATACGGTCCGGATCACCTGAACACTGCCGCTTCCATGTTTAACTTGGCCGAAACCTATCGCAGGTTGGGGAGTTATAATAATAGCGAATCTCATTACTTTGGGGCGCTTCGGATTAGGGAAAGAATCTTGGGGCGGGAGCATTCCCAGGTGGCCGCATGCTATTATGGCCTGGCCAATATCATGGCGGCGCGCGGTGAATATCAATTGGCGGAAGACTATGCCGGGCAAGCGCTCTCGGTTTTTCAGAAAACCAACGGCCCGGCCAATGTTGAGGTTGGAAATGTTTATACTGTCTTAGCCGAGGTTAACAAAGGTTTACTCAAATATCAGGAGGCCGAGTCCTTCGGAACACAAGCGTTAGAAACTTTTGAAAAGACGGCCGGACCGGACAGCTTAGAGACGGCCAAGGCGCTCCTATTATTGGCGTCGATCCGGATTAAACAAGAGAAATACACCGAAGCTTCCGCTTTATTACCGCGAGCTGAAGTTATTTATCTGAAAAATTATCGTAAGAAACGCCTGGAAACTGGAAATTTCTTTTACTGTCAAGCCGAAATCCTCCGTTTACAGGGTGAACCCAAAAAAGCTCAAGGGGTATACAAGAAGGCCCTGAAATATTTTGAAAAGTTAAGTAAAAATGATCCCGATCTGGGGAAAACCTTGTTCGCCCTTGCCGCGTGCCGTAAAAGCGGCCTCAAGTATCAAAAAGCTGAAGAATTGCAGCTGCAAGGGCTATCGATTTTAGAAGGTTCGGTGGGACCGCAGAGCATTATTTTAGAAGGGCCCATCCGAGAGATGGCGGAACTGTCGGCTTTAAACCGTAATTATCAACCGGCCGTGGTTTATGCATACCGATTATTCAAAATTTGCGAAGAAAGGTATGGGACTAAAGGCCTAAAAACAGCTGATGCTTTGAATCGGCTGGCCAGGATCTATCTGAAGTCTAACAGGCTAAGTGAAGCGGGGACCTCTAGCGGACAAGCGATTGCTATTGCCGATTCAACCGGGGATTCCGGGAACCCTGAAAAAGCCACTGCACTACTTCTTATGGCCAAAATTAAAATTCGGCAAGGCCATTTTCCGGCTGCCCAATCCGATTGGGAACAGGCGTCCGGTTTAATAAAGGGATTTTCAGAGAATAAGCCGTTACTAGCGATGGAATTATTGGAAACCGAAGCTTTACTCAACGTAGCCCAGGGAAATTATCTTGCAGCGGAGCCGCTCCTCCAAAAAGCTATTGCAGAGGCGGAAGGGGTTTTTGGCCTATTCCATTCCGAACTGGCCGGGCTGTTAAAAGAATTATCGGTTTTATACCGTAAAGAAGGGCGGCTTAAAGACGCCGCAGCCGTAGAGAAACGTATCAAAAAGATTTACTCCAAGATATCCTAGTTAAGATACAAACTAATTAATTGAAGGATTCCAACAATAGCCAGCTACCTATGTCTGGCTATTTTTTTTATTCTTTAATATAATAATGTAATGAAGAGGGGAATGAGGTTAATCAGTTCCGGATGTAATTAAAAGCAATATTATCAAGATGTGACGCATATATATATTAGAACTATCGGAGAATATGGTCCAGGTGAAAGTAAAATTATGAAAATAAGCTGAGATAGAGCGCGCGGAGAGGACAACCATGAAGCTTTGGTTGAGGCTTTTAATAGCAGCGATAGTCTTTATAACCGGCGGGACTGTAATTAAGGCTGATACTACAGTTTGGAGCGTTTTAAATAGTCAAGCCTCCCAGCTTTGCCGTGAGGGGAAATATGAAGAAGCTTCGTTAGCCGCTGAAAATGCATTAGAAATGGCTAGCGCGGTATTTGGTCCGTCCGACCCGAAAATGGCCGTTTCCTTATTTGATTTGGCCGAGATTTACAGCGTATTGGGAAGATACCGTTCGGCGGAGGATCTGTACCAAAAAGCGTTAGAGGTAAGGAAGAATATATTTGGGCCGAGGCATCCCGCGGTTGGCCTTTCCCTTGCCGGTCTAGCTTCGCTTTATAATATTCAAGGAAGATACAGCGAAGCGGAAGATTCTTATCAGGAAGCCCTTGGGATTTACGGCACAATCCTTAGCCGGGAACATCCGCAGCGAATTATTTTAATAAATCAGATGGGTTGGTTCTATATTACACAGGGCCGCTTTTCCGAAGCAAAAACGGTTTTTGAGGAATTATTGAATATTCAGGAAGGCAGCCCGGAACCAAACATTCATTTTAAGATCGAGTCTTTAATCGGACTGGCTGAAATCGCTAAAAGGCAAGGGAACTATCAAACAGCGGGTAAGATTATCCTCAGCGCCTTAGCAACGGCCGAAAGGTCATTCGGATTGGAAGGCCAAGATGTGGCCTTAATTTTAGCCAACTTGGCCGAGATTTATCAATTGCAACAAAATTTCGCTAAGGCCGAACCGGTTTATCATCGCTCCTCCAATATTTACCGGAAAATTTTCGGGGCTAACCATCCCTTATTTGCGGATATACGGTATAATCTGGGAAAGTTATATTATAGACAGGGAAAATATGATTTAGCAGATGGTTGTTTTCGGGAGACGTTAGCTTCGAGGGAAAAGATTTTCGGGCCAGATCACACGGGAGTGTCTGATTGCCTCTGGGGTATGGCTGATCTCCAAGTTAAATTGGGACGGCCTGACCTGGCAAGGCCTCTCTATGATAAAGCCCTTGCTATCCGTGAGAAAGCATTAGGGATAGAGCATCCTTTGGTAATAGATTCGCTGAACGGTTTGGCTGTATATCTCCAGGGAATAGGGGAATACGGTTCGGCGGAGGGTTTATACTTGAGGGTATTAGCGGCGCAAGAAAAAATGTTTGGCCCAAGCCATCCTGATTTAGCAGCCTCTTTAAATAATTTGGCCGGACTCTACTTAAGCATAGGAAAGCATGATCAAGCGGAAGCGCAATACCGGAAAGCTTTGGCTATTCAAGAAGAAGCATTTGGACTTGAAGGGCCAGAGGTAGCGGTGACCCTTAATAATTTGGCTTTTTACTTAGGCTCCCAAGGTAGGTATGACGAGGCAGAGCCCATTTATCAGAGGGCTTTGGCAATCAGGATTAAAACTTTTGGGGAAAATTCGCCGGAGGTTTTAACAGTCGTAGACAACATGGCCCTTTTTTATCAGGGGCAAAAGTTATATTCAATGGCGGAAGTTTTTTACCGCCGGATCTTAGGGATTGAACAGCAACTGAAGCCTTCCGATAGATCCTCGACCCAACTAAACCTAGCCCGAGTGTTAAAGTTGGGGCAAAAGAATGAAGAAGCTAAAAACTTCTACCGGCAAGGAATCGAGGGCTTAAAAAAGGACCAAGGCTCCGATGATTTGAGGTTAAAACCATTCCTCCTGGAATTGGGGGATCTCTATTTTTTTGAAGGGGATTATGAAAATGCCGAGTCGCTCTATCGTTGGCTGGTTCTGGTAATTGAAACCAATCATGGTCCGGAACACGCCGAATTAGTCCCGGTATTAAAGCGGATAGCGATTATTTATAGTGATTTAGGAAGGATTGGTGAATCAAAGGCAGTTGACGAAAGGGCCGAACAAATAGAAGCGGCGCTTAATAGAGGAGGAGGGTAAGTTATGGAAAAATACTTCTTTATGAAACCGGTGTTACAGTTTATTTCCCAAGGGAAATTTTTCAGGAAGGCAGTCGCCATTTCTATACGGGTACTGGCGATTGCGATCGCCTTTGCCAGCCTGGTCGGATGGATTGTCAATTGGAAAATGGTGTTTAGTTTACCGGTCGCCGGAATCGTCGGCGGGATTATCTTTCAATTATTAATGGCCATTGCTGTCTACATGGTCGTCCATGTAATGTTGATTCGCTCGGGTAATATTCAACGTTTACCTGAGGCTGAGTATACGGTGATCCCGATTGTCTCCCTTTGCTTGAAATTAGTAGGTGAAATGTATGCCTCTTTACTGGCGGTTACTGCGGTTGCCGGAGGGCTGTATATCTGGATCGCCGGGAGGGACGCCGGGAAAGATTTATTGGGGATTGTCGCTTCTTTTGTTCCCGCTTTTCACGATTTGACTTTTTTAGGCGGAGTCCGGTTTATGTTGACCGGTGCTACCAGGGCGTTCGTCACGTTGCTTTTCACATACTTCCTCTCGGAAGCAGTGATCGTAATGGTTGATATCGCCCGTAACACCAGATTTGGCAATAAAGGTTGAGTAGAAAGGGTAAAGTGTAAAGGGTAAAAAATTTTTTCTAGGCTGTTTCTAAAGTATTTCAGAGACAGCCTTTAGTTTTAATATAGCGAGTTAAGCATTTTGAAATTTATACCGAATATTGAGATGTTAACACTACTAAGAAGCGGTCCTTTTAGGTATAAGTCAAAAGTCAATAAAGAACTTTAAATTTCAACATCTGAACTTATCCTATAAACTTTCAACTTTTGACTTTGGACTTTCAGCTTTAATTTTACAGGAGAGTGAAGGTGATGGCTTTGTTAGAAAGGGTACTCTTTCTGAGCAGGTTGGGATTGGGAGAAAATTTGCCGTTAGTTATCGGGACTCATTTAGTAGTACCTGTTTTGCTCATTGCCTGGCAGTTGATTTTTGGAAGTAAGTCCAAATTTGACTGGTGCCTAAAAACCCTGGCTGTTAGCGGTTATATCCTATTTTTTTATCTGGCGGGCAGGTGGAGTGCAATCTCGGTTTATTTTCGTTATTTGACGATGGTTCTCTTCTTGATGGCTATTGGTGTTTCTTTTTTTAGAGTTAAAGATGAAGTTTTTTGGGAAACAAAAAATTGGATTGAATGGTTAGCGACAGCCGGCGTAGGGTCAGCTTCCTTGGTAATGCTTTTTTTGATAGGGATTGCGATCAGCGGCCGGATTCATCCGGGTGAGCCGATTGAACTCTTTTTCCCATTAAGGGCAGGGGCTTACTACGTTATTAATGGCGGAAGCAGTACAATTATAAATAACTATCGCGCTAACGATTATTTTAACCGGAAAAGGATCGCTACCGCGGTTCAATATGCGGTGGATGTTGAGAAATTGAACCGGTTGGGTAGGGCTAGCCAAAGATTTCAGCCTCGGGATTATAAAAGTTATCCGATTTTCGGAGAGACTGTCTATAGCCCTTGTAACGGCCAAGTGGTCGAGGTGGTCGAAGATTTGCCGGATTTGAACCCGCCACTCAAGGATTGGCTCAACATCACCGGGAACCGGGTGGTGATCAGGAGTTTTGAGCGGACTTTGGTTGCACTTTACCATCTTCAAAAGGGCAGTATTACCGTGAAACCCGGCGATTGGGTTAAGCCGGGACAAGCCATCGCCTCGGTTGGGAACTCCGGTTTGAGCATCCGGCCCCACTTGACCATTCAAGCAACTCAAGGTTCACTTTGGAGCCAGGGAGTACCAATTATTTTTGATGGACAATTTCCGGTCCGCAACCGGATTATTATCAAACATTAAGGAGAAAAGCTAATGAAGTTAGCGAGGTTTTTGACAATTATATTATCGGTGATGATGGTTTTTACTTCAATCTCAGTTACTCTTGGTTTTGATTGGGGTTTTCTATGGAATCAAAAATTGGACAAAGCGAAAATTGCCTCCGGGTTAAAAGAAGCCTTGCAGATCGGAACCGAAAAATCGGTAAATCAGGCCGGCCAGGTTGACGGGTTTTACAAAAATCCGGCGATTAAGATCCTGTTACCCGATAAAATTCAAAAGGTGGAGAAGATACTAAGGCAGCTAGGCTTGGGAACCCAGGTGGACGAATTTGTGCTTAGTCTCAACCGAGCAGCGGAACGGGCGACGCCGGCGGCGAAAGAGATCTTTTGGAGCGCCATCAAAGAGATGGCCTTTGATGACGTGATCACTATCTTTAAAGGGAATAATACCGCCGCCACCGATTATTTTGAAGCCAAAACCCGGGAAAAATTGAAAACCGCCTTTACGCCGGTAATCAACCAAGCCACCGATGAAGTGGACGCCACTCGAATCTATAAGAAGCTGGCCCTGGAAATAAATAAAATAAAGTTTTTAAAGTTGGAGCCGGTCGATATCGATGAGTATGTTACAACTAAAACATTGGACGGGCTCTTCCATGTCCTGGGAGAGGAAGAAACGAAAATTCGCCAGAATCCGGCAGCCCGGGTCACTGAGTTGTTAAAGCAAGTTTTCGGCCAATAAACCATAGAACCACGCTTTTAAAAAAAGAGGCCTAGGGTGGCTCTTTTTTTTATAAGCGGTTTATGTCAAAATAAGCATAAGAGGTAAAGATGTTCAATAATTTGGTTATCGACGGGAAGCGTCCGACATATCTTCAAATTAAAGATTATTTAAAAGACTTAATCTTAAAAGGGATACTGCAACCGGGAGTCAGGCTTCCTTCAACGCGGGACTTGAGTTCCATCCTCAAGGTCAGCCGGAACACCATAATTTTGGCTTATCAATACTTGGAGGATGACGGTTTTGTATATAACGTCAGAGGCCAAGGGGCATACGTGGCTCAAATTGATGTCCAAAAAGGCGAGGACGGCTTCAAATTCAATTGGGCGGGGTTGATCGGCGAATATGCCCAAAAAGCGAGCGCCCTGGATATTGAAAAAAAGGAGCTGCGCTGGGAAAAAGGGATGATCTCCTTCAAGAGTATCGCCCCTGATGAAACCCTTTTTGATGTTAACCTATTCCAAAAAGCTTTTTTAAACCGTTTTGCCTTGGAAGGCGCTAAACTGCTGAATTACGGATATGCCCGCGGCTATAAACCTTTAATGGAGTATTTGGCGCAATATATGAAAAACAAAGGCGCCGATCCGTTAGGGAAGGAATTGTTGATTACCAACGGTTTTACCGAAGGGTTCAACCTGGTGTTAGCGGCCTTGACCAAACCCGGAGACCGGATTATTTGTGAAAACCCCACTCATAACACGGCCATCAAAATCATGAGGCTTTGCGGGTTGGAACCGGTGGGGATCCCGATGGAAGCGGACGGCCTTGACCTGAACATTTTAGAGGAAGAATTGAGCCGGACCGCAGTAAAGGCCGGGTTTTTAATCCCTTCCTACCATAATCCCACCGGTTTGGTGACGCCGTTGCATAAACGCCTCCAGATCCTGAGGATCTTTTCCGAATGTGGGATACCCTTGATTGAAGATGGTTTTAATGAGGAGCTTCGCTATTCCGGATCCCATGTCGCTCCGTTATTGGCTCTCTCTGGAAAGGGAAACAACCTCATTTATCTTGGCAGTTTTTCCAAAGTGCTTTTTCCGGGGCTTCGGATTGGTTGGATCATGGCTGACCGGGAGTTAATATCCCACTTGGAGAGCATCAAACGGAGCTGGAACATTCACACTTCTTTCCTGGATCAAGCCGTATTGTACGAATACCTTCATAGCGGCCAGTTCGAGAAGTATTTGAAAAAAGCCAGGAAAGTATATAAAGAACGGCATGGGGCCGCTATCGAGCTGGTAAAACAATATATTCCCTGCCGAAAGGTTTGGGGGGAAGGCGGCTTACATATCTTTATCGAACTGGACCGGCTCAACGCCCGGGAGGTTCTGGCGCGATGTTATCAAAAGCGGGTCCTGTTTATGCCGGGGGATGTTTTCTTCACCGGCTCCGGCGGCGCTAACACCTTTAGGCTGGGGATCTCCAGGGTCAAACCCAAAGAAATGGAAGAAGGGATCAAAATTATCGGCGCAGTGGTCAGGGAGATGGATGAATCGAGATAATGACATTGAAAAGCGGTTGTGTTAAGATTGGGAGAAAGAGTCATTAATGAGGCGCGAGTCAGGTAACCGAGGAAATGCAGGCCGTTGGAGACGTTTCCAATCTCCCAGGATTAATAGATAGATACTTTGGATTAATAATGGAGGAATCTTAAATGCGTCATTTTAAAAAATCGTCCAAATTAGATAATGTTTGTTACGATATCCGCGGGCCGGTAATGGATGAAGCCCAAAGATTGGAGGCGGCCGGCCATCAAATATTAAAGCTGAATATTGGCAATCCGGCGCCTTTCGGGTTTGAGGCGCCGGCGGACCTGATCGCAGAGATCAATGCCAACCTAACCCGGGCGCACGGCTATTGCGAGTCGCGAGGGATTCTTCCCGCCCGTAAAGGGATTATGGATTATGCTGCTAAAAAAGGCATCCGGGGAGTGGGCCTGGACGATATTTATATTGGCAACGGGGTCAGTGAATTAATTGTCATGGTGATGCAAGGTTTATTAAACAGCGGGGATGAAATCCTGATACCCGCCCCCGATTACCCGTTATGGACCGCCGCCGTTAACCTGGGAGGGGGCAAAGCGGTTCATTACCGTTGCGATGAAGCCTCCGATTGGAACCCCGATTTGGAAGACTTGGAAAGGAAAATCACTCCTAAAACCAAGGGTATCGTGGTGATTAACCCTAACAACCCGACCGGAGCGGTCTATCCCGAACCGGTGCTGAGGAAGATCATCGATTTGGCGGTCGCCAATCAGTTAATCATTTTTGCCGACGAGATTTACGACAATATCTTATATGACGGAATGGAACATATTTCGCTGGCTTCCTTATCCGACGAGACGTTCTTCATCACCTTTAACGGACTGTCCAAGTCCCACCGGGTCGCTGGGTTTAGGGCAGGGTGGATGGTAATTAGCGGCGACAAGGAGATGGCCAAGGGTTATATTGAAGGGTTGAACATGCTTTCGTCGATGCGGTTGTGCAGCAATGTCCCGGCTCAATACGCCATCGAGGTTGCCTTAAACCGGTTCGACGGCATCAAGGAACTGACTAAACCGGGAGGGCGCCTCTACGAGCAGCGGGAGTATGCCTGGAGCAGGGTCAACCAGATTCCCGGATTGTCCTGTGTCAAACCGAAAGGCGCTTTGTACCTTTTCCCCAAAATTGACGTCAAACGCTTTAATATCAAGGATGACCAACGTTTCATCCAGGATTTGTTAGTCGAGGAGAAGGTGTTGTTGGTTCAAGGGACCGGGTTTAACTGGCCAAACCCGGATCATTTCCGAATCGTTTTCCTCCCGGCCGTCGGCCAACTCGATGACGCGCTGGAACGGATGGAACGTTTTTTAGCCGGATACCGGCAACGGGAAGAGCGCTACGGGGCGTGATTAAAAGTTTGAAGAGTTGAATTACGGAGTGTTTCAAAAACAAAGCGGATAGGTTTGGAGCCCTTCGCTTTGTTTTTGGTTTATTATCCGGGGATACAACGGATGATTTTCCTCATTAAATATTTAAAAGATTTAGAGCAACTGCTGATCAACCCGTAATAAACCGCTCTATTTCAAAATCAATTTCAAAAGCCACGGCCGTTTGATCCGGACAGCGTCGAAGTTACATAATTCGTGGCAACAAAAACAACTGATACACCTGTCCAAATCGACATGCGGTTTATCATCAATCATCTTGATGGTTTGGGGCGGGCAACTTTTGGCGCACATGCCGCACCCTTTACAAATATCGTAATTAAAGACGGGTTTCGCCTTCATGTGCCGGTTTAGCCATTTGGAGACGAATTTCGGTAAAAACAAATTATAAAAATTAAAAGAAAGTTTGAGGGTGGGTTTGGAAAAATCCGGGACAGCTACGTCAGGTATTTTTTCACCCAACACCTCGATCTCTTTTAGCTTGCCACTACATAACCCCCGTTCGACGGATTTAACTACGGTGGGGATTTGTTCCGGCTCAAGCCCGATAATGCTACCGGCTACTACATCCAGGGCATAAGGGTTGGCCCCGGAGATGATTAATCCTACTTGTTTAGGACTACCGTTGGTCGGTCCGTATCCTTCCATCCCTATCACCGCATCCATTACCGTCAATACGGGTTTGGCGAACAAGCACAAATCAATTAGCAGATCCGCAAAGTCGTAACTATCCTCAAATCTCAGGTGATATTCGGCTTTAAAGCTTCCCGGAATAATCCCGAAGAGATTTTTAACGGCGCCACTGTATACGGTCATCATATGGGTCTTGATCTTAGGCAGATTAATTATTTTATCTACCTCGAGGACGGGTTTGATGGTTTTGATTGATTTGATTAATTTTCCTTCGGGGTAGGGAATATCCAAGAAATCGGTATTATAATTCAACTCGGCGCCGCTTTTTTCAGCCGCATCCTTCATACCGCAGGTTTCATAGACCGCTTCCAGGGTCTTTTGATTATAAAAATGATAGCCGCCGGGACTGTCGCCGATGATCGGTATTCCGCCGGCTTCCTTCACCAATTCCGCCATGGCTTGGGCGATTGCCGGGTGGGTGGTGGTTACTTTGTCGGGTTTGCGCCTGATCAGTAAATTAACCTTAAGTAATATTTTTTCCCCCGGTTTGACAAAAGATTTTATTCCCCCCAGGTAATCGAGGGACTGGGCGATACTTTGTTTTACTTTTGAAATTTCATAGTCGCTGCATTTAACGATTGAAACGACATCCATTAGGTTCACCTACTTAGAAAATGAATTATGAAGCTCAAATTTCGCGCTCGAGCGCGTAATCGTAATCAAATTAACGGTGAATTAAGATTATTGTGTTGTGAGAGACGATTAAGTAAATCCAGTCGATCAGGATTCCTGATAAAATCGCAAAAACGAAATTGAAAGCGATAAACAGAATCAAATTTTTGATCCCCAGGATAATTTTTACCGCGCTAAGGTTGGTAACTTTAGTAGCGGGGCCGGTAATCATAAAGGCTACGGCCGCACCCGGTTCCATTCCGCTATCAAGCCATCCCTTTAAAATGGGAATCGTGCCGCCGCCGCATACATAAATCGGAACCCCTAAGGAAGCCGCCAGAATAATACCCAAACCGCGGTAATTTCCGAAAGCTATTTTGACCAATTCTTGGGAAAGATATCTTTCAAAAATGGAAGTTAACAATAAACCCGCTATCAAGTATGGCCCGGTAATCCGAACCGCCCGGTAAAAATCATCAAGCAATAACATTACCGCCGGTAACCGGGGTTTGGGTTTTGTCTGCCGCTCGAAATTATCGAAATGGAAGAATTTTTTCGTTTTAAAAAAGAGGTAAATTAAGGTCCCGGCAATGATTCCGGCGGCCAGGGAAAGGAATAACCGGGTCAACGCCAAGGGTGCGCCTAGAGCAAAACTAAAGATAAATAAGTTGGGGTTGATCAAAATGGAACTGACCATAAAAGCGGCGATCAGATACTCGGACAAACCCTTGCGCCCAAGAGCGGCTACTAACGGAACGGTTCCATACATACAAAGGGGAGAGACTGCGCCCAACAAAGAGGCGAGGATGGTACCGCCAATACTAAATTTAGCGGTATCCAACCCGGCCACCGTCGCTTCGATCTTCGCGGAACCGAATACCGAAAGGAATGAACCGGTAATCAACCCTATAATCCAATAAGGGAAAAAGGCCTTTAATTGCAATAAAAAGAAATACCAAATAAAATGCAGTTCGTCCAATAATAAGGCCGCCATTACTTTACCGTTCAAATTTTTTCATTTTAACCGCGTTCAAATCGGCGCCGACAATTTTGATTTTGCTAAGATCCGTTATTCCCAACCCTTCTTTTCCAGCCAATAACACATGAGGAACCTCATCGACTTTAAATCCCATAAAGGTTAACGCGACCGTATCCAAGGCAGCCAGGTCCTTTCCGGCGAAAATGATGTTTGATTTTACCGGCGTGTTGTATAACGGCCCATAACCTTCACCGCCGACGATTCCTTCAATCAGGGAAAGATCGGGTTTCCGGATTCGGTTGAGGTCGATGATGGCCTCTTTCAAACCCAACATATGGAGGCCGTTTTTATATCCGGTCCCGTAAATTTTTCCCGGAGGCACCCCGAAAGAGTTTTTAAGGCTTAATGAAATTACCGCGTCCGGTTGGAAGTGGGTTTTTAATTTGGCCACGTTGATTACTACATCGGCGTCCATATATATTTTGGGAATGTATAATTCCGCGCCGGTTAAACTTTTGAGGGGTTTCAGTTTATAACAATTTTCTTTGTCCAAAGCGTTCAGATTGATTAATTCAACCCCTTGAATCAAATCATATTTATTCATTTTAAGGGCGGAGCTTTCAAAGGCATTGCCGGTAATTGTTCCTTCCGCAATTACAATTTTAGAGGCGCCCAGTTCGGCTGCTTGTTTGACGATGGTTTCGACAACGCGATAGTCGGTGATCTGTGGAGAACCCGCCTGGGAAAAACCGCAAATATTGGGCTTGATCAATACCAGATCGCCCTTTTTAATAAGGTTGTTAATCCCGTCGGCGTTTTTAATCGCTTCCAAGGTAACTTTGGTGTAATCGGTTCCTCTCCCGATCCCGATGACCGGATTGGGGTTGGGTTCAGCCAGGGCTTTTTTAAGCAATGCTTGGACATGGTCCGGCATTTTCGACTCATTCGGAGCGGCCTGGGCCGAGTATCGGTTTGCCTGATTGATACTCGCCGTTACACTAAATGTCAGAATTAGGACCATGCTGAAAATAAAGAGATTTTTTAATCGTTTCATCATTAATTCCCCCCGTTAATTATTGAACCATGCTTAAAATAATTAAGATCATTATTAAAGATGATAAATAACCCGTGTAGAGACCGATTCCTTTGAATCCGAAGAGAGTAAAGACACCCGATAACCTTATCGGGTTAATTAAAACGGTTAAGGTAACCATCGCCAGCAAAAATGGGGATCTGGCGGATATCATCAAGAAATATTTTGCCATAAAACCTAATTGGGGGGCGTACGTCAGGCGGAAAATGATTTGAGTGATATCAAACCTTTTTAAAAAAAGGTCGGCGATAACGCCGATGATGAGATAGATTCCGATAATGCCCAGGGATTTGAAGAAACTTTTAATTGTTTTTGCGGCGCTTTCCGGTTTCTGAAACACCCTATTCAAGCTGCTTTTTTCGAAGAAACCGTTAGCAAACCGGAAAGTTTTAGCGATTACACCGGCGATGATCCCCGCTAGAAAGGCAAGGACGATTCTTGGTATTCCTGTTCTCCAGGTAAAAGTGGGATCGAAAAACGGAACGAGAGTATTGAAAAGGGAATTGGATATGATTAACGGCAGTATCATGGATAAAGGAAATCCGATTTTTGATAAAGCGACGAATATCGGGATTAATCCGTAGATCCCTAATGGGACAAGCAATCCCAGCAGAGAGGCGGCGATAATGATAAGGTAATCGTTATTCCTTTCGGAACTTAGCCTTTGATCAGGTAAATAGTAAATAAAGAGAGCTAATACGAAACCGACGGCAAATTGGACGATCTGAGCGACAATGCTGCCTCCCGCCTCTAAAAGAAAGTTCGGCATTGGTTCACCTCGTTGATTTTAAATAGGTCAAAATTTACAATAATTCTTTAAAACATTTGTATCTTCGGTAATTTATTTCCAAATTCCTGCCTCGATTTGGATTTGGTTAATTAAAATGGTAAAAATGGGGATGGGGGAGGAGAAAATTTTTGGGGGAGTTGTATAAGGGCAAAAAGTTGGATTTTAGCGATAAAAAGGAGATTAGTTTTATTTTACAGCTTTTTTACCCATGCCTCGTAACTGATGCCTATTGAAGGGAAGTCCGGGGTAAAGTGGCTGGATGATAAATTTTGGGAATTCTGGAGGAAATGTTTGAACCAGGAAGAAATAAGAACCAAATTGATTTTGGGTGGTAATAATGAAAATAGGCTAAAGAGTTGAAGGTGAAGCGGTTGGTGTTTGCGGGAGAATAATAAAATAGACATTCCAGAATCAACCATTATTGAAAACAGGGCTTAAAAGTTAGCATACCTCGATCATATTTTTGCAAAAGAATTATTTCAGGAAGGAAGGTAGAATATGCTTACGGGAATTAGGAAGATGCCGCTTTCCGAAGATATCTGTCAAATTATCAGACGCAATCCATTAATTATTTTTTTCGGTTTGTCATTCGCTTTTACCTGGACAGTCAGTTTAGTGATGGTTGGCCTTTTGAGACAGGGGGTGTATACCTTCGATCTTATTGCCGGATTTGGCCCGGTCCTGTCGGCCATGTTGGTTCCTCAATCATTGATCCCCAAAGATCGGAACCTAAACCTAGCTCCAAGTTATTGGTTTTTATTTCGGCCTTACTGATTGCGGGATCGGTGCGCTGGATTAGCCGAATATGGTGGAAACACAATCTGGATTGGGGTGTACTCCCGGGTGATATTCTATTAGTAGTTTTGGCGGCGTTTGTACTTGCGAGCGCTTTTTCGGATAAGCACGGGATCCGTTCGTTATTAAAACCTTATCTCAATTGGCGGGTATCCTGGATATGGTATCTAGCCGCTATCGGGATCTGGCCGGGAATAACCTTTGCCGGTTATGTTTTGGGAGAATGGATCGGTTTACCGATACCTGCCCTGCCTGTAAGACCGGATCTGCCGTTACCTCCGGCAGTGATTGTTTCCTTTGCCTGGGCGATGTTTTTCAATGGCGCATTGGGAGAAGAAGCCGGTTGGCGCGGGTTTGCCCTTCCCAGATTACAACGGAAATTCAGTCCCCTTATCGCCAGTATTATCTTGGGATTTATTTGGGGGGCGTTTCATTGGATATTTTATTTCATGAGTTTATATGGAAGAAGTTGGTTTATGTTCTGGGCTCGTTTGGGAGACATCGCCCTCGCCATTCTGTTCACCTGGCTTTATAACCGGACAAAGGGAAAAAGCCTGTTGCCGGTGCTCCTGATGCATGCCTCCTTTAACGCCACTAATGACTATTTACCCCGCGTCAAACTTACAGTCTATGCATTGCTTGGGATTATTGTATTGGTTGTAATATTCACCGATCGGATGTGGCGTTTTAAACCCATTGCCGAAATTGGTTGAACGATAGTAAAAATGCATTATTGCATTATTGGCACCTACAATTTTTGTTCTGCTACAAGCTGAAATAAATAAGGGAAGTGAAACCAATGGATCACATAATTCAATTACATCAACGGCCGGGGAAAGACATAATTGAACAAATTGTTGAGATTGCAAAGCTTTTGACCGCAAAATGGTTCACGCCGAATGTACCGGGGGATATCGCAAAGGACTTATTATTTCACGATGCCCTCATTCTGGTGGATCAAGAAGGGAAAACAAGATCATTTATCGTTTTTACAAGTTTGGACGGTTCCGTCAATATTTCATTAATGGGCACGCATCCTGATTTTAGGGGCAAAGGATACGGGTCGCTCCTCATGAACCATTTATTTGAGTATGTCAAAAGCTTGGGGTTTGAACGAGTAGTTGCTTTTACGGTTCCGCCGGATACTAAACCGTCTTATGAATCAACAGTAAAATTTTATAAAAAACTCGGGTTTGAGATTAAAAAACGTTATACCGAACTTTGGGAAAGCGGAGCTATCGAACTGGTGAAGGAACTGATTTGAAGATTTTATTATTTTGCCTTTGATTGGGGAGAACCGGATCAGAGGGGGTTCTTATGGAACAGGTTGAAATTAGATGGGCTAATTGTAACGATTGGTCCGCTTTAGGTTTTATCCATTCGGAATCGTTTCGAAAGGCTTATCAAGGTATCATTCCGGATGATTTTTTAGATAATTTTACAATCGAAAAACGGCAGCGGTATTATCAAAAAGCCCTAAGCGAAGGTGTCGAGAAAACGGCGCTAATGTCGGTTGATCATAAGGCGATTGGCATTCTTACGGTGGGGAAATGCCGGGATGATGATAAAGACGATAGCTACGAAGAAATCTGGGGAATCTATTTATTACAAGATTATTGGGGAAAAGGGCATGGTAAAATGCTCATAAACTGGGGAATAGATAGGCTGGAAGAATGGGGATATTTTAAGGCGACTTTGTGGGTATTGAAAGAAAATACCAACGCCAGAAGGTTTTATGAACATTTGGGCTTTGAATTCGACGGCACTGAGAAGCTGATTAAAATCGGCAAAGAATTAATCGAAGCGCGGTATTACAAATCATTCACGATTAAAATCTAAGTTGTGTTCTTAAGAATGGTTGATTGAAATATCTGTTTGATAAAATTTAATGCCAAATACAATATCTCCCGCTGAGGCGCAGAGGCGCTGAGTTTTAAAGATCAAGAATCGTTAATGAAACTTATAAAACATTCATTTTACAATATTATTCTATTTGATTATGTCTTATTTTTTCTCTGCGCCCCCGCGCCTTTGCGGGAGAATAATAAAATAGACCTATTAGTTCAACCATTACTACATAGCTAACATCTTAATGAGTAAACAAAGGAGACGATTGCCCCCAAAATGTGCGGTAGAAAAAGATGCATTATTAAAAGAGACCCTATCGGATGAAGAAAGGTCATATTTTGAACCGGTGGTGGTGAAACAGACCAATCAGGTATGGATGCGATTTAAGGAAGAAGTTCAGCCGGGGCAAAAAAATGCTGATCGAACCTACATTAAAAATAATTGGGGTAGAATAGATGCAGCTTTTAATATTGATGTCGAATAATTACAATTAAGGATATCTTGAAATTTTTTGGGGAGATGATTTGGCTTGAGTTCCACTATTATTTTGGCGCTGATTCTTGCTGCTGCCGTACTTGGCAAAGCTAATTCGGTGGCAATTGCCGTATCTGGTTTACTGGTACTAAAACTCCTAGGTCTAGACAGAATTGTCTATCCGCATCTCGAAAAAAGCGGAATGACATTGGGACTGATACTTCTTTTAGCTGCTATAATGGTACCTATTGCAAACGGCAGCGTTTCGGCGGGCAGTATCAAAAACGTCTTCACATCTTGGATAGGCTTGGCGGCTTTGGTTATTTCATTTTTAACAACCTACTTAAGCGGGCAAGGCTTAAGCTTTCTTCAGGGACATAGACAGGTTATGCCGGCCTTAATAATAGGAGCAGTGGCTGCTGCGGCATTTTTAGGAGGCGTGCCTGTCGGACCGCTTATTACATCGGGAATACTGGCTTTATTTGCCAAGTTGATTCAAAAATGAAAGTTTTACACCTCACCCCTGACTAATTGCTTGGCTTTATTTCAAAATTCCTCTGGCTCAATTGAAAAATTTCTCTGGTGAAATTTCGAAATTTCTCTAGAGGAATTTTATAATTTATTTGGCTAAAAATTAAGAGGCCACGGAGACGTGGAGGCATAGAGAATGAAACAACCGTGCTATACTTCGACCGGGTCGTCGGGGTACGCTTCGTTACATTGGGCGATGATCTCGGCTTGGCTCTTGCCTATATTGGCGTAGTTGATCCATATTTTAAATCTACTATAGTAAACTTTGAAATTAAGCCAGTAAATTTTTAAATCTACTATAGTAAACTTTGAAATTAAGCCGGTAAACTTTTAAATCTACTATAGTAAATTTTTAAATTGAGCCTAGTGAATTTTTAAACCAAACAGTTTAATTCTGAATCCTACTGGAATCCTTACAACAATAAACTCCCCTTTCCCTTCGGGATATCAAAGCTTTAGAAGCGCTCCGCGACTACCAAGATCAATACATCTTCATATCGTCTGAATTTTCACTCCCGGCCAAATATTGCAATTGGTGGGTTATGACCCTGAAATTTATCTGTCTCCGCCTACGCCTCCAGTACTTGATGGATAACGACGCTTGAGTTACCTAATTTTACTGCTAAAACCAGTTGTTTTGCCGACTAAGGGTGTGAAATATGAGCATTAGGAAATACGGGGAAAAGCGGCGGGAGGATTAATTTTGGTATTTACCGATAGTGATCTACTTACGGGTATCGTGAATATACCGGAGAACATGCGTCATAAAAAGGTTGAGCTTATTGTTTTGCTATATAATGAAGACGGCAAAGAAAAAATAAAAAAAGGAATAAAAAACTTGTTTGGGGATGTAATATTCTCCTAATATTAACCACGGACAGCAATGGTTCTTCTAGCAACTACCGATTCTTATTCTATCATATGTCTAAAATCAACTCACCCCGCATGGCTTTTTCATCATCGTTACTTCGGCTGGCCCCTCGTTACTTTTGAAAGTAAATCAGTAAAGAGGGGCTCGGTGGATTAGCCCTAAAAAACTCCCAAACCTGATCAGCCTTTCCTCTCTATTGAGCAGCTCAACAATGCCTAGGGTTACCCTTCCACTCAAATTATCAGCTTTGATGGCCTTCATAAGGGAAATTGCAAGGGTTAGGTCAAAATAAACATCTCAAAGCTAAATTTTTTAATTTTAGACATCCTTTTCATAGTTTAAAATTTGGGTTATAATAGAAAAGGATAATTTATTTTGGAAACGAGATAAATGAAACCTAATAAATTGTGATAAGTATTATTGGAAATTCTGGCCAATATTTGTGATTAGCCGGAATTAATTTAATTTTAGGGGTCTTGACATGAAAGCATATGATAATAATTTATATCTCCTGAAAGAGTCTCCGAAGAATTTTGAGAGCATCTATCGAATTATTATGGATAATGACAGCATCGCCTGTGAGTTTATTGAAAACGGCCAAATAGTTAAATGGACTTATCGTGATTACCACAATAAAATTCTGAAGGCCGCAGCCAAGCTTTCCAAGATCTGCGCCGATATTGAGAAGGATTCATACATAGGGTTAAAAATGCCCAACTCTCCGCTATGGCCGGTGATGTTTTGGTCGATCTTAATCTCGGGGTATAAGCCGTTATTGATCGATGCGACCCAGGAGGATCACGGGGCTGCCCATCTGATGCGGCAAGCGGGAGCTAAAATGCTGCTGACTGCGGCCTTTGATTTTGAAGATCAGGATCCCACCGGATTCGCGCCCCGGTGGAGCGACGAGTATGCTTTATGCACTTCCGGCACAACTTCAACCAGTAAAGTATACTATTATACCGGGGAAGCGGTATGTTATCAAATCTTTAATACCTGGCGGCTGATCACTGAAAACGACCGGATCAGGCCGTTAAATACCGATAAAATTTTGGCGTTTTTACCTTTCCACCATATATTCGGGTTTATTGGAAGCTATATCTGGTTTAGCTTTTATGGCGCCGCCTTTATTTATCCTAAGGCCAGGGGTCCGGAGACGATCTTGGAAGCCTGCCGTAACCATGGGGTTACCCACATTCTCACTGTGCCGATACTCCCCAACAATTTGGTTAAATCAATTCAAAAAAAGCTTAACCGGAGACCAAAGCGGGAGCAATTAGCGGTCTATGTCATGATGAAGCTAAGCCTGATATTGCAAAGGCTTAATCCGGAATTGGGATTGAAAGCCGCCGCCAAAATGTTTAAAAGTATGTTAGCCCAGCTAATGGGGGATCAAATTAAGGCGATAATTTGCGGAGGAAGTCATACCTCTTCTAAAACTTTGCGAATGATGAATGCCCTCGGATACTTTACGGTATGTGGCTATGGCATGACCGAAGTTGGCATAACTTCCTGCGAAAGCAGTAAGGATTTGCATAAAAGAATTGTCGGATCAATCGGGAAACCCTTTAAATATGTCGAGTATAAGATTGATAGCGAAGATGGCGTAGGCCCCCTTTATATTAGAGGGAAAGCCATTCATAGCGGCAGGCTGATTGAGGGTTCCCATTGCCCTGCCGATATCGACGGCGAGGGGTGGCTAAATTCCGAGGATATCGGGAGATATGCCAAGGGTAGTTTCTGGATTGAGGGAAGAATCAAGGAGATCATCATTAATGAATCCGGGGAAAACATTTATCCCGATGAATTAGAGAGCTATTTTGAAGCGCTGCCGGTTCAAAACCGCATCTCGGTGCTGGGAACCAAAAAAGACGCTAACTATGAATATATCACCCTAGTGATAAGTATCGAGAAAACCGATATGAATCGGGATGTTTACAATAAACTCCGCAATGCGATCAATACCATTAATTATACTCTACCGATTATGAAGAAGATCAATAAAGTCTACTTAACAACAGAGCCCTTGCCTACTGTTAACGGGATTAAGGTAAAAAGAAAACAATTGCGTAAGCTCATCGAAACTAAGAAAATCGACCTGGTGGAACTGGCCCTCCGCAATCCCGGATATGAAATTATCCATAGCGGGAAGAACGGCAGTAAAGCTAAGATCGAGAATGAGATTTATGCAAATGAGTACCAAATGGTTAAATCGGATATTAAGAGAGCCTATAGCAAGGTCCTTGATTTACCTGAAGAAAAAATCAACGATAATGCTCACTTCATCAAAGATCTTGGCGGGGATAGCTTATCCAGTATCAGCCTTTTGGCAAAGGTCGAAGAGAAGTATAAGATTGAAATACCGGATTCGGAGTATTATAGCTGTTCGGACGTGAATAGCCTTTCGGAATTGATATTAAAGAAAATGGAAGGGTTCGGCGGCTACGAACAAATTGCTGCTACTTCAATAAAAACTTCGGCTGATCCGATTACCTTGTTAGTAAAATCAAGTGGTATAAGCACTCTATTTAAAGGCAGAAGCCTACGGAGGAAACTGGTAATCCCGGTTTCAAATGTGATGATTCAATTGAAAAGGATCTTTCCACGGTAGCCGGAACCACAGAGGTCCTAAATTTCGGTTTGGATAATTATTAATTTTGACTAGTGTTTTACCTATTAGAATTACTGATATTTTGTGCAGGTTTTTCCTGTGCCGGGACGGAGGAATGGTCCCGGCATTTTTTATTTCCATCAACCACGAAATTAATACTAGAAGAGAAGGAAAAAGTCAATTACTCATGCCAGCCGTTCTTTCCAGTAACCGGGCCTGCGTCTGCCGTGAGTTATTGCAATTACTTCTATTCTTTCGGAAACTATACAATAAACAACACTGAAAGGAAAGCGGTGAAAGAGGGCGCGGCGGGTGTCTCCAATATAACAAGGATAAATACCCGGTGTTTCAATAATTTTCTCAATAATACGATCCAATTCCGAGATAAAGGCCTTTGCGGCTACAAAACTTCGTTCTTGATACCAACGGGCTGGGGCGCTAGCTTCCGCAATGGCTTTAGGATGAAAGAATACTGATTGGGATTCCATTATTCACCGGTAATTTGACGTCTTGCTTCAGCCCAAGGTATTAGTTGGACTTTGCCGTCGTCAATCTCTTTGAGGCGTGAGAGAATTTCGGTTTCCCAGGCGGATTCCGCATCCTGATCGATAGTTTCATCAAGACTATCGATTAATGTTCCGGCGATTGCCGCCCGTGCTTCAATTGGAAGTTTTAAGGCCTCTTTTA
>JAEZJK010000045.1 GCA_023415835.1 Bacillota bacterium
AGAACGAAGGAATGTTAGGGCATTGACCCAGTGTGACATGGGAGAGTTACCTCATGGGAAGCTTTTTAAAAACGTTAGTCTGGTCGAGATAATTAAAGCATTTTTTAATTTTCTGTGGGAGAGGCGCCAAGACGCAGCGAATACCAACTTAAAAAGCCAGCATTAAGCAGGCCGCTCCGATTGCGGTCAACACCGGCCAGATTAGCCCTTCCCGAAACCAAGCGCAGGCAGCGGCTGCTGCCATACCAAGGATCACCGCCCAGGGCTCGCCGGGGATAGCCTGGTATACGCCGGGAATAATCAACGCGCCCAGAGCGGTATAAGGGATACAATACAAAAAACGCTTCCAAAATTCGGGTAATGGCCTTTCCGTAACGGCAACCAGGGGTATTAACCGCGGTAAGTAAGTAACAGCAGCCATTCCCAGAATCAACCACCAATATTTCAACGGAATCCCTCCGTTCGTAACGGGATAAACCAAGCCCCCAACAGACTGCTCAACATGATTGCCGTTACCAAATTCCAGGAAGTGGGCCACAGATTGAGCCAATTTAAGAGGGTATGAATAAGGCCGGCGCCCAGCGTCAAAGCAAAAATCAATCCCGACTTTTTAAATCCCGGAATTAAAATCGCCACAAACAAAGCATATAATCCGATTCCCATTCCTTCTTGAAGCGAAGCCGGAAGTACCCCGCCAGCCAAATATCCCGCTAAAGTTCCGCTAACCCAACCTAGATAAGCAGTCCCTTCCATGGCCAGTAAAAATGGGACTCCTAGCGTCCGAGGGTAGGTAGCAGCCACCGCAAATGTCTCATCGGTCACCCCAAAAGCAATCAAAGGGAGCCATCGTTTCTCCGGAATAGTTATTTTGGCCGCCAACGAAGCGCTCATCAGTGAATGTCTCAAATTTAGCAAAAATGTGGCCAAAATTATTCCGCTAAAAGCAGCTCCGGTCCCGAGCAAATTAAGCACCATAAATTGACTGGCCCCGGCAAAAACCATGACTGAAAAGGCCAGGCTGTCTCCAGTCGATAAACCGGTAGTTTTAGCTAGAATCCCGAAAGCGACCGCCACCGGAAAGTATCCGATAAACACCGGAAAACCGGCTAGAAACCCTTCTTTGGCACCCGTACTATAAATCATGCCTTTATTCATTTAGGTTATCTGCCTTTCCTATGGCACGCCGCATATTTTTCAAGAATTTTACGGCTACTTCTCCATAGATCATCAAAAATAATCCTAGCAAGATTATAGGGAATGCATAAAACAAATAGGGAACCGGATTCTCTTTAGCAATAACCAAACCCAAAAAGGTGGCGATTAAAGGGTTAATCAAAGCATAACTGGAAATCCTAATCGCCGGTTCATTAGCGATTAAGTAGGTATAAGCGCAAAAGGCTAACGAACCCACGATCGCCAGATACCAAGTCCCTGTCCAGGATTGAATTGAAAACTGAGGCATCAGTTCGCTAAGGGGAGGTCCGTTAAAGGCCATTCCCAACATACAACCGGCGCCTACTATCAACATTTGCATTGCACTATTTACCAATATATCGGGATATACATTGACCTTATGGCCAAGGCTGGTTGCAAAACTCCATGAAATAAGGCCGCAAACCACCAGGAACAAATCCGGGGTAAAGCTGGAGGTGAGCGATGTTCCGTTATAAAGTAGAAGGGCAACTCCGCCAACACCTACAACAATCCCAGCCAAATTCATTACCGATACCCTTTTTTTAAAAAGCAGCCAATCAAATAAGGCAATTACAATGGGGGTTAAGGCCAAGACCAGCGCTACCAGATAACTGTCAACTTTACGCTCGGCTATACTGATTAAACCGTTTCCTGTCAGCAGCAGCAAGACGCCTAAAAGAACAGCGTTCCCGGCCTCGCCGAGAGTGGGAAGCCTTTTAAACCTCCCTGTTAACAGCGTAAACCCAAGAATTAAGGAGCCTCCCACCAGCCACCGAAACCCAATCACATAAAAGGGCGGAATCGTCTTCACCGCCATTTTAATAAAAAAATAGGTAGAGCCCCAGACAATATAAATAGTCAAATAGGAAATTATCACTAGTAATGTTTTTTTCGACATTCAAACCCTCTCCGTTCAGATCGCCTTTGCCTTTTCCGCCGCTGGAGCCGAAAGCCTTTCCTCCATAGCTCGGCCTTTTTTGAAATTCCCTCCTAAAATCCCGGCCGGATAAGGTACCCAGCATCTAATTGCGTTACATTATTCGAGCTATATGATTCAAAATATATGTTATTACATTCTATATTAAGCCGATCTGTTCGGGACTAATATCGTTCCGATAGTCAATATCCATAGCCATCGAATGTAATTTTTTATATATTCGAGGTAAATTCGTTTTTGCCTTTTAGGTCTTTTGATGATACTAAAATTTAACAATAGTATCAGGATATTCAATTTTCACTTTTCCCGCTTCGTAATCTTACTTGCCTTATCAGATAAATTCATTAGCCTACCAGCAGGATTTATCGAAAACGATAATATTATCAAGCTAAACCGATACAGCACTGATATTAGTCATGAATTCTCTTAATGCCAACAATAATTGAGATTTGACCAGGTTTCCAAGAAGGTCTACAATTATTTATTAATCAACGGCTTGTTCATTGGCTTAAACAATCGCCAAATTGAAAGGGGAGTTGTTTTCATTTTAGGACGTTCATAATTAAGTAGCCTTATTAAATCAATTATACTTTTTCATCCTTAGGAGATGACATTACTTGCAAAGGCTACTTTCCACCACGATCAACCCTGGAATATTAAATTTACAGAACCAACCCGAGAACTGCTCCCTCATTTTTCTGTTGCAGCAGGGAAATAGCACTGTGTTGGTTGATGACGTCTCAATCCCCAAGCTTCTTGCCGTTACCTATCCCGAAGCCCCTCCTTCATTATGGTTTATTGCCGGAAATCCAAAACGCCTATTGATTTTTAGGAATTTCTTAAGAAGTCTCACCCAACCTACTGATTTAGTAGTCCCTAAAGCGCTTATTCCTCAAATTGACCGCTATTGGAGTATCCAGTTTTCAGTTCCCATTTTATTTCTAGCCGCAGAACCAGATTGGCGACCGGAACCGCCTCTTGACTTTCGGGTACGTTTAATAAATCCTGACGATGCCTATCGATTACAAACTTCTTTTGCCGAATCTTCTTGGTTGTGGGAGTTTTTTGGAAGTCCCGAAGCGCTATTAATTCAAGGCCAGGCAGCAGCAGCTTTCATCGATGGCAGGATGGCATGTGTCGCCACTACTCTTGCCTTCACCAAGAATTATTGCGAATTGGGAGTGGCCGTCCAACCGGAGTTCCGTGGTAAAGGACTGGCCCTTGAATGTTGCCGCGCCCTCAGCCAGGCCCAATTTGAACGTTTCGGCCGCCTCCCCTGCTGGCGTACGAATACCAGCAATGTCGCATCTTGGAAGACAGCCCGGAACTTAGGGTTGAAGGAGACCCCCGGAAGCCAGGAATACCTATTCATCTCAAACTACCAACATATTGGGGCCTACGCCACAGTAGCGCCTTAAAACGGTTAAAACATTATAAATAGTACGGGTCATTGCGTCCAAAGCCCCGATTTGAAAGATGGTAACATGTGGGGAGCGGTTAGGTAATGCAGAAAACCGCCTAGGCCTTTCACGGTTTAAAAAATCCTACTATTTAAATTGAATAGTAGGATTTTAATCTAAAAAATAGATCATGCTTTTCCTGTCAATTTAGCAAATAAAATTTTGGTTAAAGTCAATCCTTGAAAGTGTTAGTTATGTATCTTAGAACTTACTTAAATCCTATCGTTTTACCATGTATTATTAAAAAGAGGTATCCATATACAAGTTTCCACCCGAGGCCGTTATGGATTGTGGGCCATGGTTGATATGGCGTTACACACCACCTAAGAGCCGATTTATTATATCTAGTTCCACTCAATTATGAGCCGCTGAAATAAGATTGCCTGTTTTTATTCTTCTTGGAACAACACTGTCGATAAATACCTTTCCCCGGTATCCGGCAATAGCACGACAATCGCCTTCCCTTTATTTTCGGGGCGTTTAGCGATTTGCGTAGCGGCAAAGGCAGCAGCCCCCGAGGAGATACCGACTAACAACCCTTCGGCCTTCGCTAGTTTCCTGGATGTTTCAAAGGCCTCTTCATTTTTCACTTTAAATATTTCGTCAATTACCGATTTGTTCAAAACATCGGGTACGAAACCAGCCCCGATCCCTTGAATTTTATGCGGTCCTGGATTACCGCCCGACAAAACCGGGGAATCATCAGGCTCAACCGCGACTATCTTCACTCGGGGGTTGCGTTTCTTTAATACTTCCCCTACGCCGGTAATAGTTCCGCCGGTTCCTACTCCGCCAACGAAAATATCCACTTTTCCGTCGGTATCCCGCCAAATCTCTTCAGCAGTCGTCTGGCGGTGAATGTCCGGGTTGGCCGGATTTTTAAATTGTTGCGGTAAAAAGGAGTTGGGAGTAGCAGCCACCAGTTCCTCGGCTTTACGGATCGCGCCTTTCATCCCCTCAGGCCCCGGAGTTAACACCAGTTCAGCGCCTAACGCCTTAAGGAGATTACGCCGCTCAATACTCATTGTTTCGGGCATTGTCAAAATCAGCTTATATCCCTTGGCGGCGGCGACGAAAGCCAAAGCAATCCCGGTATTGCCACTGGTGGGTTCGATGATAACCGTATCCTTTTTCAGCAGCCCTTTTGCTTCGGCATCCTTGATCATATTATATCCGATTCGATCTTTAACGCTTCCCGCAGGGTTGAAGTATTCTAACTTGGCAATAACTGTAGCGCCCAAACCGTTGCTCTTATTGTAATTATTCAATTCCAACAGGGGCGTGTTCCCAATTAAGTCCGTTAAACTCTTGGCAATCTTTGACATTGTAATTCCTCCCATCAGAAAATTTCAATTTCCTAAATTCCTATCAATTTACTAGGATATATTAATAGTATAATACACCCGTTTCTATTAGATGTCAAGATTTTCTTAACTGATTCGATTCCTTTTTATTTAACCCGGATCATCCTTGGAACCCCTATTTCGCCCACGTTGTTCCAGCCATCAACACCCGGCATACGCCTCCCGAAAAGTGACCGATCCTGCTCCCGGAAAACTTATTTTAATAGACTCAAGTCGTATGGCGTTTCTTGATATACATAATAATTCAACCAGTTTACATAGAGTAAATTGGCATGGCCGCGCCATTTAACAATCGGTTCTTTGGCCGGATCGTCATCTTGATAATAATTCTTGGGCACCGCGATTGTTAATCCTTTAGAGATATCCCGGTCATACTCCCACTTTAGGGTCAAAGGGTCATACTCCGAGTGCCCGGTTACAAAGATATGCCGCCCGTCTTTAGTTGCAACTATATAGACGCCCGCCTCGGGGGACTCGGCCAAAATCTCCAATTCCGGGATTTTTTCAATATCTTCCCGGCGCAACTCAGTATGACGCGAGTGGGGGGCGAAAAACTGATCGTCAAATCCCCGCAATAATTTGACGTATTTCTTACAGACATGATGCGAAAACACCCCGAACATCTTTTGGGAGAGCGGGTGTTTAGGGATGCCGAAATGGTGATATAACCCGGCCTGGGCCGCCCAACAGATATAATATGTAGAAAAGGCGTTATGCTTAGCCCAGTCCATAATCCGGGTCAATTCTTCCCAATAATCTACTTCTTCAAATTCCATCTGTTCCACCGGGGCGCCGGTAATAATCAAGCCGTCAAATTTTTGGCTTTCAATCTCAGCAAAGGTTTTATAGAAATTAATCAGGTGTTCTTCAGGGGTATTCTTCGACTGATAACTTTGAGGATGTAATAAAACGACCTCAACTTGCAAGGGCGAGTTGCCGATTAACCGTAGGAGCTGGGTTTCAGTTGCAATCTTAAGCGGCATCAGATTTAAAATGGCGATTTTAAGCGGCCGGATATCCTGATGGAAAGCCCGGTCTTCATTCATCACAAAAATATTCTCACTATTAAGGGTTTCGGTTGCAGGCAAGTTATTCGGAATTTTAATCGGCATCTTAGTCGTTCCTCCTCGTTAGTAAATAAAATCCTCTTCCCCATTGAGGAAGAGGCGCTATGATAATCATTATCATAATCCTATTCCTCTCATCTCTCAGGTTACCCCATCAATCGGGTTTTCCTGCAGGAATTGGCACCAGATCCGGTTTATTAACCTTCCGCCGGTTGCCGAGGGTTCATCGGGCCAGTCCCTTCCCCTCTCCAGATAAGAGCGCTTGGTTACTTGTTATATCTATATGTTTTAAATTATAAGAAATTCTATTTTTTTAGTCAAGATTAAAATAACTGATCAAATTATAGCTAAATTAATTATTGATTTAAATCATTTATCAAATCCTCCGGCTCTTCTAGCCCCACCGATAGCCGGATCAGGTTATCGGTAATGCCCAAACACTCCCGTTCCTTTAATGGTATCGCCGCATGGGACATTCGCGCCGGATAGGAAAGAATCGATTCCACCCCACCCAGGCTAACCGCTACTGACCACCGCTTAACTCGTTCCATGATCCGGCGCGCCCTTTCCACCGTATCGGTTTTGAAAGATAGGACCGCTCCAAACCCTGACGCCTGGGACTTATGTATATCGTGACCCGGATGGTCCGGAAGGCCGGGATAATAAAGGTCAACCACCCATGGCTGTCGCTTCAACCATTCGGCGATCTCCAAAGCCGATTGTTGTTGTATTTCCATTCTCGCCCGGAGTGTTTTGATCCCCCGCAGCAATAACCAACTATCCTGAGGACCCAGGATAGCCCCGAATCCGTTTTGCACAAAGTAAATCTTAGCTGCCAGTTCTTTTGACTTGGTAATCACCGCTCCGCCGATCACATCGCTATGGCCTCCCAGGAACTTAGTAGCGCTATGAATGGCCAGATCCACCCCTAGGTCGAGTGGGTGTTGGAAATAAGGTGACATGAAGGTATTGTCGATCATTGTCAACAAATGATGCCGCTTGGCAATTTGCACCACCCCTGCTATATCAGTGATTTTCAGCAGCGGATTGGAAGGGGTCTCTAAGAATAACACTTTGGTATTGGACTGAATTGCTTTTTTAATATTTTCTAAACGGGTCATATCCACAAAAGTTGCCTGGATGCCGAATTTGTTAAAAAAACTGCTCAAAATCCGGTAAGAGCCTCCATAAATGTCCTCGGTAGCCACGACGTGATCGCCTTGTTCCAGGATTGACAGGGCCGAAGAGGTAGCCGCCATTCCGGAAGCGAAAGCATAAGCGTTGGCGCCATTCTCCAATGCCGCTAATGTTCGCTCCAAAGCCTCCCGGGTCGGATTTCCGGAACGGGAGTATTCGTACTTGCCCGGATTGTCAACATCATGTTGTTGATAGGTTGACGCTTGATAAACCGGAATACTTAAAGCCCCGGTATACGGATCAAACTCATTACCGTTATGTAAAATTAGGGTCCCATATTTCATAATTTAGTTTCCTCCTTCAATTGCTTGGCCTAAGTCCTGGATTAGATCGTCCACATCTTCAATCCCAACCGATAGCCGGATCAAATCTTCAGTTACACCAATCCGCTCCCGTATTTTGGGAGGAATATCCCCATGGGTTTGTTTGACCGGGTAGGTGATTAGGGTTTCAACTCCGCCCAAACTTTCAGCATAAGTAATGATTTTCACCCGGTTAATAATCCCAGTAACCGTATTCGCATCTTGCATTCTAAACGACAACACCGCCCCAAAACCGCGGCTTTGCTTGCCCTGTATTTCAAAGCCAGGATGCTCGGGAAGCCCCGGATAATAAACCTGTTTTACTTTTGGGTTCCGGGTTAGCCAGGCAGCGATCTTACCGGCATTCTCCTGTTGTTTTTTAATTCTTAGGGCCAGTGTTTTTATGCCCCGTAACATCAACCAGCTGTCCTGCGGTCCTAAAACCGCCCCAGCCGAGTTCTGGATAAATCCTATTTTATCGCTAAGTTCCGGGGAACGGGCAACCACGATTCCCGACAATACATCGTTATGCCCGCCCAAATACTTGGTCCCGCTGTGGATCACCAGATCCGCCCCTAGTTCCAAGGGGCGTTGAAAATAAGGAGTCATGAAGGTATTATCAACAATAATTAATATACCATTTGATTTTGCTAAAGATACCATTTCAGCCAAGTCGGTAATTTTCATCAACGGGTTGGTAGGAGTTTCAATGAAAATCGCTTTGGTTTTACCCGGAATGATTCCCCGCTTGACCGCTTCCAACTCCGAAGTGCCAATGTAGTCGGCATTAAGCCCAAATTGTTTAAAGTTCTTTTCTAATACCCGGTAGGTCCCGCCATATAAATCGTCTGAAACGATAAGGTGATCGCCGCTGGACAATAACATGAGGATCGCCGTAATCGCCGCCATACCCGAGGCGAAAGCAAACCCCTGGTCACCCATTTCCAACTCCGCTATTACTTTTTCCAATACTTGACGGGTCGGATTGACAGTCCGCGAGTAGTCATAACCCGTGGAAACGCCTACCGCCGGATGCCGGAAGGTAGCGGTTTGATAAATCGGGGTACTGATGGCGCCGGTTGCCTGATCGCTGCATAATCCGGCATGGGCTAAAACGGTTTCAATTCTCATGGCCTTTTCCTCCTTTAATATTGTTAAACAAAAAAACCCCTTCCCAATGGAAAGAGGCTTTGATATTTATAGCTAAACCTCTCTCATCTTCCGGGTCTCCCCGCCGGAATTGGCACCATATTCTTGAAGCTGCAATTCAGCTTTGCCGACAGGTTGCCGAAGGTTCATCGGGCCGTTCCCTCCCCTTCTCTGGATAAGAGCTTTCTTATTCAATTTGATTTAATTATAAGTATTCCAATTAAATTAGTCAATATTATTTTTTAACTTTAACTTTATGCCAATTAAACCTAAAACAAGTTTAAGCGATGGCAAACATTACAAGATTCACCCTTCCAGTTTTGAACGCATTAGTTTTGCCGGTTATTAAAGCTAGATAGGTAAACTCCAGATAAAAAACTCCCCCAAATAAAAATCGGCGTTCCCCAGAACACCGAAAGCATATCATTCATGGCGCGCCTGGCACGAATCGAACGTGCGGCCAACGGATTAGAAGTCCGTTGCTCTATCCCCTGAGCTACAGGCGCGTTTAACAATTTTATATTATAACACAAAAAAGGGTTATTATCAACCTCTATAAATTCGTTTTATACTCAATCAATTCCTTAGTTTCGGCTTGATCGCCCCTTGAGTTGACAGCTTTAACATAGCCGATCCCCTTTACAAACCAAGTCTTTTCAATATATGCCGTTCCATCAGGATAAACGCCTTCATATTGGACTATCAATGCCTCAAAAGTACCAACCGGCACGGTAACCTTTTCGGTTCCAATTACTTTGACCGTTTCCCTTTCCTTTTTATCAGCCGATTCCCAATTCCAACTTATTCCCGGATCAAGTTTCGAAGCTAGCATCATTTGTTTGGGTTCTACGGCCACAACTCCGTTAGGGCTAATCTGCTTTACCCGGAATAAGCCCTCTTCATTCAGCAGGTATACTACTTCCATCCATGGCATTTGATTAATTAACACTAAAACCCTGATATCTTGCCCAACCTGGTTATTAACAAACACTATTTGCGAATAAACCTCATTATTCGGCAAGGTTACTTTATAAGACCAAAAACTTTCCGGTTTAAGCGGGAAGTACTCGAAGGCATCACCTCCGTTATTTGCGGCAAAGGCCGCCCAGGTGCTCGTCACTAACATTAAAACAATAATCAAAAATATAATGGAAAATTTTTTCAAGATCAAGCCCTCCTTAAAACTCCAATTTTGTAAAAGTTCTCTTCCCTTTAAAAAAATCCTTTTTAATGAAATCGCGTTAGCAGCAAACAAAAATGCTTCCGGATTTAAACCCGGAAGCATCGATTTAAACTTAATGGAGCGGGAAACGGGGTTCGAACCCGCGACATTCAGCTTGGAAGGCTGACGCTCTACCAACTGAGCTACTCCCGCATCACATGCAAAAAATATTTTAGCATAAATTACGGTCAATAGTCAAGTCAATTTAGGAATAATTTTTTCCCAAAATTTGAGGCGCCCGTTTTAAAAATCCAATTTCCGTATCAAGTTGGAACCGGGCTTCCCTTAGTAAAGCGGCGGCCACTCCATCGCCTTGCCTTAGTCCGCCGCTAAAACTGCCGTCATAAATCCGCCCTAATCCGCATGAAGGGCTTTTGCTCTTTAAAATAATTAACTCGGGGTTTACGGTGGCCGCCATTTGCAGGATCGCTTCTGCCCCCTTTATAAAGGCCTCCGTATAATCAGCGCCGTCTTTATTGATAACTTTCGCTTTTCCTTCTAATACCATTCTCCCATCACCTTGGACAATCTCGGCCGGAAGACGGGGAATAGTCAATCCACCTCGGGTTTCCGGACAAATAGGTATTATGGCCCGGCCAGAGTTTAATAAGCCCATCAATTGAGGTAATGGCAATGGCTTACTGCTACCATCATAACGGCAGGGTATCCCCAACAAACAAGCGCTGATTAAAATCGGGTGATCCAAAGTCCCTCCTCGTGCCGGAACATCTAATAACGAAACCGGCAACTGCCGGTTCCAGATTTTTATTATACTTTAAAATCTACTCTTTCAACAAGCATTTTTTGAATCTGCTCCGGATGGTCAATCCCCTTCAATATAAAGAGCGGTACGGATTTTTGCCCGATAAGTTCCAAATTGCCAATGCCCAATAACTTTTCTAGCCAATTCTGTTTTAAAGAAATTCCGGAAACCGACTGCCATTCAACCTCTTTTAGTTTATGTCCGTCCCCGCTAAATAAGATTGCAGACTGAACAGTGATTTGATATTCTTCGTTTATATTAAGCCCGTACCAAGTCCGATACCCATTCCATAGGACTTCCGGTTCGCTTTCGGGGCGAATTTCCGGTTCCAGATTAACTATTTCAGTGATCAATCCATTCTCCGGCAAACTACTCTCTTCAACAGTAATTTCTTCATCCTCCCGGTAACCTTCCTGACAACTTTCAGGTTCGTGGTTCGATTCAACTATCCTTTCAGGTTCAACCGCCTTCTCATCTTTTTCAAAATCCGCCCCTGCATTATCAAGCAGATCCTGTAAAGCCTTTTCTGATTCCCGATCATCTTTAGCTTCCACAAGCGGTTCCGGTTCCCCGCTGACCCTAAATTCAATGACTTTTTCTTTTTGAGGTTCTGCTTTGGTGATTTGACGCGGCGGTTCATCATATTTGAAGTGAAATCCGTCCATACAGTTTTCAATCACCACCGGTTTAATTAATCCCTTTCCCAAATGGGATTCAGCCTGGCTCCGATGAGAACCTACATTTAAGCCTTCCTGATGAATAAATTCTACGGAATTTTTTCCAAAAACCGAATTGATATTAGATTCCGCAATTTTTTCTAAGCCTTTCGATCCGTTTAACTTTTCTTCCGAGCAAATTACAGTATTTCCCGCCTCATCTAGCGGATCGTCTTTAATATCCGATCTAGGCCGAGATCTTTCAGTCTCTTCAACCTCGGATAGTAAATTTCCGCAACTATTACAGGTATTTATACCCTGTTCAAAATGGCTTCCGCATTCTTGGCAATATGGCATCTTAAATCACCTCTGGAGAGGTTTTTATATATAGATATTATTAAGTTAATCAAATTATACCATTTTAGGAATTTGATCACTTTCAGCTTTTCAGTTGCAATATGTTATAATAATAAAAATATTCGGGGAGCAGATCTTATGCCGTCAAACATCAAAACATCAAAGCGCTCACGCGTATTAGCCCTTGTGATAATCGCTATTTTAGGTTCAGTTCTTTTTATTCAATTATTTGCCAAACTTTCATTCCAGTATGACTCCTTCTCCTTTACTTTAAAGACCAGTTTTGCGCCATCGGGCGGTACAACCATTAATGTCCCCCCGGTTGGGCAACTGTTTTTAAAAACCCATTATACTCCTTGGAAATTCATATTTACCTTGGACGCCATTGATTTTACCAAACTTGAGAAACAATTAGACTCAATTCCCGTCAAGGAACAATGGCTAACAACTTTACAACGGGAAACCCTACATGCAGTTTTGAAACTCTTTTTATTGGTGACCGTCACTGGTTTGTTAGGGGCATTTTTTACACTTTTGGCGTTTCGGGTTAAACTGTTTTCCAACCATTTTTGGTATGGGATGTTAGGATCATTAATGGTAATCTTAACATTTATCGTTACAACCGCATTGACCTATGATTCGGGCGCGGTTGAACACCCTCAATACCAGGGGGTATTGTCTTCTGCCCCTTGGGCAATGAACTTGGTTACAATGGGTTTGGATAATATTGATGTTATTGGCGACAATCTCAAAAAAATATCCCGGGATTTACCGCTGCTCTTTAAACAAGCCGGGCAAATAAAAAATATCGGCGACTTACAGTTCGATCTCGCAGCACTGCATGTCTCTGATATCCATAATAACCCTGCCGCTTTTGAATTCATCACCGAGATGGTCAATAACTTTAAGATCGAGTTAATAATCGATACCGGCGACTTAACCGATTATGGAACGCCACTTGAAGCTGATATCATTAATCGAATCGCCCGTATCAAAATTCCATACATTTTTGTCCCCGGGAACCACGATTCCCCCTTAATAACTAGCCGGTTAAAAAAGGTTCCCTCTGTGAAAGTATTAGAACAAGGGATCATTAAAGTAAAAGGCTTGAGTATAGCCGGGCGGGCCGATCCAGCCTCACTGAGTTATAACTCCGACGTCGCTCCGGATGAAGCACTCGAAAAAGCGGCGGATGAATTGAAAATAGTGTTGCAGGGTGCAAAGCAAAACCCTGATATTGTGCTTGTCCACAACCGCCAATTAATCACGGACATTATCGGGCAGGTACCCTTAATTTTGCACGGCCACGATCATCAATATCGTTTAACAACCGAAGGAAAAACGGTAATAAACGATACCGGGACAACCGGAGCTGCCGGCTTAAGGGGTTTAACCTTGGAAGGAGTCCCGTATAGCGCTACTGTTTTGTATTGGAAAAAGGATCAAACAGGCTCCTTAAATTTGAAAGCCCTCGATTCAATTAAGATAAACGGAGCAGCCGGGCATCTTACTATTGAAAGGCATACTTTTTGACCCCCAAGGACTGAAGAATTGCTGATTATGTTAACACTTTGAGTCCCATTGCTGGCTTTGATGATACCGATTATGCTTTATGCAGACCCTGTCTATTAAGGTTTTAATAGACAGGTTTTTTTATAAAGCATCCGCTTATCTACAACGCCTCATAAAAATGAATCATATTTCCGATATACTTATTATGAAAACCCGAAATAATTTTTGGGAGGAGTTTAAAACCTGATGTTGAAATTATTCCCAACAATTATTAATTTTTTGCAAAAGGATGATTTGAAATGAAGCTTTACCCGATCCGGTTTTTTCTGTTTTTATTAATACTATTGCTTACTTTTTCTTCTCTTATTGCCAATGCGGACGAACTCAGCCTTCAGTTGATTAGCGCCGCCGAAAAAGGCCAAACGAGGACCATAAAAAGACTAATCTCAAAAGGCGCTGATATTAATGGGACTGACGAAAGTAATCAAACCGCATTAATGCATGCCGCTGCTAAAAATCAGTACGATACCGTTAAACTTTTGATATCAAGTGGCGCAAATGTTGATTTAAAAGATAATTTTGGGTGGACCGCCTTGCTTTATGCGGTAAAATATCAACGTCCTAAAATTGTGGAATTATTAATCGACAGCGGCGCCGATGTCAACTCAAAGACTAATGAAGGTTATACCCCGATTATGTATGCATTAAGGGACAACGACCCCAAGATGGTTAAATTCCTTCGGGAACACGGTGCTAGTTTTTATCTAAGTATTCTCTATGCCGCCCGTAAAGGTGACACTCAAACTGTCCAACTGTTATTAAACCATTACGAAACCGGCTTGAACGAAGTTGACAGCGATGGATATACCGCTTTACTATGGGCAGCCAAAAACGGCCAGGCCGAAACTATAAAAACCTTATTGGATAAAGGCGCTAACCCCAATATTAAGGGAAAAGACGGATTGACCCCGCTATTAGCCGCATCAGCTGGCGGTTACCTTGATACAGTGGAACTCTTATTAAATAATAATGCCGATATCAATGGGGTTGATTCAAATAATAAGACTGCCCTCCTATACGAAGCTGAGCGCGGCCATACCAAAATAGTCCAAACAATACTAACCAAAGGGGCTAATATTAACTATAAAACTAAAGATGGCCAAACCGCTTTAATGTTGGCCGCTTCTAACGGTAAAACAGATACGGTCCTCTTTTTATTGGAAAAGGGGGCAAATCTTGAAGACAAAGACACTAATGGCCTGACAGCGCTACTATGGGCAATTCAAAAGGGCCATTCCGAAACAGCTAAAACCCTGATTGAAAAGGGCGCCGATCTCGCTGTAAAGTATAAAAACGGAGAAGACATATTGGTGATGGCCATCAGGAAAGGGGATCCCAAATTACTTGAACTGTTAAAAAGCAAAGGGTTTAACCTTAACTGGGCCTTATATCAAGCAGCTAAAAATGGCGACATCTCGGCTATCAACTTACTCTTAGGGCAAGGGGCCGTTGTCGATAACAAAAATATTGAGAGTCAAACCCCACTGTTTGCAGCGGCGAAAAGTGGCCAGGTTGAAACGTTAAAACTATTGTTAAACAAAGGCGCTGCAGTAAATCTCAAAGACAGCTTCGGATGGTCCCCATTAACCTGGTCGGCCCAGAAAGGTTATACCGAAATCGTTCAGGCTTTGTTGGCCAAAGGGGCCGACCCCAACCAGAAAACTACCAAACTGGGATGGACCCCGATTTTTCTGGCCGCCCAACAAGGGCATACTCAAACCGTTTCGGCCCTAATAGCCAAAGGGGCCGATCTTAACATCCGCGACCAAGGTGGTGATCCGGTCCTATCAATCGCAACCATTTCCGGCCAAGCGGAGATAGTAGATATCCTTTTAGCGAATAAAGCCGATGTTAACGCTCAGGATAAAAACGGATATACTCCCCTAATCCTTGCGGCTTATTATGGCCACGCTAACATCGTCAAGTCTTTGTTGGCAAAAGGCGCCTCTCCAAATCTAAAATGCGCTACCGGCCATAATGCCCTTGATGTGGCCACTGCTAGAAAGTATTCCGAAATCATCCAATTGTTAAAATAGATGTCAGCAACACGTGCCCGTTTCATAAATCTTGATAATGTGGTTCCACATGAACTACAACATCCGTTACCCCTGCAATCTCCCGGCGCACCACATCGGCTACCCAATGCCCGATTTGGTGCGCTTCATCGATTGTAGCCGCACAATCAACCTGAATGTGCAAGTCAATTTGAAGGTCGTCTATCCTACCCCTACTCCGGACCTTATGACAGCCGTGAACTCCATCAACTTCCAAAGCTAAACTAATAATTTGCTCTTCATTCAAAACAGCTTGATCACAGAGGACTATGCTCCCATGTTTAATAATCTTCCAAGCCGCCATAGCAATTAAAAGGGCAATTACTATTGCGGCGATTGTATCCAACCAATACCAACCAAGTTTAATAGCTACCAAAGTAAAAATTACCGACAATGACACCATAATGTCACTGGAGGTATGATAAGAATCGGAGGCCAGGATGTCGCTTTGCAAAGCAGCCCCTTGTTCCTTTTCATACCGGACCACCAAAATATTAATACCAATAGTAGCTATCATAACTATAAAACTAAAAATATTAACTTCGGGCATAACCGGATGGGTAATTCTTTCATAAGCTTCACGAATAATTGTCAGGACCGTCATACCAAGTAATCCTGCAATTCCCAATGCCGCAAGGGTTTCAAATTTCTTATGTCCATACGGGTGATCACGGTCTACCGGCATCATAGCTGCGTTAATACCAACTATACCTATAATATTAGATGTACTATCCGCCATTGAATGAAAACCATCGGCTAAAACACTATTGCTTTTAGTGAAAAAGCCCAAAACTATTTTAGCGATTGATACTCCGGCATTTAAAAATAGTACTACCCATAAAACATGCCTTACCTTCTTCAGCTTTTCGTCCATTTGATAACCTCCGCTGACAAAATAAAAATCCCATAGGATACAGTCCCACAGGATTCTACCTGTTGCCTCAGAAAGGCCCGGCTAACCAAAATATTCAGTAGCCTGTTCCGTAGTATTTATGTTTTTCGATAATACTATTTTATGTTAAATTAACATCTTTTGTCAATAAATTATCCCTTGTTTATAAAACCACCATCTAGTTGAGATAATATTTTTATAAAATGAAAAACCAAGGAGTGTAAATTTTGGACAAAAAATTATACCCAACGATTGCCGTATTATGCCTGGTCCCTTTTATCATGGTGCTGGGCAATTCGATGTTAATTCCGGTTCTTCCCTTAATTCAAAAAGAACTTCACCTCAGCCTGGTCCAAGTTGGTTTTCTAATTACCGTGTTTTCAATTCCCGCTGGAATCGTAATCCCCTTCGCCGGAATGGTTTCAGACCGCATTGGACGTAAAAAGGTAATGTTCCCGGCTTTAATAGTCTATGGGATTGGAGGTATCCTCGCCGGTGCCTTTGCGATTATTTTCAAGGAAAAATCTTTTCCTTATTTAATCGCTGCCAGGGTAATTCAAGGGATAGGCGCCGGAGGCACCTATCAATTAAGTATGGCCTTAGCCGGGGATTTAATCCAATCAAATGAACGTTCCCAGGTGTTAGGGCTACTGGAAGCCTCAAATGGAATTGGAAAGGTTGTCAGTCCTTTGGCCGGAGCAGCTCTAGCCTTAATTTCCTGGTATACTCCTTTTTTTGTTTACGGAGTATTAGCCATTCCAATTGCCGTATTAATCCTGATCATGGTTAAGGAGAACACTCAGAAGCTCAAACAAAACGTTCAACCAATCCCCAAGTATTTTGAAAACTTGAAAAAAATCTTCAAGAATAAAGGCCTAGCCTTATTCATCTCCTTTTTAGGAGGATTTTTGGCGCTCTTTTCCTTATTCGGATTATTGAGTTTATATTCGGATATTCTGGAAAAGCAATTCAAAATTGGAGTTTTCCAACGAGGCTTGATCCTAGCGGTACCGGTGTTAATTATGGCCATCGCCGCCTTTATCTTAGGTACGGTGATGCAAAAACAATTGGCCAAAATCCTAAAGTGGGCGGTAGTTGGAGGGCTGTTTTTAATTGCCGGCGGGTTAATCTTTTTCTGCCCTTGCCATTCTCCCTTCTGGTTTACTTTAACTGCGTCACTGCTTGGATTAGGCACCGGAGCGGTTTTGCCTTCATTAAACACCTTAATTACTTCTTCGGCCCCAAAAACCGAGCGCGGAATAGTAACTTGCCTTTATGGGACGGTTCGTTTTTTCGGGGTCGCGGTTGGTCCTCCATTGTTCGGTTTCGCGGAAAAGCTTACTAAACCCCCGATTTTTTTTAGCGTCGCCGGAATTTGCATACTCATTGGAATTCTCTTTTGGATATTCGTTAAACCGGCCCAAGTAATTCCAAAGGATATTCAGAGCCAATGATAATACCTTATAATATCGCGATGAACCGGCAAGATTGTCGGCATCTATTTTGAATTTTTATAAAATATGCCATTAATCAAACTTCCGCTTCATCCGATAATATTATAAAGACTTTTTTTAATAATCGAAAGGGTAAAATCTCAATGAAAACTCACTTAAAACCCAAACAAAAAATAGCATTCAAATTTAATTTTTCGATCCTCAATTTTTGGAAATTAAAAATTTCAAAACAAATATTTGTGGCATTCTCGATAGTAATTATATTATCGTTTTTTCTGTTCATTGTTAATTTATGGAGCGCCAATAGTATTGCCAAAGCAAATCAACAACTTATCAAGTCATATGCTTATCGTTCTGTTTTAGCAAATTTAACTAACATTAGCACTAAGGGGCAAATCCAAGCCGATTCTTTACGTAGGCTGGTTCAAAATAAATACCAATTAGAGATCAAAGATGACATTTTAATAGCTTCTATAGCCAGTGAAGTCGAATCGACAATTGCCGATGTCGAGGTAGTTTTGAAAGATTTAGCTCCCGATAAAATACCGGATTTTAGTTTATTAATCAATGAAGTCATCGATAACTGTAACGCCTGGCAAAACGATAAAGGCGCCGGCACTCTATATGCTATTGCCGGAACATTAGTCAAGTTCAAACTGATGACCAAAGACTTGGCTACCTCCCTCAACGTCATCATTGACGGTAGGGTGGCCGCTACTGAAGGGAAAATTAAGATCGCCAGTTTTTTTAATCTTTTATTAAATTTGTTAAGCTCCGTCTTTTTGTTAATCATTATTTTCCCTTTGCTTTCTAACCTGAGGAGAATGTTTTCTCCGGTTCGGCAAGCCGCTGACAATGCCGTTCAAGGCGCATCCAGCGCCTTTGAATACGCGTCTCAAATTAACGAATCAATCACCGAATTAAAGCACGTTTTATTTGAAATAACTCGTAGCATTGGAGATGTCTCCCTAGGCGCGCAAGATAGTTCATCCCAAGCCGAAAAAATAATTAGTTCGGCTCAAATTTCTTCCGACCTAGTTGCCGAATTAGCTGAAATCGCCAATACAGTCTATAAAAATCTGGACGCCAACCAAAGTAACCTTCAGGAAAAAATCACTCAAGTAAAACAACTTTCGGAAAACGTCTCCCAATCACTGACAATGATCAATCAAAATGCCGATATTGCCGCCCGGTTAGCTGTTCAGGTGGCCACCTTAGACCAACAGATGGAAGGAATCAATTCATTCCTAATCGCAATGGCGGAAATTACCGAACAAACAAACTTACTGGCCTTAAACGCCAGCATTGAAGCGGCTCGCGCCGAAGAACACGGTAAAGGTTTTGCGGTTGTCGCCGAAAGGCTTCGGAATCTTTCCGATGAAACCAAAAAATTTACTACTCAAATTAAACATACCGTCACCGAAATCCAGTCAGTAGCCAATGAAGTCGCCGGCGCCTTAGCCAATATCATTACCGCCGTTCGAAACTCTGCGGCGGAAGTTTCTGAAGTCAACCAAGAATTCTCGAACCTTAAAAATGTTTTACAATCCCTATATGGCTCGAATGCTGCTGTTTTACAAGCCGCCGACCTACAACTTGACGGCACTAAACAGATTCACAGCAGGTCTTTGGATATATCAAAAGCGGTGGAAAACATTACCGCCCAGACCGAACAGGTATCGGCTTCCATGGAGGAATTGGCCGCCTCAAGCCAAGAGATAACCGCCCAAATTGAATTAATTCATACCAAAGTCGCTGAGACCCAGCAAGTAATCGAACGCCAATTGGAAATGGCCAAACTTACTAAAGATACAGCCGACCATATCTAGCATAATAAGGCAAGGTTAGGTCAAAGCTAAGCCTTTCAGGTTAATTCCCTAATTATTATCCGGATCGGAATGGTTACTAAATGAAATAAAGATGTTGAACGAAATTCACTTCATTCAGCATCTTTTTTTATTTTAATTTTTTTACTTGATAACTGTCTAACCGCCGGTGAGCTAAAAGTGGCAGGTTTCTCCGTACTTCAAAGACCTTATCGGTCTCCAAAGATACTACCGCCACTTCTTCTTGGGCGCCGGCTTTCCAAATTATTTCACCCCAGGGGTCAACTATCAGCGAGTGCCCGTAAGCAATATAATTGGCTTTTTCATTCCTAGCAGGACTAATCCCGATCATATAAAGTTGGTTGTCAATGGCTCTTGCTTTGAATAAAGTTTCCCAGTGTGCAGGACCCGTCGTCATATTAAAAGCCGCCGGCAGAACGACTCCGATTACACCCTGTTCAATCATTAAGCGGAAGAGTTCCGGAAACCTTAAATCATAACAGATTAAAACCCCAAATATACCATATTTCGTATTAAAAGCTGCTAGTTCATCCCCAGGAGACAAGATTGCCGATTCGTAAAATTCGATCTGTCCCGGAATAGCAATATCAAATAAATGCATTTTACGATATCTGGCTATAATATTCCCCTGGGGGTCAAATGACAGAGATGTGTTATAAATATTTACCCCATCTCTTTCCGGTATCGAACCCCCGATCAGGTAAGCGCCTGTTTTACGAGCCATTCTACTTAAAAAGGCCACGGTCTCACCATTTTCTATTTCCTCGGCAAATAGCGGAAAGAACTCCTGTTGGTAAGGGCAGTTAAACATCTCCGGCAAAGCGATGATTTCCGCCCCCTTCCGGCTAGCTGCTAAGACCATCTCCTCGGCCCGCTTAAGATTATCCGATTTGTTCTCCGATACTTCCAATTGAACGATGCCGATATTCAGTTTCATTAACATCACCCAAATAAGTTTTCGGTATGATCATAAATATTCCTCTTGGCAGGAATATTTATGATCGGGTTGAAAATAACTAGAGGTGATGTACATGTTGTATGCTTGGAAACAAGGTGCCGGGGCCCAAGTTATTGATTTTAACGAATTTGCCAAACTGGTTAAAACCCCCGGTTATGTTCTCTGGTTGGACTTGGAAAACTCCGGCTCCAATTTAAGAAACGATCTGGAATCTTTGACAATCCTTCATCCGATTAGCATTGAACGGATCTTTACTCAGCAACCCCGCGCTTTTCTCGATGAATACGATGATTATCTCCACCTCCTTTTGCAGGAGATAGTTTACGATCAAGGTAATGAAGTAGTTTTAAATGAATGTCACTGCATCATCGGTTCCAATTACTTGATTACCTGCCATCGCAGACCCTTGGCCGCAATTGATGAGTTAAAAAAGACAACCCCTCCCAACCGCTTTTTTAGTGAGGGACCCGATCTACTATTTTATTATATCGCCGGACCGATAATTTCTACTGGCTATGCAGTATTGGATTCGATTGCCGACTTAACCGAGGCTCTCGAAGACAAGCTCTTTCCCGAACCGGACCGCCAGATGCTGAACGAAATCTTCAACCTGAAACGTGACTTAATCAATATCCGCAGAGCATTGGCGGCCATGCGCGAAGTTTTTTCCCGAATCTCCCGGCGCGAAAATCCCTTTGTCGATTTTCAAGCATTGCCTTTTATGGGCCATTTATACGATCAAATCATCCGGTTGCACGAGATCAGCGACACTCAACGGGAAATCGTCTCCGGGGCGCTGGAAATTTACTTGTCGTCGTTATCGAACCGGATGAATGAAATCATGAAGACCCTGACGATTGTTTCTACCTTTATTCTGCCCTTAACCTTATTAGTCGGATATTATGGTATGAACTTCAGGTTCTTCCCGGAACTCGAGTGGAAGTATGGAATCTATTACTTTATCGCCTTAATGTTAGCTATTATTTTGATTATGGTGTGGTTTTTTAAGAGGAAGAAGTGGTTTTGAAAAGAGAAAAGGGTAAAGGGTAAAATTTTTTTACTTTTCGTTTCACCCCGTCATTTACTTGATTGCTTGATTTTATTGGATTGCCGCTCCCCTCTCCTTGCTATTGGTTTCCGGATGGTTTTCCAAATGTTAAGAGAGAGGAAGTATGATTGACTTGAGTTTTTGATTTAATACATAGGAAAACACCTAGATGAACGAAACCGCGACCTTTGTTTTTATGCGGAAGGATCGATTGAATATAGTGATTATAGAGTAGTTTCTTTTGACAGGTTATTTTTTATGAGAGCATTGGCGCTAGAAATAGGAGAGGTATAAAAACGATTTTGAATTAATGAAACAGCATTTCCTAAAACGTCGCCCAAGTGATTCGAATACTAGAAATTTTTAAGATTGAGCTAAGGAAATTTTAAAATTTCACCAGAGGAATTCTGGAATTTCACTAGAGAAATTTTTAGATTAAGCCAAGGAATTATGAGTCCTTTTCTTTCTAAGATTAAACATCGCCCGGGGTGGGGCGACCCGCTTCAAAGCAATCCGAAAAACTCTCCCCATCCCTTCCAAAAACTATTTAACGAAAGGTTTTTGTATTTAATTAAATCTTCTAAAACCGCCAATTTATATTCCACCTGCGGCGTTCCGGTTTGATTGCCCTTAAAGGTCGGTGCGTCCGGATCCAACAAACACAAAGGCGGATACAAAACACACCACCAATTTTTACCTTCCCCCCGGCCTAAAATTACCTTTAATCCCTTATACTCCCCAGCAGGTAAACGTCCAAAGGGATAAGCGATCTCCGGAAAGAAGAACCGTTCCAAACTAACCTTAGCCTCCAGGTTACGATTATTTTCCCGAATTACTTGATCGGCTGTTTTTTTAAGTAAAGGCAGGTTGCTCCTTAAAATACCTTCCGCTTCGACCGGATCCTCGACCTTAAGTAATAATGGTTCAGTAACTTTAATGATTCGGTCTCTCACTTTCAGCTTTAACTCTTGGTCTTCAGGCAAATTACTATCGGCGACAACATGAAGCCGAATCAAATTATTACGGTTATAAGCCTCAATAACCGGTTCTACTATTCGTGCAAGCCCGGAACCTAAACAACCTATGATCCAAAACAGCCCCACAATTATACCGATGATTAGTAAACGATATCGAAACAAGGCTCAAAATCCTCCTCAATCATTTTCAAGTTCGTTATTTTCCGAAATATAGCGACGCATATGTTTAAGGGCGCTTTTCTCAAGCCGGGAGACCTGAGCTTGAGAAATACCAATTTCATCAGCCACTTCCATTTGGGTCCTTCCTTCAAAGAAGCGCATCTTCAAAATCATTTTTTCCCGATCGTTCAATTTAGACATGGCTTCTTTGATCGTTAACCCCTCAAGCCATTGGCCATCTAAGTGACGCTCGTCGCTTATTTGATCCATTACAAAAATCGGATCGCCGCCATCATGATAAATAGGTTCAAAGAGCGAAACCGGCTCCTGGATTGCGTCTAACGCAAAGACCACTTCCTCCCGGGGGACTTTCAACTCTTCCGCAATCTCTGCTACAGTGGGTTCCTTAGCGTTTTTATTGACCAAAGCGTCCCTGACCTGTAATGCTTTATAGGCGATATCCCGTAATGACCGGCTGACCCTTAAGGGGTTATTATCCCTGAGATAACGCCTAATTTCTCCAATAATCATTGGGACGGCATAAGTGGAAAATTTTACATTTTGGGAAAGGTCAAAATTATCAATTGCTTTCATTAGCCCAATACAACCTACTTGGAACAAATCATCGACAAATTCCCCCCGATTATTGAAACGTTGGATTACGCTGAGTACTAGTCTCAAATTGCCTTGAATCAACTCTTCACGGGCGGACTGTTCCCCTGACTGCAATCTCTGAAGCAAATCCCTCATCTTACTGCTTGATAATACCGGAAGTTTTGCGGTATTAACACCGCAGATTTCAACTTTATTAACTAACATCCAGTTCTTTCACTCCCGTTTTTCACTTAACGCGCGTCTAAGATTGATTATTGCCAAGGGGATCGGTATTTATACCCATTTGATATGGTTTGCAGATGTTAGCCCATTTAAAACCCTATTTTATTAGTAGTTAAAAAAATAGCAAACCCCAGTTAAACTGGGGTTTGCGTTCAAAATGAACCGTAAAAACCTTTTCCAACTAAATACAAGACATCTAAAACCTTTTTACCATTTCCACAATTTGATTCCCAAAATCCACTGCAGCTTCAGGTCCGGATCCAGTGATAATGTTCCCGTCGGTTTCAACCAAATTCCCGGTATAAACTGCTCCATTAGATTCCAAGTCGGCTTTGCCGTCAGGAAATACCGTGACCCTTTTCCCCCTCAATATCCCAGCCTTAGCTAAAATAACCGGGGCAATACAAATAGCGCCCACTACTTTACCCTGATTATTAAAATCCCTGGCCAATTGGTGCGCGGATCGATCTTCAAAGTATTGGGAACTACCTCCGCCTCCTATGAAGATAAGTGCCGTTAATTCTTGGTTGATTAGATCCTTAACTAAAACATCCGGTTTTACCGTCATTCCCAGTTTACCAATGGCCTTCTCCAAACTAGTAGAGGCGGTTAGGACTTTAAACCCGGCTTTTTCTAGTATATCTTTAGGTATTTGATATTCTTCATCCCTAAAAGCCTTTTCCGCAATGACCAAAGCTATATTTTTTTCCATAACAATCACCCCATTTCTAATGTTCTAGAGTTGCCTTAATAATCCTTTTGCTATTAGTCCAGCCGTTTAATTTCTTTTTTTAACTTTTTAATAATCCGTTTTTCTAAACGGGAAATATAAGATTGTGATATCCCCAAAAGATCCGCTACTTCTTTTTGGGTTTTTTCACTGCCGTCCCGTAGGCCAAACCTAAGTTGGACAATGACTTTTTCGCGGTCGCTAAGGTGATCCATGGCTGAATCCAATAAATTTTTGTCAATCTCCTCTTCGACATATTTATAGGTCAAATCATTTTCACTACCCAAAACATCTGATAACAGTAATTCATTTCCATCCCAGTCGATATTGAGGGGTTCATCAAAGGATACCTCAGCCCTAGTTTTATTGTTACGCCTCAAATACATCAAGATTTCATTTTCAATACAGCGCGACGCGTAAGTTGCCAGCTTAATTTTTTTACCGGGATCAAAGGTATTAACCGCTTTAATCAACCCGATTGTCCCGATGGAAACCAAATCTTCAATCCCAACTCCGCTATTTTCAAATTTCCTGGCAATATAGACCACTAAACGAAGATTGCGTTCGATTAAAACCGCTTTGACCGTCCTGTCTCCGGCTCCTAATTTTTCCAGCAAAAAAAGCTCTTCATCATTGGATAAAGGAGGCGGGAGGGCTTCACTGCTTCCAATATAAGCCACCATTTTCGGAGAAATTCCGATTATAGATAAAATCCGGACTAGCTGAAGCCTGAATCCCCAGAACCATCTTTTCCACCAAATCAACATGAGTTTCTCTCCTTTAAACGAATCTTCAGAATTTATCGGGTATATTATTGGAATTTTTAAAATATTTCCCTTTCATGTCAAACAATCATGATTTAAAACCGCCGGTGGGATTAAAGCCTGAAAAGCCCCTTCCGGCGATAACTGCTGATTATAGATACCCACTACCACATGGGTACTCGATATTGCTTCTTGTTTTTGCCATATTTTCAATGAATCCGGCCGAAACCCGATTAGAATCCCATGTTCTTTCCCAATGCTTTTAAAAGGTAAAATTCTCACCCTCTCCTCCCAAACACTCGGTAGTTTCCAGTCCGAATCAAATTCTCCGGATTGCACCTTCTCAATCAAATCAACAACCTCAATTGGCAATAATTGTTTAATACGGCTAAATTCGATAATAACCACCGGAACCCTGGTTAAAGGGTCATATAACCGGTTTCCGGTATCGAGTAAAGCGTTTAAATTTAATTCGTTTCCATCCCAACTAATCTGAATCGGGTAAAGGCAAATCCGATCCCATAGTTTACGGTGGATCACACCCCAACCAAGTTCACCCAGGATGAAAATGAGGCTTAGGTGAATCCAAAAACGCCACCAAAAATTAATCTCCATCTGAAAATAACGCCGGTTAATACTATCCAGGCCCCAATGTATACCGGAGAGTAAAAAAGAGAGCAGGTAAAAATAGCCAAGCAATTTGATAGCGCCTTTTAGCTTAAGGGGGAAAAATGACAAGCCTACCATTAAAACCGGGACTAATAACGTAAAAATAATCGGAGAACCAACCCAAGAGTTGACTAATCCTCCCGAGGCTTGATTAACCATAATTAACAATTGGAACAAACCGCCGACAGCCCCACCGATGACAAACCGCCCCCATTTGGCTTTGGTGGTGCTAACCTGGCCAACCATCCATAACAAAACCCCATCTTCAATCCAAGCGAGGATTCCACCAAGTATAGGTAGATCTAAATAGACATTTAGCATTTTACCAGTCAACCCCTATTTTAATTCTATTGATCCATTACTAATTTTCCTCTTTAAACTCATCGCTTAATTCACCGTAATTCACCTTTTTTTTCTCTTTTTTACCGAAACGCCTTAAAACGAGGAAAAGCGCCCAGATCGCCTCTGAACGCTTTTCGTTTAAATTTATCTTTTTAAACGTTATTTTTTTCTTAGAAATGGAGGGATATCCAATTCATCATTGACAAACGGCCTAATGTCCAAGTCGTCCAAACCCATCCGTTTGGTACGCCGTTGTTCAAACCCTGTAGCGATTACAGTAACCCGAATCTCTTCACCCAAAGATTCATCAATTACCGCGCCGAAAATAATATTGGCATCGGGGTCGGCAGCTTCGGTAATAACCGCTGCGGCTTCATTGACATCAGCTAAGGTTAGGTTGCTGCTTCCGGTGATATTCAATAACACTCCTTTGGATCCCTCAATTGAAGTTTCCAATAGAGCGCTATTAATCGCGCTTTTGGCCGCTTGAACCGCCCGGTTCTCACCCTTAGCCAACCCTATTCCCATTAAAGCCGATCCAGCGGTACTCATAATTGTTTTAACATCCGCAAAATCCACGTTAATTAGCCCGGTAATCGTTATTAAGTCCGATATGCCTTGGACTCCCTGACGTAAAACATCGTCCGCCATCCGGAAGGCTTCAACAATTGAAGTGTTTTTATCGACAATTTGTAGTAGCCGTTCGTTAGGGATCGTAATCAAAGTGTCAACATTTTCTTTAAGGGTCGCAACCCCTTTTTCAGCTTGATTTTGACGAACCCGGCCTTCAAATAAAAATGGTTTAGTTACTACCCCAACTGTTAATGCCCCTAATTCCCGGGCCATTTTAGCGATGACTGGGGCAGCGCCAGTACCGGTGCCTCCACCCATTCCGGCGGTTACAAATACCATGTCAGCCCCTTGCAACACTCCAAGCAGTTCATCTTTACTCTCTAAAGCGGCCTTTTGCCCAACCTCCGGATTGGCGCCCGCACCTAAACCTTTGGTTAGGGAATCACCGATTCGTAACCTGATATCCGCGTTTGATCTGTTCAAAGCCTGTCCGTCGGTATTTATGGCTATAAATTCAACACCTTGAATTTTAGCCTCAATCATTCTATTAACCGCATTAGTGCCTCCACCGCCAACGCCTATTACTTTAAGTGATGCAAACTGGTGATTTGCAACATCAAATTCGAGCATAAATCGAATTCCTCCATGTCTATTAAAAAAACTAATAGCCTTAGTAAATTTACTATTATATAAGTTGAATTAAATTTCTTATATACATCATGTCCCTAAATCCGGCCATGATGGAAAAATTAATGAATTTAATTCAACTTATTTCAGCTGTAATAGGATAAAGTAAATTCCGATTTAATGCCATTTGCATTCGGCTTTAAGAACGCAAATCTTGTATAAGAAATTTACTTCATCCTATAGTTTCTGCATTGAATAAAATTACCCTGCCAGATAATGAAAAATTTTTATAACTTCTTCAAAGACTTCGAGGTAATAACGGTGGGAAGATCTGGGACCCGTAAATCAATCTGCTCCAATTTACCGTTCAAATCGGGAGAAAGAAGAATAGCCCTTAGATTACTGATCTTTTCTTCCAGCTTTTCAGCTGTCCCTAGTTCGACTTCAACTCGATGGCTATATTTAGGTAATTCAAGGTAAAGCCGAAGCCTACCCAAATCAATTTCACTGATCACTTGGTGAAGGTAGTCATCCGAGTATCTTAAAACTTGAAGCGCGATTTGAAAATCGGAAGCTAAAACCTTTTCTCCGTATTTGATATCTTTAAGCTTTGCCCCGGAAACAATTGGCAATTCAACCGGTTCCGCTTCTTCTTGAATACCCATCACCAACCCATCGTCACCGATGATTAATAAATTGTTTAAATATGCTAACAGGCAAATTGGGAAACGCTCTTGAACATCAATTATTACTTTACCTGGTAATTGCCGTTTTATTTTTACGGAAGCGATTCGATGATCTTGAAGGATTGCGATCTTAATTTTATTGCTGTCTACTTGGAAAATATTTCGATATGAACTTAATCCGGCATTCAAAATTATATCCTCTGAGGAAACCGCTTGATTTCCCCTAATCTCAACATCAGTTACTGCAAATAATTTGGAATTCAGAAGTATTATACCGATCAAAAGGACAAATAAGGCCCCAAAAATTATTTCAAATTGAGGAGTTGTGTTTCGCTGTTGTAATTTATTTGTAAAGTCTGTGCTCATTAGAACAAAACCGCACCCTTTGGCACGGCTTAACTCCTTTTATAGATTCCTAATACTAATTGGATTTCTCCACGTCCTGTCCCTAACTGCCTGGCAATTTCCTCAATAGCTAATCCATCTTTCCATAATTGCACTATCCGTTGATGTTTTGGGTCGATAATTTCATGAGGTTGAAACATTGCCAATGTTTCCGGGGGCTCAGTTTTTTTTGAATCTACAATTTCCGGTAGCGGTTCCGTTGAAATTACCTGAACTAATTCTTCTTCCTTAAAGGCTAACGGTTCGCTAACTTTTTCAACCTGTTTTTCAGTACTGTCCTGCCAAACTCTGTCGGCCACTTCTTCAAACTCCTCAATTATGGCCGCCACTAGATTTTCCAATTCGTTTACTTCCTTACGCAAATGTTGTACAGTTTTAGCGATTGATCGTTTATGGAGAACATGGAGAAAATAAATGATCAAGCAGTTAATACTGATGGTAATTAAAATTCCCCTGCCATCCACCTGCCATGCCCCCGTTTTAATTAAATTTTGATATCAATTATATTTCCCCGTTTAAGGTCGAGATTGGAAGCTTCCTCGGTTTCATTTTCTTCCCATTTTTGGCCGGAACTGAAACGTCGGTATTTTCGCTCTTTTCTTTCTTCGGATTGCTGATCGTCACGAATCCGGTTTGCCTCCCCGGAAGCACCCCCTTGTTGAACCTGTTCCTGGCGAAGTTGGGATTCCCTGACTACTTGTTTCGATATCTCCTGTTGCTCAGTAATATAACGGGTGTTATTAACTTGTTCAACTTTTTGAAGGTCAACTGAGCGTGGCATAATCGTCTGTAAATCAACAGGTTTGAGCAACACAATCACTCCCTACATGTATTAGCGGTAGGGTTGAATCTGAATCTCTCCTTCGTTGTATACTAAAACCGCATATTTAATCTCATCCTGAATCATAATCGTCGTTTTTCCCATCGAAACACGGATACCTGGATAAATAACTTCTTTTACCTTAATTCTCCCTTTTTCTTTCGATTTCACCAAGATCTCCTCTAATAATCCCTGCCGCCTGGCATCAGCTTCATTTATTTGCGCTTTTAGGGCATAGGAAGTTTTGATTAAATTTTGGAGCATTTCTTTACGGTCATCGGGGAGATTAGGCATCTTACTCAAAAGCGAAATAGCTTTTTCAGCTTTATCAAGGCTATCTTTATTTTGCCTAATTTGTTCCTCCAACTCCTGCGATTCCAGTTTTAATTTGGGTTTGACGCCAACCTCCAGTTCAGTGACTGTCCCCAACCTTGAACCAATGGTCTTTGCGGAAATCTCTTCTCCGGAACGAATTAATCCGCCGACAATCAGTCCCTTGCCCCCTTCACAAACCACCTTCAGGTCCGCATTTACCTGGCAATGCATAATCGCTTCCCTTACAGTAATGTTGCCTTCACAACTTACGATAGCATGTTCAATATATTTTGCGGAAAAATCACCGCCGCAAATTATCTCTCCCTTATCCATCCCGGATATTCCGCCTTTAATGAAAAGATTGCCTCCAGCCTTAATGTCGGCGGAATCAACATTTCCATAAATAGTAACATCACCTTCAGCTTCAATCTTAAAACCGCTCTCAACATTCCCTTGAATGATAACGTTGCCCAAAAAATTGATGTTACCAGACTTAAAATTGACATCGCCTTTGATTTCATGGACTTCATGAACACTGACCTTATTATTGGCTAAAGTTGGCTCGCCATTGATGGCCGAAATTATCGCCAGGTTATCTTCAGTCCAGGATACATTTTTCCCTAATTTTACCTGTTTGTCCTTGCCGGGAGACGCTTTAACCTCTTCTCCTCGGATATTATAACCGGGCTCCCCCGATGTGGCCGGTATTTTTTCGACAATCTTTTGCCCAACGGTAACATTTTGAAGGTTTCCAACTTGACGGTAATCAACCCGGCCGAATTCATCCTCAGCAAAAGCTTTCCGAAAAACCCCAGTTTCAAAAAGATAATTAATTTCGGCATCGCTCCCACTAACCGGGGCTTTACCCTTGGCTATTAAAACCGGTTTCATTTGGCGTTTGATGATAGCTTCATTGATAGCCTCATCAAAAACACCGTAAACAATATTTTCAGAGCGAATCGTTTTTAGAGCGTCTTCCTTTGAAGGCCAATTCCCTTCACCCGCGGGAGGTTCAATCACTAAATATGCTTCCATAGCGTCGTTCGATACTTGAATTCTGCACCACCCGTCACGATCAGGCAGTTTGTTGGTTAATTCCTGGTTTTGTTCAGCCATATTACACCTCCGCTGTTGATTTACGCCAGCGATTCAATCGGCCGCGTAGCCTAAAAATTGCTTTGGTATGTATCTGGGAAACACGAGACTCGGATATCTCCATTATCTCGCCGATCTCTTTCAAAGTCAAACCTTCATAATAATAGAGCGCAATTACCATCCGTTCCCTTTCCGGCAAGCTATCAATGGCGTTTGCTAAAGTTGTTTTTACTTCTTCTATTTCTACTTGATGTAAAGGATCTTCGCTATCGTTATTTTTAACAAGATCCAATACCCGAACCGAATCATCCTCATTCGAATGCACCATCCACAATTCATCAAGCGAACTTAAAGTGGTACAACTCACCTCTGACAAGAGTTGATAAAAGTCCTGAATACTGATATTCATTGCTTCACTGATTTCTTGATCAGTAGCTGAACGGCCCAGGTAGTTTTCAAGTTCCGCGCAAACCCTTTCTAATTCACGTGCCTTTTGCCGTACCGAACGCGGAACCCAATCGTTACTCCGCAATCCATCAAGGATTGCCCCTCTTATTCTCGCGATGGCGTAAGTTTCAAACTTAATCCCCCGCGAAAGATCAAACTTTTCAATCGCATCCATCAGCCCAAAAACTCCGAAACTAACTAAATCATCAAATTCCACATTTGATGGCAGGCCTATGGCAACCCTACCCGCAACGTACTTTACTAAAGGGGCATATTTAAGTATGATTGCTTCTCTGGTGGCCGGTGATTTAGACACTAAATAATTTTGCCATAAAGCTTCATCACTCTGAGCCGTTTTATCGACTGACATAGCTACCCTCCTTACGTTGGCCATCTCGAAGCTTTCAGTGGCCAACTCTTTTTTAGGGAATTAAGAGTACCTTATCGGTTTGCCAATCCGGGTGAATTTATAAATAAGAAATTTGAAGTTAAATTTGAGATATTGATACTGATCCGTTGATTGTTTTAACCTGAACCTCGCCGTTTCCCAAATCCATGGTAACGCTTTTTCCGGAATTTCCGCCAACACAACGGCCTGATATTTTCAATCCCAACTTTTGACAGGAATCTTCAATTACTAGGAGGTTGCGTTCGCCGATTTTTAGCCGCTCATTCTTTATCTCGTGCAAAAACATTTCGGCGCCTCCAACCAGCTTAATATCGAGACGGTTGCGGTGAGCGCCAATTTTTTCGAGTTCCTCAAGTAAAAAAGGGAGAGCGGTATCTCCAAATTTAGCCCGGTTGTTATCCCCAACAGCCATCGAACTTAATGGAAGCATTACATGGGCAATGCCACCAACTTTGCAAAGGGCATCATAAGCGCAAATAGCCACACAAGAACCAAGTCCCAAGGCAGCAATCTTATCTGGAGCTTTTGCAGTTTTTAATTCAGCCATTCCGACTTTGATTATTTCTTCCATTCAACTTCTACTCCAAGAGCGTTTAGTAAAGCATCTAACGCATCTGGATTCGGTACTAAAAAGAAATGGCCATTAAGTTTCCTCTGGGTCAAACTAAATTGGGTCTGAATAAATAATGCATAATCGCCAATAATTCCAAATTCTAGTAATGCTGTGTTTAAAATTGCGCCAACCATATCATTGGCTAGGATTGGAACTGAAGACAAAACATTATAACCAGTTAATTTGGTTAATGCATAAAGGTAAGCCCCAGTCATAATATTACCGATTTCTTTCAAAGCAGATTTTTCATAATCCCCCAGGGCCTCAATTGTTTTTTTCGAACCAGTCAACATTCCCGCTAAGGTTAATGCCTCTCCTTCAGTAAAAACAAAGATAATTTTTCCGGGAACATCGCCAAACACCCTCATGTAGATACCGACCACCTGTTGTTCCGCCCCACCGAGGATTTCGCTGACTTCCGACAAAGAGACAACCGAAACATTTGGGACAGTCATGGTAATTGGTTCCGAAAGCAACTGTGATAAAGCGGTTGCCGCATGTCCGGCGCCTATATTCCCTATCTCTTTAAGGACATCTAGCTGAAAATTATTTAGATCAGCTATTTTCTGCATTTTTATCCTCCGCTTTTAAGGCGTCAAGCTCTTTCATTTCTTCAGGGGATAAGGCCCGTTCCAAATTTAAAAGGATAACTAAACGTTCATTAATTTTGGCAACACCGCTTAAAAAATAAGCATCGACCCCTCTAGTAATAGAAGGGGCGTTTTCAATGGCTGATACATTAAGCCGAATAACTTCGACAACAGCGTCAACGACCATCCCTACCTGCCCATCGCTAATGTCCACAATAATCACCCTGGCTTCGTTACCGGTTTGACGGACCATTAAACCAAAGCGTTTACGCAAATCAACTATAGGAACAATTTCGCCCCGGAGATTAATTACTCCTTCAACAAAATTCGGCGATTTAGGTACCCGGGTTATTTGTTGATCTAATTTTTCAATTTCACGGACTTGTAAAATATCGACTCCAAATTCTTCATCGCCAAGTTTAAAAACTACCAACTGTTTGCTTTCTTCAATAGCTTCAACTTTATCTCTTAGAGCCATCTGCTTGCCCTCCTTATCCGTTTATCTACATTGGTTGCTTGCCTTTAGGAAATTGACGGGACATCTTTTAAGCAACCGCTCTAATATCCAAGATTAAAGCGACACGGCCATCTCCAAGGATGGTTGCCCCGGCAATCCCCTTGATTGATCCCAGGTAACCGCCCAAGGATTTAATTACCACATCTTGCTGGCGTAATAAACTATCGACAATACATCCGATTAACCGGTCACCAATTTTTAAGACAACTACATCCAATTCCTCGATCTCATAGTTCTTGGCCCCGGGTGTATCCAATAAATTCTGAAGGCGGACTAAGGGCACTACTTCTCCTCGCAACATAAAGACTTCCTGTTGCCGAATACTTTTAATCTCACTCCGGTTAAGGCTGGTAATTTGTTCAATATAACTTGACGGAAGGGCGTAAATTTCATTACCCAACTGGACTACTAACGTTTGGATGATCGCCAGGGTTAAAGGTAAACGAATTGAAATAGTCGAACCTTCTCCATAAATCGAATTAATACTGACTACGCCGCCAAGGGAATTAACTTTTTCCCTAACTACATCCATCCCAACTCCCCGCCCCGAAACATCGGTTACCTTTTCAGCAGTGGAAAAACCGGGTAAAAAAGTTAGTTCTAAAATTTGCTCCTCGCGCATTTCAGCTAAAGCTTCCGGAGTAATAACCCCATTTTTTAAGGCTTTTTCTTTTACTTTTTGGAGGTTAAACCCTCTTCCATCGTCATTTACAGTGATGACAACGCTATTCCCCTCTTGACGGGCATCTAGGATAATCTTTCCCTGTCTTTGTTTACCTGCCCGTTCCCGTTCATCAGTAGATTCCAGGCCATGGTCTACGGCATTTCGAATGATATGTACCAACGGATCGCCGATCTCGTCAATAACCGTCCGATCCAGCTCGGTTTCACCGCCATAAATGTCTAACTCAATTTCTTTATTTAATTCTTTGGCCAAATCCCTTACCAATCTCGGAAAACGTGAAAATACCGTTTCCACCGGAATCATTCGGGATTTCATCACGCTATCCCTTAAATCAATCGTTAACCTGCCTACTTGTTCAATTACTTCATCCAGGTCCCTGGAACGAACCGTAGAACCGATTGATTCTAAGCGTGATCTGCTAATAACCAGCTCCCCTACGAGGTTCATTAAATCGTCAAGCTTTTTAATCTCCACCCGGACAGTCTGGGTGTTGATCTTTTTCTCAGCATGGTCTACCGCTGAATCCTGCCGTTTTTCAGTTTGGAGTTGATTAAGGGGAGGTTCTTCAACCAGCGCTTTTTCAACATCCATGATGTTGGTGATATTCTTGACAAATTCTTCGGGAGGCTTTGCGGTTAATACACCTACGACAAAGCGGGTGTCGAAATTCTCATCCTCTAAGTCCTTAACCGCAGGGACGCTCCTAATAACAGTCCCTAACTTTTCTATTTCCCGTAAAACCATAAAGACGCGCGCGCCTTTTAATAAGCAGTCCTCAACCAATGTGACTTCAATGTGGATGAGTTTTTCACCATTATTAATAGCTGAAGATATCTGTTCAATTTCAGCTTCTAAATATCGAAGTTGCAGGTTTTGACGCCGCTCAGACTTGACCGGTTCGATATTACCGGAGATAAACCGATGCAAATCCTGAACCGTCCCTGTAATTTCAATGTCTTCTTCTTTACCTTCGCTGATAGTGGCAGTTAAAATTTCAAGGGAGTCGACCGCTTCAAAAAGGCTATTCATTAACTCGGAAGTAACAGTAAGTTCTTTGCTGCGCAACTTACCTAAGACATCTTCCATGGCATGGGTTAAATTAGCCATCTTATTAAAACCCATTGTCGCTGAAGCGCCTTTTAGAGTGTGGGCGGCACGAAAAATCTTGTCTAAAACGGATGAATTCTCCGGTGCATGCTCCAATTCCAATAAAGACTGGTTCAAGGTTTGGAGATGTTCTTGACACTCATCCATAAATACGCTAAGATACTGGGATGTTTCCAAATTACCCACCTCTCAAGGGTTAAATTAGACCTTTCAAACGTAATTCCTGCTGTTTATATATAAATTTAAGGATTTTTTGCTTTTTACTCTCAGTAATGTCATCAAACCTGAATGCCGTCCAATATAAACCAGATGCCCCCGGCTCCGGGTTGGGATCGTGATCCGAGCGGACAACTTCAGCTTCCACAAAAATCTCATCTTCTTCGTCACCTAAAGGTAAAACGATAACCATTTGATATTTTTCCCCGGCCTTGAATTGTTCGGAAGTTTCAATTTTTATGCCACCAGCGCTTAAATCTATTGAATTCATGGTGCAAGCCGCAACTGGGACTCCATTACGGTAAAAATATAAAACCTCCACCGGAACATTGATTGTAATCCGAAAATCAGAGCGGCGCTGTTTACGTTTGATCAAATGAGGGATATAAATTGTCAGATAGGCAAAATCATGCGCCGCCGGGGCAATCACCTTTGTTTGGAACTCATACATCGCGTCTTTTTTTAAAACACAAACACTAAGCAGATCGGTCTTTTGAATTGGAATCAAACCATGGTCGTTTCGAGGCGCCGTAATCAACAGTTCGTTCTCTTCACTATTGATAACCCGGCTGTTATAAACACCCTGGTACTTTCCTGAGGTTATTTCAATTTCAAGAACATCGTCAACTTGGAATATTTTCATTGTCCTGATCCACCTGTTTAAATACTCCTAACAACCGTTCAAAAAAAGATAAGGAACCCGTGGTATTTACAGCATCTTCGTTGATCAACCGATTTGCTATTTGATTAACGCTCTGAGCCGCTGCCGAACGCGGATGGCCAAGCACAAAAGGTTGCTGTTCCTTTACTGCTTTGGAAACAACCATATCTAACGGGATAAATCCCAGCCTTACCAAATTCAACCCCAAAAAACGCTGAGATACCGCAGATAATCGTTCCATGACCTCCTCAGCCTCTTTTTCGTTTTTAACCATATTAACCACTACCCGAATGGGTATGTCCCGATTGGCGCCCGCAATTACCTTGATAATTCCATAAGCGTCTGTAATAGCTGTCGGTTCCGGTGTGGTAATAATAATAACTTCTCCTGCAGCCAACACAAATTTTAAAACACTTTTGGATAAACCGGCTCCGGTATCGATTAACATGATATCAGTGGATTTTTCAAGTTCATTCAAGTGTTGTAAACATTGAGCCAACTTTTTTTCACCCAGGTTAGCCAGCTTATACATGCCGGAGCCGCTGGGAATAATCTTCATACCTGCCGGTCCATTAATAATTATATCGGCAATTTTCTTTTCTCCCAATAGAACATGTCCCAAGTTATATTTAGGAATCATCCCTAACATTACATCAACATTTGCTAATCCTAAATCAGCATCGACCAATAAAATCTTTTGGCCAAGTTTGGCAAGGATGATTCCAAGGTTTACTGTAAAATTTGTTTTACCAACGCCGCCTTTGCCGCTGGTTACGGTAATTACTCTGGCAGGATTAGCATTGGCCATATTTTCTTTGACAATTGCCCTTAAACGTTCCGCTTGGTCCGCCATCCAATTACTCCTTTAAAAAATATCTTCTTCAAGTTGAAACCGTACTCCGGCTATAAGAATTACCCTTAAACAATTGCGTAAGTAGCTTATTTGGTTTAGCGACTTCAATATCGTCCGGAACATTTTGCCCGTTAGTAAAATAAGATATCGGACGTTTAATGTTCATAGCTAAACTGACAATTGGACCCAAGGAGCCGGTCTCGTCCAACTTTGTAAAGAGTAGGTGAGTAAAGGCAATCTTAGAAAAACTCTCGGCTATTGATAACATATCTTCATATTTGGTAGTCGCGCTAATTACCAACAGTATTAGGCCAATTCTTGGGTTTGCTAAAAACCGCTGCAATTCATCCATCATTGCTTGATTATGAGGGCTCCGTCCGGCGGTATCGATCAAAATCAAGTCGCACTGTTTTAAATTGGAAATGGACTGGTTAAGATCCGAAGGAGTGTACACTACTTCCACCGGCAAATTAATAATATCCCCATAAGTTTTTAGATGTTCTACTGCTGCAATCCGATAAGTGTCTATCGTAATTAATCCGACTTTCTTCCCTTCAAACAAATTATAATTGGCGGCAAGTTTAGCAATAGTAGTCGTCTTACCTACACCGGTAGGCCCAATCAAAGCTACCACTTGCTGCTCGCCTGCCTGTTCAGCTAAGATTGGCTCAGAAAACATTAATTTAGTTGCTAAAATCTGTTGACAATAGATTAAGGTCTCTTCTTGGGCATTATTTTCAAGCAAATTTGCTGGAATTTGCAACATCAAATAATCAATAATATCGCCTTCCATCCCCAAGCTTTGCAGGTGTTGCCGGAGCCAATCCGAATTACCGGAACGTTCCGGTTGAGGAATGGGAACCCCTACCGGTAATGAATTCGGCTTTGAAGCTACTTGCCGGATTAACTCCTTCATTTCGGCAATTTCTTCTTTTAATGATTTTAAAACCGGTTCTGCGGTTGCGCTGGCTTCTTTTAGGCCTTTTACAAATGATTTCTCGTCAAAAACCATGTCCGGGGCAGGTTGCTTAACCTCCGGAACTGGCGCTGCAACCGGTTGGAGCGGTACAAGAACGGGCATTGGTTTTGGTTCTGGCTCTATTAAAGTAGCCTGCCTTGATGCTGAGGTTGTTCGAATTTCAGTTGGAGAAGGTGGTTGTAGTTTGGTTTCTACTTTTTTGGAAGCTGCTGCATTATCGGTTATTGTCTCATCAACCGCCGCAATCACTTCGAAACGGCGACGACAGAAAAAGCCCAGGAAACCTCCTTCTTTAAAAGGTTTGGTATGTAAGATGATTGCATTTCTTCCCAGGTCGTTTTTGACTCGGGTGATCGCCTCCTGAATCGAATCAGCTACATAACGTTTCACTCTCATTGTTTAACTGACACCACCCCTACAGAATGAACTTCAGCTTCGGCAATAATCTCGTTATAGGAAAGGACCATAATTTTTGCTGCCAGTCTTTCTGTTAATTTCCTGAAGGTAAGCCTAATTGCCGGTGAACAAAGGATTACCGGCTGATAGCCCGAACCGGTAACTTCTTTGACTAATTCCCCCAACCGATCATAGATGCCCTGAATTAGCCGGGGATCCATCGAAACCCCCCCTGTTTCTTTAGACTCTTTTTGAATTTTCATTAATATTTGTTCCAATTGGGGGTCTACTGTAATCACTCTGATAATACCATCCTCAGCCTGAACCATTTTGGTAATTTGCCTTGCCAAAGATTGCCGCACATTTTCCGTCAAATATTCAATATCTTTAGTCATTAGGGCATTATCTGCCAAAGTTTCTAAAATCGTTACCAAATTACGAATCGGTATTCCTTCTTTTAACAAGTTAACCAATACTTTTTGAATCTCGCCCACTGACATTAAATTAGGTATTAACTCATTAACAACAACTGAATAATCTTCTTTGACGTTATTGATTAAAGACTGGACCTCCTGACGGCCCAACAACTCATACGCATGGCTCTTAATGACTTCAGTCAAATGGGTGGCTAAGACCGACGGCGGATCGACCACGGTATATCCGGCAATTTCCGCCTCATCGCGTTGGTTTTCGGTAATCCATAATGCCGGCAAACCAAAAGCCGGTTCAGTGGTTGGTATACCATCAATTGATTGAGCTACTATTCCTGGATCCATAGCCAAAAAATAGTTAGGTATAATTTCGCCGCCTGCTATTTCAATTCCTTTAATCTTTATTACATAAGCTGTAGGTGACAATTGCATATTATCCCGAATCCGAATCGGTGGAAGCACCATCCCTAGCTCCAACGCAGTTTGACGCCGAATCATAGTCACCCGTTCAAAAAGGTCGCCGCCTTGAGCCGGATCGACCAGCGGTATCAAGCGATATCCAATCTCAAGTTCCATCGGGTCAATTTGGAGTAAAGAACTCACATTTTCAGGTCCTTTTTGTTCCTCGCCGGCAGCAGGTTCACCATCTACGTCTAATTCTTCGGAAGGCTTAATTTTAACTTTACTTAAATGATAAGCAAAATAAGCAACAACCGCCGCCATTGAAAGAAATGAAAACTTAGGCATTCCTGGAATCAGGGCAAAAAAAGCGATCATTCCGGAGACAAAATAAAAATTTTTAGGATAAGCCAGTAACTGCTTGGTCAAATCCGCTCCCAAATGATCCTCTGCTGCCGCCCTAGTTACCAAGATACCGGTAGCTGTTGAAAGTAATAGCGCCGGGATCTGGCTAACCAACCCATCCCCTACCGTCAGTAGAGAATATGTCCTTAACGATTCCTGAATCGAAAAACCCTTTTGGGTAGCCCCGATAATAAACCCGCCGATTATATTGATGAAGGTAATCAAAATACCGGCAATAGCATCCCCTTTGACGAATTTACTGGCGCCGTCCATTGCCCCGTAAAAATCAGATTCCCGTTCAACCTCCCGTCGCCTGGCCCTAGCGTCCATTTCGTTAATTAAGCCCGCGTTCAAATCAGCGTCGATACTCATTTGTTTACCGGGCATCGCATCCAAGGTAAAACGGGCAGCTACTTCGGCGACACGTTCCGAACCTTTGGTAATAACCATAAATTGAATAATTGTCAGGATAATAAACATCACAAAGCCGACCACAGTATTATTCCCGGCAACAACATTTCCAAAAGCGTCAATAACCGCTCCCGCTTCTGCATTTAATAAAATAAGGCGGGTTGATGAAACATTCAATGACAAACGAAATAAAGTAGTCAATAGCAGTAGAGTTGGAAAAACTGAAAACTCAAGGCTTTTCTTGACATTCATGGTCAACAACAAAACAGCAAATGATATACAAATATTGATGGTCAAGAAAAAGTCAAGCATCCAAGAAGGCAAAGGAATAATAAGCATTGTTATAATTAAAACAACAACTAGGACTACTGCAAGTTGATCACCCTGTAAAAACCGTTGCACTACCGAGGTGTTTTCCGCCTGAGCCACTTTTTTTAACCTCTTCAATATGATAATTTATTACGGCCTTTAGAATATAGTAAACAGGAGTCAGAAGTATCTAAATAAATGCTCCAAACCAAAAATCTTCTAAGTTAAACTCAACACTAATTCCTAATCACTGGTTTTCACTCCTAGGTATCACTTACTATACTACCTACAAAATCTTGGCTACTGCTTTTAAGAGACCCTGAAGCTTTTACTTACGTTACTGTCTATCTAGAAAATGCTACAATGCTTGTCGATCCACGTCAACCCCATTTTCATAATCTCACGTGGGTCAATTGGAAATTGACGTGGACGACTACTTACTACTCTTATGTCCCCTGCCCTTTTACGCATTTTTCCGTTTCAATCGATATACATAAGCGAGTACTTCGGCTACAGCTTGGAAAAGATTTGCCGGGATCGCCTCCCCGATATCAACTGTCTTATAGAGCGTCTGAGCCAAAGGCCTGTTTTCAACCAAAACCACATCATTGGCAGTAGCAATCTCCTTAATCTTCTGGGCGATGAACCCTTCACCCTTTGCCACCACAACCGGGGCGGACATTTTCGAAGAGTCATAACGTAAAGCGATTGCTAAATGGGTAGGGTTAGTAATTACTACATCCGCTTTTGGCACATCCTGCATCATACGGCGCATTGCTATTTGACGTTGACGCTGCCTGATTTTGTTTTTTATTTGAGGATTGCCTTCGGTTTGTTTGAATTCATCTTTGACCTCACGCTTAGTCATTCGCAAACTCTTCCGGAATTCCCAGCGTTGGTAGAGATAGTCAAAGATTGCTAAGGCCAATAAGAACAGGCATATCTTGATAGCGACTTGATAGATAATCCGCCAAAGGGCCATTGCCACATCAAAAGGGGTTTGACGGATCATGTCTAAAAATAAAAAGAGGTGATCACGGATGGTTGAATAAGCAAAATAAACCACAATCAGTAATTTAATCAAAGATTTAGCCAGTTCGACAAAGCTATGAGCGCTAAATAAACGTTTCAAACCGCTAATTGGATTTAGTTTACTAAACTTCGGCTTCAGCGGCTCCATACTAAACATTGGTCCGACTTGCAAAAAATTAATAACCAACCCGATTATTAACGCTCCCAACCCCAATGGGAGAAACAGCCTCAAAAAAGTCATACAATGGCGAAACAATAAATTCCCTAAGTTACCATCGCTAAGTTCGGTGTTAAGCTCAGCCGGTGATAGATATTGTTCGACGTATCTGGCAAACTCTCCATAGAACCACTTGCCAAAAAAATTTAAGATTATAAAAAGCGCTAATAGCACTACTATTGAGTTTAATTCGTTGCTTTTGGGAACCTGCCCTTTTTTACGGGCTTCTTGTTTACGCCTCGGAGTTGCTTCTTCCGTTTTATCCGGATCTTGCGCAAAAAATTGGAGATCAAACCGGCAAGAAACACCCTGCCGTTCCCAAACGGCCTCCCCATTAATAACCGGTAGTTTCAAACGGTTATCCCTTAAATACCAGGGTTTTTTCAATAGTAGTTGATAACTGAAAACTGAAAACTGTTCACTGTTCACTAAATAATTGCCACCTCCCCTAATGAAGGTGCCTTAGCATTAACCGCATCATTTTAAAAGTATCTCCTGAATTGGAGAATGTCGCCTCAATTAAAAGTATATAAACCGGGATAAAAAAGATAAACATGGTTAGGCCTAAGACAATTTTCACCGGATAACCCATCACAAAGACATTGATCTGTGGGATTAGTTTGGCAATAATCCCCATAGCCACGTCTGCCAGAAAAATTGTGCCGATAATAGGGATCCCAATCTTAAATCCAAAGTAAAACATATTGGAGAAAGCCATTACAAAAACTCCAACCGCTTCTTTCCTGATTAAAAACATACCTGGCTTAATCACTTGATAACTTTGGATAAAGGAGGAAATAACGGTATGATGGCCGTTAATCGCCAAAAAAATTAACGTTGCCATTATATAATTAATCTGTCCCATCAATGGCATTTGAGTGCCGGTGGTCGGATCCAATATATTAATCATTCCAAAACCCATCTGGACATCAAAATAATAACCGGCTATTTGAATGGCATACAGTGTCAGGCTAATCATAAACCCCATGATTAATCCGGTTAAAATCTCCTGAAGCAATGTAAAAACCGCCATTCCAAAGGTAAATCGGTTTAAATCAATAACCCCAGCAATAAAAGGAGCCACTACCAACGCCAGACCGAAAGCTAAAACCACTTTAATCTGAGGCGGAATGTTGCGGCTCTGAAAGATCGGCGCTGTCATTATCATTCCTGAAGCCCGGGCAAAACCTAGTAAAATCTGAGAAAAGGTTACGCCGAATATTTGTTCAAAATTCAAATGCTTCCTCCCACGAAAAGGCTATCGAATGAAGGTGAATTGGTTTAAATTGCCAAGGATTTTTTCGCAAAACGACAGTAAAGTATGTAACATCCAGGGACCAAAGAAAATCATCGCTAACAAAACAGCCAAGATTTTTGGAATAAAAGTAAGCGTCTGTTCATGGATTTGAGTCGTGGCCTGGAGCACACTAATGACGAGACCGACTATTAAACCAACTACCAGCATTGGAGCGGAAACAATCAAAACAGTAGTTATTGCCTCTCTGAACAACGCGACAACAAAAGTATCGGTCACAGATTCTCACGGCCTTTCTTACTTTAAGGTTCCAATTTTTATTACTTAAAACTCAAAAGCAATGAACGGGTAATTAAATGCCAGCCGTCAACCATTACGAAAAGTAAAATTTTAAAAGGCAGGGCAACCATCATTGGCGGTAACATCATCATACCCATGGACATTAAGGTGCTGGCCACAATCATATCAATTACCAGGAAAGGTATAAAAATTAAAAAACCAATTTGAAAAGCGGTTTTAAGCTCACTGATAATAAAAGCCGGAATTAATACTTGAGATGGGATCTCTTGATAGTTTTTAGGGCGATTTAACCGGGCTGCCTGAATAAAAAGCTTAAGATCCTTCGTCCGTGTTTGTTTGAACATAAATTCACGAATTGGTTCCATACCACGTACAAAAGCAGTCTCTTGAGTGATTTTCCCCTGTAAAAATGGTTGTAAGGTTTCAGTATTTACTTTACTCCAAGTCGGCATCATGATAAAGACAGTTAAAAACAAAGCCAACCCGATCATTACCTGATTAGGTGGCGTTTGGTTGGTCCCAATGGCTGTCCGGGTAAATGACAACACAATCACTATCCTAATGAACGAGGTAGTCATTATCAAAATAGCCGGAGCTAGTGAAATTACCGTCAGTAAAATTAATATTTGCAGGCTCTGGGCAATTTCGGTAGGTGTATCGGCTGGTTCGACTCCTATTTGAACCCGAGGGATGGGAAAGGTAGCCGCGGCTTGCGCTATCCCAGCAACAGCCAATATTAAGGCTATACAGGTGAACAATATGTATAAATTTTTTAACTTATTAGCACCCATGAATCTTAGGTCAGATAAATTAATGAAAATAGGCTTCGAAGGTTCAGCTTTGCTATGCTCATACCTCATGTCCCTTGCTTTTTGCTTAATCTTCATGTTAAGCTTTACCATCGCGGTCACGACCTCGCATTTTCCAGGAGCGGACTTTTTCCAATCCCTCCTGTAAACGTTGCCTGCTATTTGATAAACCAGCTTCAACTGTTTCCCCGGAGTACAGGTTGTTTAAAGCCGGGCTAATCATTCCGGCAAACCTTCCGGTTGGCGTGTTTTGACCTGTTTCAGCCGATTTTAAAAGCTCCTCGTAAAATTCCCCGTCATCAAACTCTTTGATTAAATTAATCCCATGTTCCGCGCTACCTACCAATAAAACTTTTCCGTCAACTAATAATAGATAAAGATGGCGATTGGGTCCTAAAAAAAGACTCTCTGCCACCTTAATATGTCGTGCCTGGGAAAGGCCGAATCTTCCAGCCAGGAATTTGGTCGCCCAGTATGCCAATGCTACAACTATTATTAATGAAAATAGGGACCAAATCCACTGGCCGCTGCTAAACTCCGGCCCAACATCAGCCTCTGTTTTAGCTAAGGCTGCCCCCGGCAGGAGGAATAAACCGGCGCCAAGCCCTAGCCAAACGCTTCCCGCCCGGATCAACCGGGGATATTTGCCCCAAATCATGATAAAACTTTTCGGACAGCTTCCAAAACCCGTTCGGGTTGGAATGGTTTAACTACAAAATCCTTAGCGCCCGCTTGAATGGCATCAATAACCATTGCCTGTTGTCCCATAGCGCTACACATGATGATCTGGGCATTGCCGTCAAGTTTCCGAATCTCTTTAACAGCTGTAATCCCATCCATATCCGGCATGGTTATATCCATGGTTACCAGATCAGGGCGGAGTTCCTTAAACTTTTCAACAGCTTTAGAGCCGTCTTCAGCTTCACCAACAACTTCATAGCCGCCTTTGCGCAAAATATCCTTAATCATCATACGCATGAATGCTGCATCATCGACAACGAGTACTTTGTTCCCCACCAGAAATTCCTCCTTTAGGAATTATTGAAGTGTATTTGCTCTTTCGATTGGGCTAATAATATCGGTAATTTTAATGCCAAAATTTTCATCGATAACCACTACTTCACCTTTGGCGATCATTTTACCGTTGACGTAGACATCCACTGGATCGCCCGCCAGTTTGTCAAGTTCAATTATGGAACCAATACCAAGGTCTAAGATGTCTTTAATCTTCATTCTGGTTCCACCCAGTTCTACGGTTACCTGTAACGGGACATCTAAAATTAACCCGATATTACCCGTTTCTTTACTGGCCTTCCCATTTCCAATCGGACCAAATTGAGCGGGTTGTACCATCACCGGCGTCTTAACCTCCGTTCTATAACTAGAATTAACGGGAGCCGAACCATGGATCGCAGCCACGGTCGGTGTATTGTAAACCGGCTCCACAATTGTACGACTCGGCTGTGGTTCTGGGATTGGTTGTTGATACTCCGTCGTTTTAGGTGCAATTTCCGGAACCGGAATTGATTCTACAGTAGGCGCAACACTTGCCGTAACCGTGGTAGCAATAATTTGCGTCTGTGCAATTAAAATTTCAGCCAACTCAATAGCTAACTCATAAGGAATTACCAGCATCATTTCACTGTCAACCAAACCATCTATTTGTAACTTAAAAGAAACAACTACCACTTGGCTATCTAAGGCCAGATCACGAATAATCGGTTCGTTATTCGCTAAGTCGACTACATTAATCCGTGGCGGATCAACATCGATCCGTTTCCCAAATAGGGTCGATAACGATGTTGCAGCGTTACCAACCATTTGGTTCATGGATTCCCCCACCGCACTCAACTCAATTTGGTCTAAACTTTGCTTAGGATTGGAACCATCCCTCCCCATCATCAGGTCGGCGATTATTATAGCGTCGCTAACTTTCAAAATTAGGACATTACTGCCTACCAATCCGGTTTTATAATCCACCTCTACCAATACATAGGGGATCGGATGTTGTTCTTTAAGTTCCTTTTGGGAGGTCAGGACCACTGTGGGGGTATCAATTGTCACACGTTTATTTAACAATTCCGATAAAGCAGTAGATGCGGTCCCATAACTGATGTTGCCGATCTCCCCTAGCGCATCCTTTTGCATCAGTGATAACTGGAGAGATTCACTCTCATCGCCTTTAAGAAGAGCATTAATCTCTTCTTGGGTAAGAATCTGACGTTCCATGTGCCTCTCACCCCTCTCGAATTATCTTTCCAATTTGAACTGCGATTCTATTGCTGGAAACCCCAGGCGTGCCTTGAAATTTCACTTGATTGCCAATTTTGATGTCTAATAGGCCTTTGACATATTGATCAAGCTGGACTACATCTCCGACATTGATATTTAACATCTCTCCAACTGTAATACTCGCCCTTCCTAGTTCTACAGAGACCGGTACTTGAGCCTGGTTTAACCGGTGTTGGATATTGGCGATGCTTTGAGCCGTAGATGGCTTGGTTGCTTTGGCAAACCATATTTGAGCGTTCAAACGATCTAAAATTGGTTCGATTACCGCGAATGGAAGGCAAATGTTCATCAAACCAAAAGCTTCGGCAATTCTTAGTTCCAGAGTTATCAAAATCACCATATCGGTGAGTGGAATGATCTGCGTAAACATCGGGTTTAACTCAATCGATTCCAAAACCGGGTTTAATTCCGCAACTATTTGCCATACTTCCCTGATGTTCGGGAAAATCCTACCCATTACCCGTTTGACAACCGTCTGTTCGATATCGGTTAATTCCCTAATCTTCTCCATCGAATAACCATACCCGCCCAGCAGCCGGTCAACCATTGCAAAAGCCAAATGGGGCGATATTTCTATAATAGCGTTCCCTTCTAAAGGTTTCAAGGAAACGATTGTCATCACAGTCGGGTTATGTAAGCTTTTAGTGAACTCTTCATAAGTTAGTTGGTCAACCGAAACTACCTGAGCCCTAACCATGCTTCTCAAGTAAGTCGATAGTGAAGTCGTTAGTAGCCTAGCAAAATTTTCATGTAACATTACCAGTGTTCGCAACTGATCCTTGGAAAGCTTATTGGGCCGACGAAAATCATAAGGCTTGATCTTCCGCTTTTTTTCTTCGGATATTACTTCGTCAGCCTTAATACTTCCAGACGAAAGCGCCTCTAATAGGGCGTCAATTTCTGATTGGGATAAAACCTCAGCCACTGCTGGAAGTACCTCCTACTGTATTATGAAATCCTGAAAGTAAATGTTGCGAATCTTACCAATAGTCATAAGCTGGTTTATATTATTAATTATTTCGCTGCGAACTTGGTCTTTCCCTTCTTTTTCAATAATTTTCTCTTTGGTTTTTGAAGCTAGGACATTGATTATTAAGTCCCTTATCTGCGGAATCCGTTTGGTAACTTCCTCCGCTGTTTTTTCGCCATTATCCAATTCAAGCACGATATTGGTTTTTAAAAAATGTTCCATTCCCTCTTCGGAACGGATATTAACTAAAATATCATTCCCGAGGCTTAAAACCGGTCCCATCTCTTCGGACTGTTTGATAACTACTTTAGGCTGTGAATTGGTCTGTTTTAATGTAATTATGATGAAAGTCCCAAAAAAGATTGTTGTTACTAAAAATGAAAATATTCCTATAAAAATAACTGCTTTGTTATTATTTAAAATGCTTCCTTTGGAATTATTCTTGTTCACTTCTTCCGGCATTGATATCTCCCTCCCGATTAAGGTTGAACTGTTGTTTCGCTATCAACTTCTGGTTTATTTATAGCTTTAACCGTATTATTTCTAGTAGTACCGGTAATTACCACAATATCCACCCTTCGGTTCCTTGCGCGGTTTTCTTCACTATCATTGGAAACTAAAGGATGGTATTGGCCATATCCCGCTACCGAGATTCTTTCCGGTTCAAAACCCACTCGGTTAATTAAAAATTGAGTTACATTAATCGCCCGGATAGCGGATAATTCCCAGTTGGAAGGAAATTGCGCGCTTCGGATGGGCAAGTCGCAAGTATGCCCTTCGATCCGGAGCGGATATTTCCGCTCCTTTAAAATTTTACCGACGCTCTCCAACACCGGATAGGCTTCGGAAACGATCGAAGCTGATCCGATTTTGAAAAAAAGTTTCTCTTTAAAACTTATGGTAATCCCTCTTTCGGTAATGGTAACTTCCGCTTTCCCCTCCCATTTAGTGTCTTCAACCGCTTTTTTTATCTCCTGGTACATCTGTTCAACCTGAGATGGCATTATCTGGGCGTTAAAAACCGAGGGATTGCCCGTTAAAACCCCACCGGGTCCACCAAAAGCAGTCCTAAATGAAAGTTGTAATTCCTGATATTTTTTTGAGTCAATGCTGGAAAAGGCGAATAATGCCACAAAAAAACAAAGCATTAATGTTACCATATCACCATAAGTTATGTTCCATAACGGTGCGCCAGCCGGTGGTATTTCCGGTTTCTTTTTAAGCAATTGACCTCGTCCTTTCATCCCGATCTGCCCGATCTGATTTAAGACTTGACCGCTGACTCGGTGATAAGAAAGCTTTCAGCTTTTCTTCCACAATTCTGGGGTTTTCACCAGCCTGGATTGACAGGATTCCTTCGATCATAATCTGCCGTAGAAACATTTCTTCTCCACTTCGCTTGGAGAGCTTCCCGGCAGCCGGAGTACAAACTAAATTCGCCCAAACCGCCCCGTAAAAAGTGGTGATCAGAGCCACTCCCATTTTAGGGCCAATGGTGGCTACATCGTTAAGTGTTGCCAACATTTGAATTAAACCGATAACAGTCCCGATCATTCCAAAACCCGGCGCTAAAGCAGCCCATGATTCAAAGAATGCTTTTGTGGATTTATGGCGTTCCTCCATAAATGATAGTTCAATTTCCAGAATGTTCCGGACCAAATCCGGATCGGTACCGTCTACAATTAATTGGATTCCCTTCTTTAAGAACGGGTCGTTTGACTGCTGGATCTCGTCTTCCAGGGCCAATAAACCCTCCCGTCTTGCTTTTCTCGCAAACTCAACAATCTCTTCAATTGCATGTTGAGTATTCAATGGTTTGGAAAAGAAGAGGTGTTTCAAAGCCCTAGCGCTTTCCTTAAAAGCGCTGAAAGGATAGTTTACCAACATCGCCATGATCGATCCGCCAAAGGTAATGTATACCGACGGCATATCCACAAATCCCATTAATGGCCCATTGGCCGCGATCCCTGTCGCTAGTAATAAAATTCCACCGAGCAGCCCTACTATAGTTGATAATTCCATAAAAAACTCACCTCAGGTAGTACCGTTATACTCGGCAAACTTGTCCCCGATCGTTTTCCGGTACTGAATTATTTTTGCTACCACTTCACCAATTGGTTCCTTCACGACCAACCTTTTACCGGTGGTCAAAGAAAGCACCGTATCCGGAGTGGCTTCAATCGTCTCAATTAAATGCGGATTGATCCAAAGTTCCTGCCCATTTAAACGTTTGACCATAATCATCTCAAATTCTCCTACGACAATTAATATATCGTCCCTTAACCGATTTTCTTTTAGCCTTGAATGTCGACTAATTGATTGAATTACAATTAAACGTTATTAAAAACTGTATTATTAACCCCGAACCAGCGCCAAAAGTAGATCAGTCCCTAATTGTTAAATTTATGTAAAAATTATTCCTTTTAAACAGGGAAGGGAGGGACCTCCCTTCCCTGTTTGGTCAAGGTTAACGTTTCAAATTGACCAATTCTTGAAGCATCTCATCAGTGGTGGTAATCACCCGCGAGTTTGACTGGAAGCCGCGTTCGTTGACGATCATATCGGTAAATTCTTGGGATAAATCAACATTGGCCATTTCTAACGAGCCTGCTGCGACCTTCCCGCGGCCGTTTCTACCGGCGACCCCGATCTGGGCGGCTCCGGAGTTACTGGTCTCCGAGAAAAGCGTGTCCCCGGACCGGGATAAACCGCCCGGATTAGTGAAATTGGCCATTGCCAATTGTCCAAGGGGCTGGTTCATTCCGTTGGAAAAGACCCCGACGATAACTCCGTTATTATCAATGGTAATGCTCTGCAGTTCTCCCATGGGATAACCATCCTGGTAAGGCGAGGTAACCTCACTCGCCGCCACGGTCGGGTCGTAATTTTCACTGCTCGGGTCGAGCAATTTTCCGGAATATTGGGTAACATCGCTGAAGTCCGGGACAATCACTACCGGCCTGGCGCCTGTCGGAGTAAAGGAAATATTACTTCCGATGGAAGAGATCAACTCGCCGGCGGTGTTGTAAATCAAATGCCCGTTACCGACGGTAGTTCCGGCATCGTTGGCGCAGACCCAATCCCATTCGTTGACCCCGACTTTGGTAAGGGTAGTGGTCAAAGTGTGGCCGGTTCCCAAAGAATCGAAGACCCTGGTGATAGTGACCATCGACTCAGCCTGAGTAAATGTCCCGTCATAGTTCACTTCTTTTCTTGCCACCTCTAATGTGGGAGTAGCCGTATCGGCAACGAATCCATCTAGAAAAATACTCAATCCGGTAGCAGTTTGTTCAATCTCGATAGGAAAACCTGCACTAGTGGTAAATTGAGTACCATCCCAATTTATTGTACCGTTAAAAGTGTTAGTTCCATCGTTAATTGACCAGTCATAAATTCCGGCTGTCGGCCAAGTACCGAGAGTGTCAGCAATCGTTAAACTAACAGGGATTGTTGCCCCACTACTATCCGTAAGGTTTAAAGTCGTAGTCTGTGGGAAACCGGCGGCTGCCGCTGTATCGAACCCGGTAAATGAATAATTTTCACTAGCTGGGGCAATAGCCACGAACCGCCCTCCATTAGCCTGGCCCATGGCTGGACACTGAACAACCGATGTACTACCGTCAGAAAAGCTAATTGTAATACTCGGTAAAGTATTACCGGATACTGTGCCGTCATCGTTTAAAGTAATCGTCCCTGTAGCGGGAACGCCCCCGGTAACCCCAGTAGAGGAGGTGGTTACAACGTATTCATATTGATTAAATCCGGCCGGGTTCAACTCAATCTCCAAGGTACAGTTTGCGCCGGTCGGCGAAGCGACTGACAAGGCGGTGTATTCCAACAGTCCGTCCAAGTTTTTGTCAAGGTTCCCGCCATAAGAAATCTTTGTAGTGGCAATCGGGGCGATCGTCTGGCCGACCGGGATCTGAATCCTATTTAACGGCGCATTGGTATTAATATTGCCCAATCGATCCGCCAACCAACCTTGAACGACCATCCCGTTAGACGCGTTGACCAATAGGCCGTTCTCTTCCAGATTGAAGTTTCCGGCTCTGGTATAATAATTCTGGGAGCCGTCGCTCAGGACGAAGAACCCATCGCCCTGAATGGCGCAGTCTGTCGTATTGCCGGTATTTTGGAGATTACCCTGGGTTTGTAAGATATCAATACTGGATAAGTTCATACCTAAACCAACTTGGATGGCATTGGTGCCGCCCCTGGTCCCGGTCGACGCCGAAGCGCCTCGAAGGGTCTGGTTTAAGGTGTCTTGAAAAGTGACCCGGCTGGCTTTATAACCGACCGTGTTCACGTTGGCGATATTATTGCCGATGGCGTCCATCCGGATCTGATGGTTTTTAAGTCCGGTGACGCCGGAATACATCGAACGCATCATGATTAATTGACCTCCTTCGTTTTTAAAGGCGCGAGGCGTGAGGCAAAAGTATTATCGCTACTATCACTTTCACCCGAATACCCGGCTACCTTTTTGAATAGGATTGAGCGCTCGGCCATAAAATAAAATTTTACTCTGCCTAACAACTTTCCGCCCCATGCCTATTCTGATTACCGCCTCCATCGTTCGGCGGTTCCGAGGCTTCCTCGAATTGAGAGGTCCAGCCTCATTGTTTGGCAATCACCGCGCTGTCAATATTGGTAAAGACATTGTCCTTCAAACTGCTTTCATCAACTGCGGTAATTACGGTACGATTTTTGACGCTGACCACCAATGCCAATCGATCCATTAGGATCAATGATTCTTTGGCGCCTTTGGCCTCGGCCTTATTTACGGCTTCTTTCAGTAAGGCCATTTCCTGACTGCCTAGGGCAATCTGTCTTGATTCAAGCCGTTTCAAAGCATGAGCCGAAAACTTAATATCCGATTGCTCCGCCAGTTGTTCCTGAAAAATATTTTCAAACCCCGAACTTTGAGCGTTCCTAACCCGTTCCGAAGTTCTGGCGGGGATCGGAGTCGCGGAGCCGATTTGTGGCGGCCTGATTATCAGCTTTTCATTCATCAACGCTTTCCTCTTTAGCAATAATGTTCCAAATATCTTTCATTTCAAAGGAAGAGCCCATGTTTAACATGTCACTGTATTCAACTTCGACGTCCTTTCCGTCCGAATCGGTCCCAACCACCAGCTTAACAGTGGGGTTGCCGTCCCGGCCTGTCCCAATCTTGGCTCCGGTAACTGTAACTTCATAGATGCAATCGGTTTCAATACCATTTTCGTCGAAGTCCCGGACAATTATGTCCTTACCGACCAATGCCTCAGCTTTTACCAAGGTACCCTTACTGGTGACGAAACAATCCGAGGTTAATAGTTTAATGGCCTGGCTGTTGTCCGCCCCAACAAGCAGCTTCGCAGCGACAATATCCGCTATTTTCAAACTACTGACATCTCCGGAGCTGTCGTACTCCCGGATATATACGCTGTTGCCCGCCAATGCCTCCGCTTCATTCCAAAGGCCTTCAGAGTTAAGGGTGGTAGTAGCCTCCTTCAGCGCAACCTCGCGTCCGCTATCGAGCCGTAAATACATTTCACCGCTAACACTCCTGGAAGAAATCACTTTTCCATAGACCAATTCTTGAATGCCGTCGGTAATGACTTCAGCTTTGACATAATTCCCAATCATCGAAGTCGCCTGCTGCGTTAAAGTGGCTGCCGCGACGTTTTGCATTTGCTCTAGCGAGCTAAACTGGGCCATCTGTGCGATGAACTCCTTATCATCCATTGGGTTTAACGGATCTTGGTTTTCTAGCTGAGTGATTAAAATTTTTAAAAATTCATCTTTTCCTAGCTCATCCCCGGTTTTACGGGTAGTTGTAGAGCTTTCGCTGACAGTACCGGTGTTTATTGAAGTAACTGCCATACCTTCACCTCCTTTTTAATTATCAAGCAATTAAATCGATTAAAGCGTCGGTCTGGGCCAACAGTTTCGAATCTTCGGGCGTCAAATCCAAATCCTCATCATTCGTGCCGGACTGACCTTTAAAATGACCAGAACCGCCTTGGCTATTAGTGGCTTGTTCAAAACCGCTTCCACTACCTTGATGGTTGCCAACGGATACCATAATCGCATCAACTTGCATCCCGTTATCCTGCAAGTTCCGTTTGAGTTGACCCAAGTTGCTTTCGATAATCTCCTTCACCTGCTGCGATTCGGCGACAAACTTGGCGGTAACCACCTCATTCTCAATGGTCACTTTTAACTGAAGTTTTCCAAGATGTTCCGGTTTCAAATTGACTTCCATCTCGCTTCCCCCACTGCTAACCATCACTTTGGCATGTTCAACGATCTGGGAGAAGAGCTCTTCCCGATTCGAAGGGTTGGCTCCGGTGGAACCGGAAGCTTGAAGTTGCGAAAAACCGTTAATGGAAGGCTGCGCCGGGGTAATGTTCAATACCGGCGTTTCGGTTTTAGCTTTTGGAGCGTCATTGACCGCCAGGTGGGTTTGGATCGCCGCTAAATCTACCTTGCCATCCTTAACAGCAGTTTTTCCATGAGTTAAAGCTTCAGCTGTAACAGCGGTTTGTTCAGAAGCCAATGCTCGATCTTCTCCAAGTTGAGCTTGGGCATTCAACTTTTGGGTCATGGAATTAGCTTCGAAGCCCAACTTATTAAGGGCTTGACTTTCAGCCTCAGCTTCCGGGCTGGCATTTTGAGCAACCTTAACCGGATTAGAAATTAGGCCTTTAGCGTTAGGCTCCTGCCCTTGATTAAAAAGCGAATCCCCTCCCGATTGGGATGGCGTTCCCGAAACCTGCGGTAAAGCTTGACTTAACTGCCCCAAGCCAGCTGCTTTGCCTTCGGATGAGCTTTCCGGATTTAAATTTAGGTTATCAGCAGCGACTACAGTTCCGGTTGGGATTTCTTTAAACTCCGCTGGGATTTCCAAGCCACCAACCGCCTGAACTCCTGCGACAGCTCCCTCCGTTAACTCCGAATTGGCCATAACCTCGGTAAGTTCGGCCATTTGAACCGCTTTCGGCTGAGTTGCGCCTCGAATTACCGCTTCGGATTGCGCAAGGTTGGCTAGTAATGTAAGTAACTCCTCTTGATTGGCTACTACCGGAGTTTCATCTGGCTGGATCGCTTCGCTTTGAGCCTCTGTCGCAACCTCCTTGCCCTCAGTACCTGATGCTTCAAGCTGGGATGAGCCGGTTTTTTCTCCGTCAGCAACTGCTTCTTGAGTAGGTTTTGACTCTACTTTCCCCGGCCGCGGCTGGCTGGCTGACTTGTACCTGCCTAGTTCAGATTGCCTGGCCTCAATTTCAGCCGGCTGAAATTTTTCCAGTTTATCCTGAGACTGTCTCGTTTCAAATTGGTTTTGGTTAGCGCTTTTCAAAAATTGATCAAAATTAACGCCAGTTTCAAAAGGGTTTTTCTCGGATAATAAAGGTTGTAAAAGATCCTGGGTTTGTTTAAAAGTAGCTGCTGAAGGAATAAAAGAGAGATTAGACATGTATTCACCTCCTTTCCTATAATTGAACGCATTTATCCCTAAGGATCCAATACGTTTAATATAGTTATCGGAAGGTTTCTACAAATCAATTAGGAGCAATGTGGCAAAACAAAAATAATTATCAGGCATTAACGGCCCCGGTATTTATTCAACCGATCCTGGGTCAGCTTAGCCAAGTATTCTTCAGGCATATTCTCTAAAATTTTGGTCACTTGGCTCTTTTGAAGTTGATCGAAGATCAAGTATACGGTATCTTCGGGCAATTTTTGAATGACCATCGCCGCTTTTTTAGGTTTCATGCTTCCCAGCGTTGCCAGATACTGCTTTAATTTAGCCTCTTCTTTGGCGAGGGCTGCCTTTTGGGTGACAGAAGCTCCCAGCGTTTCCCCGGATTTGCCGGAAACAGGGTTTTCCCGCTCCCAAGTGAATTTTTCATCTAAAAATAAATCCTTCTCTTCTTCTAATTTGGCCAGATCTTTTCGAAACTGCTCCTCGCGGGCGCGTAAACCGGCTTCCCTTTCTTCAAGAAGCTTGCTCCTTCTTTTCCCTAATTCATAGTTTTCCTGTAAATCATTTAAGCCCGGCACAAAACTGATCCCTTGAATAAAAAGTTCTTTAACATTAATGATGCCGAGAAAATTTAAGATGCCGAAAATCAAAACAATAGCAGCAACTATGATCAATATCTTTACTAAATTGAATATAGGGCTCATCTTTCATGAACCTCCTGGCTTTCTACTTGATCCCTTATATAACGGTCCGTCCCCAATTCATCGAGGAATTTAATTTCCGCGTTTAATTGCTCTGCTTTAAAGGCTTGATACGCTTTTTCTTTAAGCTTTTCTAAGATCTTCTTTTCTTTGGAAGCTTCAATTAATCTTTGACGTTGTTCGGCGACTTCCTGGTCGCGCTCTTGGAGCTTGAGCATTGCCAAGTCCACCTGCCGATTGAGCCAAGTTAAATATAGATGGTAGTTGTTAGCTTCCTCTGGGTTAATCCGTTGTTGAAATTTTTCCCGATAAATACGGATATTAGCTTCAACCTCTTCCTGGCAACGGCATAACTCGAGCCGCGCTTCCTCCCGGCGCAATTCAGCCTCGCGCAATTCAAGCTTACGCAGATCCTCTACCCGAGTTTTTACTTTTAAGACCGTTTCCAATTTAAACTTGAATTTTTTCATGAGCGGCCTTTAAACATCTGAATTATGCGGGAGGTGGTATCGGCATAAGTTACTTTTTCGTCAATCCGTTGCCGTAAAAATTCGTTGATTATTTGGATCATACCAATAGCCTTATCAATCTGAGGGTTGCTCCCCTGTGAGTAAGCGCCGATATTAATTAAATCCTGATTATCCCGATAAGTCGCCAACATACTTCGAAGTTCCCCGGCCGCCCTGAGGTGTTCCTCTTTGCCCAATTCGCCTATGAGGCGGCTGACACTGGCTAAGACGTCAATGGCCGGATAATGGTTTTGATGTGCTAATTCCCGGGAAAGGACGATATGGCCGTCTAGAATGCCACGGACCGCATCCGCTATCGGCTCATTCATATCGTCGCCTTCGACTAATACTGTATATAAACCGGTGATGCTCCCCAGATCGGAGGTGCCGGACCTTTCCAACAGGCGGGGCAGCAAGGCGAAGACCGAAGGGGTATACCCACGGGTCGTCGGCGGTTCCCCTACAGCCAACCCCACTTCCCGTTGGGCGATGGCAAACCGGGTTACCGAATCCATCATTAAAATAACATCTTTCCCTTGATCCCGAAAATATTCGGCAATAGCGGTAGCTACCATTGCCCCTTTAATCCGGACCAAAGCCGGTTGGTCGGAGGTGGCGACTACCACTACCGAACGGGCGATCCCTTCCGGCCCCAAATCACGTTCTAAAAAGTCGCGCACTTCCCGGCCCCGCTCCCCGATTAATCCGATCACATTGATGTCGGCGTCGGTATTCCGGGCGATCATCCCGAGCAGAGTGCTTTTCCCAACGCCGCTCCCGGCGAAAATCCCCACCCTTTGTCCCCGGCCACAAGTTAACAGGGAGTCAATTGCCCTAATACCCATAGATAAAGGAGTGTTAATCCGCCTTCGGGTGAGGGGATTAGGCGGAGAAGCTTGTAAAGGATAATATTCCCCGGTAAATAAGGGGCCTTTTTCATCAATCGGCCGGCCTAGGCCGTCCAATACCCGGCCTAAGAGCCCCGGCCCGATTTCTACCTGAAGCTTTTGGCCGGTAGCGATGATTTCACATCCCGGGCCGATTCCGGCAATCTCGCCAAGGGGCATTAATAAAACTCGGCCTGATTTAAAACCAACCACTTCCGCGGAGATTATTTCGGAGCGATCGTTCACTTTGATCAGGCAATGCTCGCCAAGGTTTACCGCTGGTCCGTCCGCTTCAATGGTCAATCCGACAATCTGGCTAACCCTGCCAGTCCGCCTGATTGGGTCAACCGTTTTGATGGATTTTAAGTATTTTTCAGCGCTGAATGGTTGAATTTCAACCAGGCTCATTGACTTGGCCCGCCTTTACGATTTCATTCATAATTCGCTCAAGTTGAGATTTAATCCGGGCATCCACCTTACCATGCTCGGTCTCGATAAAACAATCCCCCGGAAGAATTGTTTGATCTTCTTTTACAGTAATTATTTTCGGTTCATTAAAAACATCATGTAAAACCGGGAGGTTTTCCCTGATCATCTGCAAATCTTCGGGATTAATCTTTACGGTAATCGAATTGGCAGTTGCAACCCTGCTTAAGGCCTCTTTAACTATGGAAACGATCTGTTCCGGATGGTTCTTCAATTCGGAGCCGATTATTTTTTCGGTAATCCCGGCCACCAATTTTAACAGTTCCATTTCCGAAGAGGCGATCCGTTGAACCCTTTCCTCCTCAGCTTGAGAAAGTATATTCAATGAATTTACCAAATTAGCTTCAGTTTCTTGTTTCGCCTTCGCCAAGCCTTCTTGACGCCCTTCCGTTAAGCCTTGGCGATGGGCCTCCGCCTTCAGCCCTTCAGCTTGGAGCCGCGCCTGATTAATTATATTCTCCGCTTCTTGTTCAGCTTGAGCAATGGTTTCATCCGCTTGTTCCCTAGCTTGCTCTATAATCCCTTCCGCATCTAGGCTGGCTTGTTCTTTAATTCGTAAGGCTTCTTCTTCGGCCCGTCCCATAATACCCGCGGCTTCCTCTTTAGCGGTACCGGTGATACTTTCGGCCTTTTCCCGGGCTAGGTCAGCCAAGGCGCCGGCCTCTTGTTTGCTTTGAGCGATTAGCCTTTCAGCTTCACGGTTCATTTTAAACAAGTCAATCTCCGGAACGCCGGCTGCTAATCCATTAAGTTCAGTGTCCTCCCCTTCCGGGTTTTCGGGATTTTGCCCAGTATAATTATCTGATTCTACCTTCCTATCCTCACCCGGAGGAAAGATTGTTTCCAAAACCTCCTCCAAAGCCGTGGCGGTTTCCGCATCGGTTTCGGATGAATAATCTAGCATTTCATCTTCTTCCTGACTATTAACAAAAAAGGCATCCACATCGACCGGATCCAGCCGACACGGATGAGCCTCTATACAATGCTGCGATTTGATAATTTTAGACAATCAATTCATCCTCCTTGCCTCTGGAGATAATAATCTCTCCGGAGTCTTCAAGTTGCCGGATGACATTTACAATCTTCTGTTGGGCTTCTTCAACATCGCGTAAGCGTACGGGCCCCATATAACCCATATCTTCCTTGAGCAATTCAACAGCGCGTTTTGACATGTTGCGGAAGACAAGATTTTTAACATCTTCACTGGCGGTCTTCATCGCCATTGACAGATCTTTGGCGTCAATCTCTCGTAAAATCCGCTGCACCGACCGGTTATCAAGCAATACAATATCTTCGAAGACGAACATCCGGCGTTTGATCTCGTCGGCCAATTCCGGGTTCTCTTCGGCCAATGCTTCCAGGATTGTCTTTTCAGTGCCCCGGTCAACCCGGTTCAAAATCGATACAACCGATTCAACTCCACCTGCAATCGTGAAGTCTTGCATCACAAACGAGGAAAGTTTCTTTTCTAAAATCAATTCTACCTCACGGAGGACATCGGGGGAAGTCCGATCCATGGTCGCAACCCGTCTGGCGACTTCCACTTGTTGGAGCGGAGGTAAGGCTGAAAGGATAATCCCGGCTTGTTCCGGGGAAAGATAAGCCATAACCAAAGCAATAGTTTGAGGGTGTTCGTTTTGAATGAAATTCAATAACTGGCTTGGCTCTGTTTTACGCGCAAAATCAAACGGCCTGACTTGTAGCGAAGCGGTTAACTTGCCAATGATATCATGGGCTTTATGGGAACCCAATGCTTTTTCCAAGATTTCACGGGCGGAATCGATTCCACCTGACAAGATATATTCCTGAGCCAGGCAAATTTGATAAAATTCCTCAAGGACCTGATCCTTTACTTCCGCAGGCACCCGGCGAATATTGGCGATCTCCAGGCTAAGTTCTTCAATCTCGTCTTCGCGTAAGTTCTTCATAATACCGGCCGAGATTTCCGAACCGAGCGACAATAGCAAGATCGCCGCTTTTTGTTTCCCTGTAAGTTCTTGTGGTTTTGGCACGGGAGTTCACCCCAGTTTTTAAGTTTCTTCGGAAAGCCAAGCTTTTAGTAAAACAGCAACATCCCCCGGTTTTTCACGGGCATATTTTTCAATCGCCATTAACCGTTCGTTGCGGGCCCTTTCCTCCGGAGTTATTTCAATGGCAGCCGCGTCTTCGGCGATATACTTATCTTCAACTAAGGTATCGATCTTCGAACCAACGATTACATCTTCAACATTGAGTTCTTCATCAAGAATCTCTTTTTCCTGCTTGGGCTTGACCGCTGGCGAACTGCGGCGGGCGATAACCATGAGTGTTGACAATAAAACCATTCCGATGAAAGCGCCAATAATAGTATTCCAAGGGATTTCAACCGGTTTTTCTTCAGCCGGTTTGGAGAATTCAATCGTCTCTACGGTCAATTGGTCGCCGCGGTCTTCCGCGATCCCTACTGCGGCGGCAACGGTATTATAGACTTTTTGTTTGGTAAGCGCCGGTAAATTGCCGTCAACCCAAACGCCAACCGTCAGCCGTTTAACTTTTCCGGGCGCCCCGACTCGAAACTCTTCGACTTTACTGATTTCGTAATTGGTTGTCCGTTCCGATTTTTCCGCCTTATAATTGGTTACTCCCGAATCAGTCGCTTTGTATTGAGTAATATTGGTATCGGTCCCGGGAACGCCAACACTTGAGCTTCCCGTCCCTTCATATGTTTCGTATTTTTCCTGTTCGCTACGGGGAACCCCTTTATCGGCAAAAGTTTCACTCTTTTGTTCTTGATAGTCGAGATCCAGCTCGGCATTGACTCTAACCACAGCCCGGTTAAAACCGAATACCTTGGAGAGCATGCTCTCGACACGTCGTTCTACTTGGTTTTCATAATCGTATTTCGCGCTAAAAGTATCAGCGATTGAGTCCGGTCCCGGGAGCCCTCTTTTCCCGTTACGTCCCGGACGGAGCATTGCTGTTAAATCATTGGCATAGTTATCGATAATGGTGACATTTTCTTTTTTAATACCGGTGCTGGCCGCAACCAAGTTGGCGATAGATTCGACCTGAGCTTGGGTAAGCACTCCCGGGCCCCTTAATTGCAATTGAACCGAGACTGTTCCTTCCGGTTTGTCGTCGGCGAAAATATATTCGCTGGAATCGGGTAAATTCAACAAAATCTTGGCGTCAAAGATCCCGTCCAGCCGTTGTAAGGTCCGGGTTAATTCACCTGCAATCGCCCGTTGCCGGTTGATCTGATTAGTAAAGTCGGTAGCGCTGAAGGAATTTTGATCGAAAATTTCCCAACCAACCACACCACCGCGGGGAATCCCTTCTTTTAACAAGTTCGCGCGTACCGAGACCGCGTTAGGGACCTCAATACCGCCACCGGCCGAAGTCCGATAGGGTACTCCTAATTCTTCCAGCTTGGTAACGATCTCGCTCCGGTCTTGTTCGGTTAGGCGGGAATATAACAGTTCATACCGGGGCGATCTGGCCCACCTGACTCCAAAAAAAATTGTCCCTAATACCAACAGCAGAACCACCACAACGATTATTCGCCGGGTGGTATTCATCTGGTTCCAGAGATTTTTTATCTGGGTTAAAATCTCGTTCACATTAACCTCCTAGAGCTCATACCTGGCGCAATCAAAGTTTTAATCCCAAACAAATGGTGAATCTAAATTATCATTTAGTATCAGATCAATTTAAAGATACCATTGTGGACGACTGGCAAATATGATAAGAATTCAAGTAAAACTCAATTTTGATTGCCTAGGCACTTAGAAGGCAGGCTTAAATCTGGGTCCGCATAATTTCCTGATATGCTTCCAGCACTTTGTTCCGGAGCTGCATGGTGAAATCAAAAGCTAACCCTGCTTTTTCAGCCATCACCATTGCCTGATGGACATACTCCAGATTACCGGAGGCCATTTGAGCGCTAAGATCCGACGATTTTATCTGAAGGGCGTTAACCTTGTCCATCGCTTGTCCCAACATTTGCTCAAAGGAAGCGCCTGCCGCCGGATTTTCGTTAAATGGTTTGGGTTCTTTCTCCAATTTGATGAATGAAACTTGACTGATTGGCATCGTGCTCACCTTTTACGACCTCCCTTTCCTATGCCTTACCAATTTCTAAAGCCGCCCGATACATATCTTTGGCTGAATTAAAAGCAGTAACATTAGCTTCATAAGACCGGCTCGCCGAGATTAAGTTGACCATTTCCACCACCGGGTTAATGTCCGGATAAAGCACATACCCATCGGCGTTAGCGTCGGGATGGGCCGGGTCATAGACTATCCGCGGTTTACTTTCATCCGGTTTAATCCGGACCACTTTGACCCCTGCCGCCCGGGAAACCATTTGCCCCTTGGCATTGATGGTTTCTTCAATTACTTCCATAAATACCGGGACTTTCCGGACATAGGGTCCCCCTTCCGGGGTCCTTGTGGTATGAGCATTGGCGATATTGTTGGATATCAGATCCATTCTCAGCCGTTCGGCTGTCAAAGCGCTGGCGCTGATATCAAAATTGCGGAATAAATCCATTCAGGTCATCTCCCTTCGATTGCCGATTTTAACCGGTTCATTCTGTTTTTCCAAGTTTGAGTAACCGATTGGAAAAAGAGGGTGTTTTGAGCGTCCTGGGCCATTTCGAACTCGACGTCGATGTTGTTGGTGTCGTAACGGCTGAGAGTCTTAGTCTCTCTGGTAATTTTCATCGGTCCTAGCCCAGGCTGTGAATTGGCAATATGCATTGGATGGGTCCTAGCCATTTCCAGTTCGTCCTTGTTGATCCGTTCATCCAAAGCGGCGGCGAAGTCGATGTCCAATCTCTTATAGAACGGTGTGTTTACATTAGCGATATTTTGGTTGATCAATTGCTTACGAAGCATCGAAGCGTCCATGGCGCGTTCCAGGAGTCTCGACGTCCGGTTGTCAGTGATTTTGTCCCACATTTTTACACCTCATCCGAACACAGGTAATGTTCTCTAAAACATCTATAACAGTAATCGGATGAAGCATGGGTAAAGTTTAGTTTTTTTTAAAAGTTTTACCCGGCTTTTCACTTATGTCTCAAGCCTCTACCCATGCCCTAGCCAAACTACCTAACAATCATCTAGCATTCTTCGCTATTCTCCAAGCAAATCCTGCTATATTGGTAACTTTTTGTGAAATTAATCTAAAAAATTATTGTTTCATAGAACTGCTTTTAATGGGAAAAACTATCCGGGCACCACTTAATGAGGAGTGAATCAAATTGACCAAAGACGTCATCGCAGCCATCGAGGAACGGCGGAGCGTCCGCCGGTATGAAGCAACTCGCATTCCAGAGGCGACCATTGGCCGGATGTTGGAATCGGCCCACCTGGCTCCCAGCGCCGGAAACCTGGAGCCCTGGAAGTTTGTTGTTGTTAGACGGGATGACTTGAAAGAACGATTAGTTCAGGCCGCCTTCGGCCAAGATTTTCTGGCCTCGGCTCCGGTCTGCATCGTAGTCTGCGCTGACCCGGCCCGTTCCGCTGCCCGGTACGGCCAACGCGGGGCCGAACTATACTGCCTCCAGGACACCGCCGCCGCGGTTGAAAATTTGCTATTGACGGCTACCGCTTATGGCCTGGGAAGTTGTTGGGTGGGAGCCTTTGACGAAGAGCAGGTTAAGGAAACCCTCGGGTTAGGCGGCAATCTGAGGCCGGTGGCGATCATTCCCGTCGGGTATCCGGCGGAAGAGGCTGAGGTAATACCAAGGCGTTCGGTGGATGAGGTGACGTTGATAATGTAAGGGGGGAATTAAGCCGAAAGTCGAAAGTAAAGGGGTATGAAAATTGTAAATTGTAAATTTTAAAGGGTAAAGTGCAAAATCAAATTCCTTCAGCATTTAGAATTTGTTTTACCCTTTATGCTTTCACTTTACACTTCCTGAAATGATAAAGGGTAAAATTTAAATTCACTTTTCATTACTTCGCTATAGCCGTAACCATCCCACTGCTCCTATGAATCACCAAACCGCAGAAAAAAATCATCCAACCACTCGAGAGAATCATAAAACTACCTGAAATAACGACTAAACAGCAGAGAAAAGTGATCAAACGACCCGAAATAATTATGTAACATCATGAAATAATGGAAGAACTGCGTGAAATAATGATCAAACGATCCGAAATAACGATCAAACTACTCGAAATAATCATGGAACCACCAAAAATAATGGAAGAACCCCATGAAATAATGACTAAACTACAAAAAAGATGATAGTCCCAAAAAATATTAAAAAGGAGACTAAAAATTATGAGCGTATCCAGAAATAAGGTTAACGACTTCCTAATGGCAACCAAAATCATGATCGAAAACAGCCTCTCCGACAACACGGTCAAAACAGCGCTGGCAAGTTACGGTTACGACCGGTATCGGCTAGCAGGCCCAGGACCATAAACAATAACAATATGAATAAAACGACGATCAAATAGCATTCTTCCGCTGTATGATTTCATCCCCTAATCTAAGGCTCTCGACAAACGAAGGCCGAGAAGCCCCGAAACCCGGCGAAAAGATGCTTGAACTTTAAACTTTAATCGTTCAACTTCACACTTTTGCCTGACTCGTAATCTCCACCACCGCCATTTCCAGTTCCAGCCGGGGTTCCCGCTGCCCCGTCTTGATCCTGTAATCCGCCTGGAGCAGACGGTTCAATACCTTTTGAAGTTCAGGTAAAGTGAAAAACCGCGCCTGGCCGAAACTTTTTTCCGCGACGTAAGGGTTGATCCCTAAATAATCAGCCAAACCTCGGGAAGTCATGCCCTGTTCTTTCGCTTCCAAGGCGGCGGCGATATTCCGAAACTGCCGCGATAGGGTAGCCAGAATTTTAAGTTCGTTTTCGCCGGAGTTTAATAACTCTTCCAAACGGGGTAGTCCCAATTTGGGATTTCTTCCGGCCACCGCATCAATCAGCCCGAAGATATCCGGCTCCGGTTCGCCCGGCAGCAAAGCTTCTAAATCGGCTTCAGTCAGCTTTCGGCTTTTGCCCATGAAAACAGCTAATTTCTCAAGCTCGGTCCGGATCCGGAGCAAATCGGCGCCGGCCCGTTCCCCGATCAACCGCGCCTGTTCCGGCGATAATTCCAAACCAATTTTTTGAGCCCGCTGTTTGATCCAAACCGGCAGGTCGGCATCGGTTAATTTGTTGCAATCGACCACCGGGATTCGCTTTTGCAATTCCTGGCTGGCCTTCTTTCTACCATCCAGCTTAAGGGCGGAGACGATCAAATGAACGCCCTGGGGTAATTGAGTGAAACTCTTAAGCAGGACCGCTTCGACCTCTCCGGAGGCGTTTTCGAACTCATTAAGCTGGATAATCCGGGTGTTTCCAAACAATGAACCGGTCTCCAGGTTGGCGCTGAACTCATCAGCCATAACCGTAGCAGCGTTAAACCGCGTTAAATTAAACTCCCGTTCCGCTTCAGGGAGCATTTTCCCAACGGCCGCTTCCAGTAATTCCTCATGAAAGAGGGTTTCTCCGCCTAAAAACAAATAGACAGGGAGCATTCGTCCCTCATTCAGCTGTTTTAAAAATTCCGCTCGCGTCATTATTTACCACCCTTAGTTGTCCTAACCAGAACCCGGTCCCGATAAATTCGGCAATCGATTATACCCAGGGAGTCGGTACGAAAAATTTTCGCCCCCAAAGATCGTAACCGGTTTATTGTCGCCGGCCCCGGATGCCCGAACCGGTTCGCCGCGCCAACCGAGATCATAGCTAGTCCCGGTTTAATCTGTGATAAAAATGGGACTCCACTCGAATAATTACTGCCATGGTGCCCCACTTTTAAAACAGCGGCGTTCAATCGATGCGGGTTCTTCTTTAAGAGCAAATCTTCGCCTTTGAATGATAAATCTCCTGTTAATAACAGCCGATTTTTTCCGAAAGTAACAAGCAAGACGACGGAACGGTCATTTTCCGAATCAAGATTGGGGACTTCTAAAACTTCCAGGCTGGCCCCTTTACCTATATCAAAGAGCATTCCTTTACCGACTGTCCTCCGGTTTATTTGGGGGAACTTAAATTGTGCTTCGAATTCCGAATAGTCATTGGTATCCCTGGGGGGCGGCAGAAAAACGGTATTTGCCGGAACTTCTTTTAGCACTTCAATAATTCCGCCCCAATGATCCTTATGATAATGGGTGAGAAAGGCCATCTCCAAGCGGAAAACCCCGTTCATTCGCAAATATGGTAGAATGGCTCGTTTGCCTCGTCCTTCATCACCGCCGTCAATCATGGTGTATTCCCCTTTCGGCGACCGGATCAAAATGGCGTCTCCCTGTCCGACATCAATGAATAATACCTGAAGGTAATCACCTTTAAGTTGATTGAAATAAATACCCCAAACACTCAAATTGATCAATAGCAAAAAACCGAATAAAACTGGGCTAACTTTAAAACAGCGTTGTTTTTGATTAAGCAGGTTCGGCCGGAGCGAGTCTAATAATAACGCCAGTCCAAGATAATATCCGGCTATCCAAGGCCAAGTCCATTGGGGCGACCAAGAAGCAGACCAAGGCATATCCCCGCACCAATTGATGAATATTCTCATCAGGTTCAAAATGAAATTAATAATCGTCAACACTTGCCCGCCAAGCCAAGGCCAAAAGTTCCCAATGATCTCCCCAGCTAAGCCGCCAATTACCACCACTTCTCCCGGACCAACCAAAATTATATTGGCCAATGGCGACACCCATGAAACCGATTGGAAATATTGGATCAGAATCGGCGCGATCGTTAATTGCGCGCTGATTGACACCAACAAAGCCTTCCAAAGGGATCCAAGATATTTACGTTTAACCGGTAAATATTCTACCAGTAGCGGATAGAGGCAGCTGACGCCGAAGGCGGCGGCAAAGGTGAGTTGAAAGGATGGATCGAATAAATTAAAGGGGTTCATCAATAACAAAACAATCGCAGCCAAGCCCAACCTGTTTAAAGGAATATCTCCCGCTTTCAACAAACCGCCGGTTAGCGCGATGATCAACATAATCCCCGCCCGGAACGGGGGAGGATCCATTCCGGTCATCATAATGTAGAACCAGATTCCGGCTATCAAAGGTAAAACTCTTAACCCCTTTGGCACCTTACATAACCCTAAAAGAAAATTAAGGGTCAGCGCGAGAAACCCAACATGCATTCCGGAAACGGAGAGTAAATGAATGGTAGAGGTACGGCGGAGATTAATGATGAATCTGTCATCAACGTCTCCCAAAGGATCCCCGAAAATTATCCCGTGTAATAAACGGGCGTTTCTCGGTTCTAAAGTTCCCGCTCCAAACCGAGTCAGTTTTTGGCGAATCCGATCCGCCCAGATAAAGGGCGGGGGCAGGCCAAACCCGGCCTGAAATTGCGGGGATCCCAAAGCAGAAATACTTCCGGCTATTTTTTCAATTTCCATATAATCCGGAAAACCGGTTACCTTTGGGCCTACAGCCCGAAACCTTCCCCTGACGGTTATCTTCCGCCCGTACCAATCATCGGAAGGGACATTTTTAACGAATACGATTATCCGTCCTCGGGTAACTTTCAGCCGGTCGTTAGCATGAGCCTGTAAAATAAACCAAAAACCGTTCCGGCTAGCTTCGGGGCGCGATCCAATGGTTCCGTCAACTGAGATCTCCCTTTGATGAAAAGTTCGGTAATGTTCCACTTGACGTAGATAATTGAACCGGGACATACTGAACCAAAAACCGCCTCCGATCAAACAACCCAGCAACAATAGCCAACCCAGGTTCCCTCGATGAATGTACCGAATGATCCCAGCGACGGTCAGAATTAACCCGGTAAGAAGCCAGAGGAGTGGAAAGCAAGGGGTAAAAGCAGCGATAATTATTCCACCGCTTAAAGCGATCAATACATAGGCACTATGCGGTAATCTCATTTTACACACAGATAAGCCCGGAACTGTTCCAGTTTAGCTGCGCCTATACCGGAGACTTTTAACAATTCTTCGTAGTTATTGAATCTCCCTTGTGCAACCCGATATTGCAAAATCCGTGTTGCCAGTGATGGGCCGATACCCGGGACATTCTCCAGATCTTTTTGAGTAGCGCTATTTAAATCATAGGGCGTTTTGACAGCGCCTTCAGTTTTGGCTTGGTTCCCCTGATTTGTCCCTTGGGCTGTAATAATTGTTCTTTTTCGAGTGTTTTTAAGGGGGGGTTCCCCTCTTCTCGGCAAATAAACCTGTTCACCATCTAAAACATACTCAGCCAAATTAACTTGGTCTAAATCCCCTTCGGGAAGCGCCCCTCCGGCTTGCTGGAGAGCCTCATGTTTTCTAGTCCCCGGTTTGACACTGATAACTCCGGGGTTAGCTACAGCCCCGCAAACGTGAACATAAATCAACCCTTCTTCCGCTTTTACTCGGTATTCCTCAGTATAACCTTGATTCTCCCGCTTGAAAAAAAGTAACGAACCTCCTAGTAACATTAAAAATAAGAGCACTAACGCAGCAAGCCTTTGACGGACGGTAAATTCAAACACCGAAACCACCTCCCATACTCTGGAAAAATGTTATCCGGTATTTATTATTCGGTGTTTTCTGTTTGTTTCCTGCTGAACATTGTAAAATTTGGTTTATTATGGCATCGGCTTAAAGTATAAAACCGTCTAAAGTTGTCAAACATATAACCGCTCCCTTGAAAGAGACTGATAGATACTCTCTTTCAGCCCGGAGTGGGAAGAGCCGGAATTTAATAAATCACCGGCTCTTTTCTTTATCTTGAATAGGATTCATTATCTTCTTGGTATAGGAAGGCCTTCCGCACCAGTTCATCCGGATCATCAACCAGTGAGTTTAAAACCATTGCCGCCTCTGCTTCTCCCGGCTCATCAGCGAGTAGGCTTAAATACATTCCTGATTCCGTTTCTTCCAGGTCATCCAACAGCCGAATTTTTTCATCCAAATCCCGTTTTTTACGTTTCGATTTAACCATCTGCCTCTTCTCTCCTGTTAAGATTTTGGGATGTTTTATTGTATCCGTCTCAAAGGGCGTATATCTAAGTCTGCCCAATAACAATTTTAGGATTTAATTGTATTATTATTATGGTTGATCTTAACTCTATCCCCTCGATTTACTGCTGGTTAACCCATAATGCCCATGTTATAATACTATCTTAGATTGAGTTTTGCTTATAATCCTTGACTTCGTAAGATTCACCCGGAACGTTGCTAAAAGGAGGATAGGAAATGTTTAATCGTATTAAAGAAAGCAAATTTACCAAATTGACTTGCGGGTTAATGTTGGTGAGCATGGTCCTATCGTTTTCCGGAGGCATCTTGGGGCCTGCCCAAGACTTGGTAAAGAGCAAACCAATTAAAACGGTTAATAAAGTTTTATCAAAATCACCTGATAACCGGAGACGAGAAGAAACTGTAGCAAGCCAAACAACCATGAAACAGGCCAGTTTGGAACAATCCCAGACTGAATCAAATGCTCAAAATAAATTCGCTGCCCCAATTGAGGCAACTACCTGGAAACCCGCGGTTAACAATGTCAAACCTACGACGGCAAAATCTAACTCAAATATAGATATTAATCTCTTGGCCAGGGTGATTTATGCCGAATCCAGGGGAGAACCCTTTGTGGGTCAAGTTGGGGTTGGCGCGGTTTTACTAAACCGGCTTGAAGATTCACGCTTTCCTAAAAACCTGTCTCAGATTATCTTTACTCAAGGTGAGTTCTGTACGGTACGGGACGGTCAAATCTGGAAGACCCCCAACCAACAAGCCCTTCAAGCCGCTCGTTTGGCGGTTGCAGGTTGGGATCCTACCGGCGGCGCTATCTACTTTTATAATCCCGCTAAAACCACTTCCCATTGGATATGGTCGCGGCCAATTGTGAACAAGATCGGCAATCATATTTTTGCACTATAAAAGAAGCCTATAAACGGGCTTCTTTTATAGTAATTTTTGTTTGAAAAGGATTGTTTCCTCTATTATATGATGGTCAGAAATCAATCTTTTAATAATTTAGGCGGTTCATAATTCCTTTTTTCCGGCTACGCATACAATATATTGATAGACTAAAATAAAACCTACACTATATATTGCATGCGAAGATAAATTTTTGTAATTATGAAACTCGCTCAATTATTTACGGGTTTTAAAATTCCTCTTTGATGCTGTAATTTAGTAACATACACGGCAATCTCCGTCTGATCATAAATGTCGATAAACTCAAAATCAATGGCGATCCCATGCATAACAGGGTTGCCTACAATTTCTACCCGGATAATTCTCCCCGACAAACGCATCGGTTTCGTTTTCTCAGGAAGTTCAAATTCAAAATCGATAATTTCGCTAGCTTTAAAGGCGCTGTTAAGGTTGACCACCGCAAATAATCCGCATCCGGATAAATTTACTACTTTTCCCAGTCCCGAACGATCGTTTAGCGAATAACGAAATGGCAGGGTAACTTCTGCCCTGATAAAACGGCGAAACGATGTATAATCCACCTCAATTGGATTGGCTAAAATTAAAGGTTCGCCTTCATCGGTCTTTTTCTCAATCACATAAGTCCCAAACTTATGTTTTTGCCCTTCATAATCTTGAAAACTGATGGTTAACTCTGTTCCCTGCAGAATTTTTTTGGCCAATTCTTTCTGTTCAAGTTCGATAAATAACTTATTTTCTTTAGTGCTACGGATGATCGTTTTAATAATTCCGGTACATTCTTTGATTTGCCCGATAGCGTCGGAAAATTGTACTATCAAGCTACTACCCGGTTTGAATACATCTTGAGGAGTTTTAAACATTGATCTGCTCCCAACCACTTTATTCTTTTCATCTTCTCAAAATACTTCTCTACTAAACACCTATCTCCTCTCTTTCATAGATCTTTGATTTAGAAAAAATAGCCAGCATTTTATTTGCCGGGAAACAACTAAGTCCCACCCCTATTAAAGTTTTTATGGAATTCTTGCCCCAAATAAATATCCCCCGGCACAGCCGGGGGTTTTTCATTAACGGGCATAGCCCTTTATTACTAGCCACGCCTAAACGGCGTTGGTACGATCTGCCACACGCGATAAGCTTGTTACTTGCTACCCGTAA